>JAEZYZ010000279.1 GCA_023418705.1 Pseudomonadota bacterium | reverse complement strand
GGGCCGTCATGATCCGGGCGCACTTCGGTCTGGCCAAAGACCCATTTTCCTCGGAAAACCTGACCCTGCTAGCCCATCAGCGGGAGGTGCTGGAGACGCTGCGCGTCCATTGCCAGCAGGGCGGCCTATGCGTGATCGTCGGCGAGCCAGGTACCGGCAAGAGCGTCATCAAACACGCCCTCTGCCACCACGATCCGAAGCGCATCATGACCCCGGTCGTGAACCGCACGCTGCACACCTACCACAGCACGCTCCGGATTCTGTGCGAGGCCTTTCATATCGAGGCCGACGGGGCGGACTTCCGCTGCGAAAAGCGCCTCATCGGAGGGAGGCACGGCGCCTGAACACCGCCGGCAAAATGCTCGCGCCCATCATCGACGACGCGCACCTGATGGACGTCTCCGCGCTGCGCCGAATTCGACTGCTCTTCGAGGACTTTCCCAAGAACCATTGCCTGGTCCTCGTCGCGCAGCCGGAACTCATGAGTCGGCTCGTGCTCACCGTGAACGAGGACCTCAAAGACCGCGTCACCTACTCGGTCCTACTGCAAAAGCTCGCGCCCGACAGCGTCGCCGACTTCATCCGCGCCGAGCTCGACAAGGTGGCCCTCGGTCACACGACCTTCACCGACGACGCGCTCAGCCTCATCGTCCGCTCGTCAGAGGGTGTGCTGCGACGGGCGCGCAACCTGTGCCTCAGCTCCCTGCTCGAAGCCGTGCGGCGATCGCACCAAAACCGTCGACCTGAAACAGGTCAACCGCGTCCTGCTTCAGCCCCACTGGCGCAAGGAGGTCGACCTGCCGCAGTAAACCACCTGCGAAATCCAACTCAGCGCCGTCGTAGTGCCGCCAATGCCTGCGACGGCGCTGGCCGTTTGTCGGCATCACTTTCCCCTGTTGCGTATGATGGTTTCGGTCGCGGATTGCGACGGCAGCACGAGGTTTTCTCGAAATCTCTACGATGTCAGATCTGAATTCGCGTACGATGTCAATTCGGTCGGCAACAGTTCAAATGGCTGATCAATGCGTCCGAACTGTGGTGTCCTGCTCGCTGCGAACCTGTATGCTTGACCTTTGGTGCGGTCGCTGCGATCGCCCAGCGCGGTCGATCAGCCGCCGGGGCTTGAAACGCGATCGACAACACCGGCCGCTCTGCCACCGGCGCCATAAGCGAGCCGACATCGGCGCCAAGACGCGGACTCCTTTCAAGGAAACTCATTCGCAATAATCTTGGCCGGGGCGATGCCGCCGCAGGAGCCAGCATTGACCAGCGCCGCTGCGACCGGAGCCACGGCCATGAGCCGAATAGGTTCTTTCCGTCGCCAGTACAGGCGTCGTGGGCAACGACCGATTTCGAATCTAGATGCGAGATCGAAACGCCTGTCGAGGAAACTCATCGCCAATTATCTTGACCGGCTCGACGCTACCGCAGGAGCCAGATTGTAGCAAGGCTGATGCGACTGGAGCCAGGGCTGTAAACTGATCGGGCGACCCATACGCGAAATCATAGTTTCCATTCCTGACCGCCTCTAGAAAGCTGGAGGACCCGTCTAGCTTCCGGGCCGGGAACCGTTCGGCTTGCCAGTTTTGGGAGGCGACTGCTGCCTGGCTCACAGCGTGCCACTCCGCCGGCGTTGCTGATCGTTCGCACTTCCAAATAAAATGCCCCCCGCAGTATCCCACGCGAGAGGAAAGCTTCAACCTGATAATCGGCCCTCCCGTCCTCATCTCCATTGACAACAGGATAGTGCCGCGCCTGGAACTGTGCACCAATCGATATCCCTCGTTCGCATTGGGTGGCAGGCTGTCATCAAACTCCAAGAGAAGACCTACTAAGCCCATGGCGCCAATCCTGCATTCCATGTCCTGGACTGGACATGCCCGATCAAGGAGTGGTCGCACCCTAGCGTCTGTCCACGTGGGTCTCTCACCGGCTTCGCACCGGTCCGGCAATCCTGGGATGGGCACGGTAGATCCGGCGCAGCTGAGCGCCGAGCCGACAAGCAGCAGCGATGCGAGCTTGTTCCCCAGCCGGAAGAAGTCACTCATCGGACCAGCGGATCCTGTGCGCCGATGCCCCCATTCCACCGCTCCAAGCCGTCGCGGGTCTTAGCAGGTAGAGAGAGCCCAGCGTGCTCTCATCCGGCGCGCCGATACTAGAGGGATGTGTTTGCACCTTGTGATGTCCGCGAGGAGTGAACAAGTGGCTCTCAATGGTGTCTCTATGACCAGCGTAGACGCCATTGTTCTCGGCGTTCTGTACACGTTTGACAAATTCTGCGTCTTTGACACTGAAGTCTTCGTTTACCACCGAGCCGGCCCCTTCTTCTGTCGGGTGAAGGTGACCGAACGAGGTCAGATCGTGTTCAGGTGCCATGTGTGCCAACGGATCGACTCGTCCTTGCATATCGCCGGCGTTCGCTGTTCCCACGGAGATCGTGTTGTCCGGATTGCGATGAGTGTAAAAACCAACCTCCTGCTTCGTAATCCGCACGTGGTCGTGGAACCGCCCCCCCGCCCAGCGCTCAGCCTGAGCGTTGTTGGCAAACTTGTTCTTTGGGACCTCGATACGTTCGCCTTCCGCGTAGCGTGCGGTTGTAGCGTCCTGGACCAAATACGTTCCCAAACCTGCCACTGCACCCAGCACAGCTCCTTTCAATAGGGCGTCGCCCAATCCCCCTTCAGGAGTCGGCTCGCCGAGAATCAATGCTCCCAAGTAACTTGCGCCGTATGCGGCAGATGACCCCGCTGCCCCTCCGACCGCACCGCCCAGAAGACTACCGGCAAGCGGCGACGCAAACAGCGAACCAAAGGCACCACCGACGCCGGCGCCTACGGCACCACCGATGGCACCGATGCCACCTGCAACCAGGAATTCACCAAGGTTCCACGACTCCCAGTTTGTGGCAGTGTAAATCGCGGCCGAGGTCCCGAAACCAATGGCGCCGGCGATCGCCATGGTTGTGAGTACCGCACCAATCGTGATGAGTTCCCGACCGTCCGGATCCAACGACACGAGCGGACGTCCGGCGACGTAGGCATAGGGATTCACGTCCGATCCGATCCTATGAATCGTCACCGGATCCGCGCTCATCCACTGCCCAAGCCCAAGCGACAGGTAGCGTGCTCCGAAGTAGGCCAGGCCGACCTCGACGTCCTCTTCCTTGCCGGTGAACTTGTAGGGCTCGCGGACGCTGCCCCAGCGCTCGGGGCGGTAGTTGCTCTCGGTCGAGCCGTAGGCCTGGTAGGTCGCGTACTCGACGAGCTCGCCCGTGGCGTGGTCGATGATGAAGCTGTTCGAGCCGAGGTAGTCGTTCAGAAGTAGAAAGACGTGGCGGCCACCGCTCATGAGCGACGGCAGGTCCTCTTCGGTGTACACCACGCGGGCGCGGGCGCTGACGCCGCCGCCGAGCAGCACGTTCTCCGTGGTCGCCGAAAGGGCGTAGTCGGCTTCGATGCCGGTGCCGCTGAAGGTCGTCCTGCGAAGCTCGAGGCTGCCGAAGATGTATACGGTGTGTCGCTCGTTCTGGGCAGGGTCGACCGCCGTCTTGAGCGCGCGCGCACCGCCGGCCGTGTAGGCGTAGCGGAGTTCGACGTCGGCCGCGCGCGCTGGGAGGGCGTCGCCGAGATCGGCGTTCAGGTCCCGTTCGTTGGGGTTGGCTTGAGAAAGATCCCACCGCCGCGCTCGGTTCAGGCGCCCGAGCTCGTCCCATTCGTAGGCGTAACGCTGCCAGCAGGAAGCGCCCTGGGGCAAACAGGGGCCTTCACGGCGGACGATGAGGTCGGTGAGGTTGCCCGCGGGGTCATAGGCGGCGTCGAGATCTCCCTGTCGCGAGGACGTGGGGGCCACCGCGCGATTGGAGGCGGTCTCGAGGCGATGCGGCCCCGCC
Organism: Pseudomonadota bacterium; assembly: GCA_023418705.1. Lineage (GTDB taxonomy): Bacteria > Myxococcota_A > Polyangia > Polyangiales > Polyangiaceae > JAEZYZ01. Next base: position 5,099 of record JAEZYZ010000279.1, on the reverse strand, counting down.
GCGGGCGTGCCGTGCGTGACGCTCCCCAGTGAGCGGTCGAAGAAGCCATGGGCGTTATCGGTGGTCTTGCGGATGTTGCCCAGGTGATCGTACTCGTAGCGTTGCTCGAGCAAACGCTCTGCGAAGTCGACGTGGGGGCTCGGGCGGGGCTCGCCTTCGACCGAGCTCTGGTCGGCGTTCTCTGCGGCGTAGGGTGACGTCCAAGCGTCGGCGCCGTCGGCGTACTCATAGGTGGCGCGCGTCAGGCGATAGAGGTCGTCGTACTCGAAGCTCCGCGTGACGGGCTTGGCCGAGCTCGGCCATTCACTGGGAATGCGCCAGTCGGTGATCTTGGTGACGTTGCCGACGGCGTCGTATTCGAGGTCGTAGTCTTCGAGCAGGAGCTGCTGGGTGGGCTCTTCCGGGCTCGGTGAGCTGTAGCCCTGCGGCGGGCTGCTCCACAGCTCCGGCACGCCCCGAAAGGTTTGAACGCTGTGCAGGCGCTGCCGATCGTCGTAGCTGAGCGTGCGCTGGGTACCGGCGGCGTCGCCAAACACGGTAGTCCTAGGCAGACCATTGGCGTCCACGGTGCGGCTGTCCAGAAGGACGCCGTAGCTGCTGGTCGTCCGCTTGACCCCGCCGCGCGCGGAGTACTCGTTCTGCACGACGCTGCGGCCGTCGGTTCCCAGAAGCTCCGAGCTGGCGGCCCCCGTCGAGACTTCGAGCGGACGGCTCGCGGCATCAAGCACATTCTGCTGAATGTACCAGCGCGGAGCGTACCGATCCGCCAAATCGGTCGACGGAGTGCCCGGCTTGACGATCCGCCGGGCGACCCCCCTCGTTCTGCCGCGCGCGTCATAGCTGGAGATCACCTTCGACCCTAGATCCGACACCGAGGCGAGGCGCCCCCAAAGCAGGTTCGCGTCGATGGGGAGCGTGCGCGCGGCCGCGTCCTGAACGCTACCGGTCTCGGGATCGGCAAGGTCGTAGCGGTAGAACGCCTCGAGGCCGGTGCCCGCTCCAACGTTCGGCGGCGAGTACGCGGCGTGTTCCTCGAGACACGGCGAGTAGTCCTCAGCGACGAGCCGCCCGGCAGCGTCGTAGTGATAGTTGACACCACATCCTCGGGCGTCGGACGTGCCGACCACGTCGCCAGCGTCGTTGTAGGCGTAGCGCCAGGCTTTGATCGCCGATGGGTCGGTAGCCGGGTCCGGACTGAAACCGGTCGAGGTGTTGGGTTCGGCGTTGAGCACCATGCGACCGAGGGAATCGTACCGCATCCAGCGCACCACGTCCGGCGAGCCCGAACGCCGCTGAATCACCCGGCGGAGCTCCCCGCTGGGGAGGTACTTGGCCACCAGCCGGCGCAGTTCCAGCAGGCCCTCCCCTACCTTCCAGCCACTCCCGATCGTCTCGACGGCTCGGCCGCGAAGGTGAGAACGGGCGGCGCTTCGGCGACCGCCCGGCGCCACCGGGCTCGCCCCTTGCCCCGTCGCACGCCAGGCAGCTCTCGCCTCGGCGGCGAGCACCGCGCCGCCCGTTAGCGCCACTGGCGCCATGCCGCTGCCGCTGCGCGGCCCACCCAGCTCACTCCTTGGCTCGCAGCGGTGCCCTTCCTATTCACGGATGCCTGCCGTCCGCCATAATGCCATCTGCTCCGCACTGACGCCCAAACGTGCCGCCAGCCCGGCCATCACCTGCTGAAGGTGAGCCTGTTCGAACTCCCGCAAGGTATCGGGCCCTGCGGCGTAGCGCATAATCGCATGCCCCACGTCAGCAACTTGTCGATCAATGCTACTCAGGCGCGGCGACCAAACCCACCGGCTCAGGTATCCACGGCGCGGCACGTAGTGTGAGAACTGATACCAAGATCCTCCAGCACCGCTGCTTGTGCAGGATTCAACTTGATCGGTCATGGCGGCCCCACAAAGGTGCTCAAGCAGATTCGCGGAATACCTGTCCAGTTCTGCTGAATGCACGGTCGTAATCCCAGCGAAAGGGGCTACTATGGCCACCGCTAGCGGTCCGCCATTCCCGGCGTCCCGAGCAACGTAAGTCGCGTAGACCCCACCCCGCGAGGACGCGTAGAGCATCTGACAGGAGCGTTTCTCGTGCTCGTGCTCAACAGCGTTCAGAACCTTTGCGCTACGCTCCGATGCAACTCGACCTCCAGTAGTTCCGGTGTTGACCGCCGGAATACCGCAGACCGCCCCCGAGGCGCACCCTAGCAAATATACCTGACTCCAAGAGATTCCAGCAACAACACACGTGCTCTTAAGGTGCATGCTACGGAACCGGGAGCGTGCGCGCGGCCGCGTCCTGAACGCTCCTGGTTCGGAAGTGCCGGCCACGTCGCCAGCGTCGTCGTAGGCGTAGCTCCAGGCTCTGATCGCCGATGGGTCGGTAGCCGGGTCCGGACTGAAACCGGTCGAGGTGTTGGGTTCGGCGTTGAGCACCATGCGACCGAGGGAATCGTACCGCATCCAGCGCACCACGTCCGGCGAACCCGAACGCCGCTGAATCACCCGGCGGAGCTCCCCGCTGGGCAGGTACTTGGCCACCAGCCGGCTTTGTTCCAGCACGCCCCTGCCCGCACCATTCGATGGCCTCCGCCCTCCACCTGGCGGACCGTGCCCCGTCCATGCGCACGCCGACGAACGAGAGCAACTTTTCGCGGCGCCCGTCCTGACGAGCCGAGGACCGCATGCCGTTGCCCGAGGTAGCGACGTTGCTGAGGACGAAAATCGAACGCTTCTCGGCACCAGCCGCACAGTTCGCGTGTTCGCGTGCTCGTGCTCGTGCTCGTGCTCGGAGCACGGAGCTTGCATCGCTAAGAACCGGCTCGACCGTGGCCGCTTCAGTGTGCAGGTCGGAAGCGACATCCTGGAAGGCTTGCTCGTCTTTCGATCGGGAAGGTCGCTCATTCCGGAAAATGTGATTCGCTTAAATCCACCACCTCGATTGTCGCATTCTGAAAGCTTGATCTCCAGGACTGCGCAAGACCAACCGGGCCCGCCACGTACACATATCCAGCATCAACGACCCGCACCACCAACTCGGATTTTCGCGCAGATTCCACGTACGATTCGTGTGGACGAATGGTCTCGGCATCCTTGGCGGCAGAGAAAAAGAACCAGGACGCCCATACCACTTGATCAGATGCAGGTAGAGCATGCAACAGGTCGGATGCTTGAAAGACACGAAGCTCCTTGGCTGCAACCCCAAGCGCATTTCTAACCGATCCGGTCAGGTCCACGTCGCAGGCCGCGACCCATGGCAGTGATTCGGGGCAGACGATGCGCAGAATGACATTCGCGACATGCCGCCCGCTCCATCCCTCTTCGGGAGCCGGTAGGATCATCAAGGCGTGAGTAGCCATCAGAAGAGAGCCGAAAGATCGGGAGAGAATGAGGCCCATGCTCGATGCTGGCCGGTCCCTTTGCCGAATGGAAGTGAGGACTCGGATGATCTGCACGACCATGAGGAAAGTCGCCAGCGTCGTTGCGGGCGTAGCGCCAGGCTTTGATCGCCGATAGGTCGGTGGCCGGGTCCGGAACGAAACCGGTCGAGGTGTTGGGTTCGACGTTGGGCACCATGCGACCGAGGGAATCGTACCGCATCCAGCGCACGCGCACGCGCACCGCCCCCGGCGAACCCGAACGCCGCTGAATCACCCGGCGGAGCTCCCCGCTGGGGAGGTACTCGCTCGCAGCCGGCGCAGGTTCCCCCGGCGATCCTTGGCGTCGGCGCGAGCTGCGTCTCAACGAGTCGGGTGCCGTACTCGTGCTCGCCAAGCTCAAGACCTGGATTTGGAGCCAGGCCGTTCTCGAGATGCGGGCGATCGGGAAGGCGGTGTGCGCGGCTCAGAATATTCGGGTCTCGCACAGGTTGATACGCCTGCGGCCAGTATCGCTATCGCCACCCCCCTACACCCGGCCTGGGAGCACCGCAGTTCTTGCGCTTCCGACCACAACGGCACCTCTCACTGGGCCTAACCCAGTGCCACGAGTGCGTCAAACGCCCGAGTTCGCCCCCTCGTGGGCGTAGCGCTTCGGCAAGCGGCGCTCGCTACAACCAAGGTTGACGGAGCGCCCGACTTGACGACTCGCCGGGCAACGCCCTCTCCTTCTGACGCGGCCGTCAACGCTGGAGCTCAGCTTTCGAAGCGTCGGGCGGCTGGCGAACCCGGCGCCGCTGAATCGCGCGGCGGAGCTCCCTGCTCACCGGGCCCCACAAGCTTCGAAGCTAGGGCTTGACGTCCCCCTGCCCCTCAATCCTCCATCAGCGACTGGAAGAAGTTCCAGAACGCCGGCACGACCAGGCCGTCTTGGCGAGCGTGGCCTTGGCCGCTCGTCGCGCACCAGACGACGGGGTAGCCAGGCTCGCAGCCTTGGTAGCTCACGCAGGGGGAGGGATCGACGGGCGTGGAGCTCGGTGGCATGTCGCAGCCGTTCAGCGCGAGGAGCCGATCCCTTGCGGGCTCGTTCCACTCGATGAGGTTGTCATTGTCGTCCACGTCGTGAACGAACATCTGCGCGATCGGCGTGTCCTTGCAGTTGCTCACGGGGGGCAAGCCGCCGGTGACGGTGGCGAGCCCTCGGAACACGTCCGAGCGCATGCAGCCGAGCTGGCTGGCGAGCCAGGAGCCGCTGCTGTAGCCCACCGCGAAGAAGGCGCTGGTGTTCGCGCAGAAGCGCGCCTTCACGTCCGCCACCATGGCGTCGATGTACGGGATGTCGGGGCCGTTCGCGTCCGTGTTCCAGCAGCTGCCGTCCGATCCGGTGCCGCGGACGAGGATGGCGTCGCCGCCGGTCGCATTCTGGAGCGGCGGGTTGTTCGTGCCGCTGCCGCAGCCGTGCAAGAGGAAGATGACGGGGTAGACGCGGGCCGGGTCGTAGCCGGTGGGCAACCACACCGAGTACGGGCGCATGTTGCCGCCCACATCGACGGCGGTCTCTACCCAGCTGGCCGTGGCCAGATCCGTCGGCTGCTCGCAGCCCTCGGAGCCGGTGCTGGCGCCGCCCGTCCCCGCCGAGCCGCTGGCTCCGCTCGCCCCTCCGTCGCCGGGCGCACCGGCTGCGCCGCCAGCACCGCCGGGGCCGACGCCGCCCGTGCTCGAC
>JAEZYZ010000444.1 GCA_023418705.1 Pseudomonadota bacterium | reverse complement strand
GGCGGGTCTGGCGCCACGGCGGCTGGCGGCGCGCCCGGCAGCGGCGGCGGTGCCACCGGAGGCAGCTCTGGAGCGGGCGCGACGGGCGGCGGCAGCGGTGGCAGCGGTGGCAGCGGTGGAGACGTTCCCACGGCCGGCGCGTGCGCCGGCGGTGTCCCGGATGGCCGCGTCATGGAATGCCTGGGCCGCGGCGTGACCGCCGTCCCCAGCGGGGACGGCACGTTCGTGAGCTGGCGCCTGTTCGGCACCGATCCGCCGGACGTTGCGTTCAACCTCTACCGCCAGGTCGGCGACGGATCGCCGGCCCTCGTCTGCCAGGCGGGGTCCGACGCCGCGACCTCCTGCTTCGACGCGGACGGCACCGCCGGTGCCACGTACTTCGTGCGACCGGTGCTCGCAGGCGTCGAAGGGGCGCCGAGCGAGCCAGCACCCCGGCTGCAGCAGGACTACCTCAGCATCCCGCTGCGCCCGGCGAGCGCGGGTGCCTTCGTGCACCTCGGCTGGGTGGGCGATCTCGATGGCGACGGCGAGTACGACGTCGTGGTCGATCGGATCAGCGCCCAGGCTCCGCTGGTCGATGCGTATTCGCGTCACGGCGACTTCCTGTGGCGCCTCGACACCGGCCCGCTCGGCGAAAACCAGAACAACATCGAAGGCGGCGCCACGGTCATCAGCAATGGCCACTGGGACGGCCTGACCGTCTTCGACTTCGACAGCGACGGCCAGGCAGAGGTCGCGATCAAGACCGCCAACGGCTTCGTGTTCGGTGACGGCACGACGCTTGCGCACGACAATGATCAGGACCAGTTCGTCTCGATCGTGTCGGGCATGACGGGGGCCGAGGTCGCCCGCGCTCCGTTGCCCAACGATTTCATCGGCGACGGTCCGCTGCAGTGTCATTTCGGAGTGGGCTATTTCGACGGCATGCACCCGAGCGTGGTCACCAAGTGCAAAAACCGCGTCGGCAACGGCGGCTTCAACCTCGTGGCGGCGACCTACGACTTCGACGGCAGCACCCTCACCCGGCGCTGGAAGTACGTCCGGGACGGCGGCGGCGGCGCCGACTACCACCAGATCCGGGTGCTCGACGTCGACGGCGACGGGCGCGACGAGCTCGCCGACGGCGGCTACGTCATCGATGACGACGGCAGCGTGCTCTACACGCTGGGTCCTGCCGGCGTCGTGCACGGCGACCGCTTCCACATCACCGATCTCGATCCGGAGCGGCCTGGCCTCGAGGGGTGGGGCATCCAGCAGGACAACCCGAACGGCCTCGAGACCTACTACTACGACGCGCGCACCGGCGAGATCCTGCGGGAGTACCGCAATCCGAACGGGCCGGGCGGCGACATGGGCCGGGGCACCGTCGCGGATCTCTATCCCGAGCACCCGGGCTACGAGTACTGGAGCTTCAACGGCATGTACTCCGCCGCCTCCGGCGAACTGATCGTCGCCGAGGTGGACCGCAACGTGCCATGGCCAAACTTCCTGATGCAGTGGGATGGCGACGTCGGCGGCGAGCTGCTCGACAACAATCGCGTCGGCGACTGGGACCGCAACGCACAATCGAGAAACAGCTATAGCTGGCGCCGGACGTTCGAGGGGCTGGTGCAGGCCCGCGGCGCGATCCCGTTCTACGGCGATGTCTTCGGCGACTGGCGGGAAGAGGCGCTGCTCGAGACCGCCGACCACGCCGAGCTCCGCATCTACACCACGACCTACGAGACCGACGTCCGCCTGTACACCCTGGTGCACAACCCGGCCTACCGAAACTCCCTCACCGTGCACGGGTACCGGCAGTCGACCCTGGTCGACTACTATCTCGGCTACGGCATGAGCCCGCCCCCAGCCCCTGCCATCCGTTTGGCGGCGCGGCGTTGAGCGCGCCGGCTGGCACCGCGGTTCCGCCGGCGCTCGGTCGGCGCTTGGCGGCGCTCCGCCTGCTCGTGCTGCTGGCGGCCTGCTTGACGAGGTCCGAGGCGGCGCACGCTCACGATCCGTTCGAAATCACCACCGCCGGGCGTGTCCACGCCGAACGTCTCGATTTGGTCGTCACGATGACCGAAGCGAACGCGCGCGCGCTGCTCACGCCAGCGGCCGAGGGCGGCGTTGCCTCCGCAAACATCCGAGAGCTCCTGCGCAAAAGCCAGGGCGAGCCGTTCTCCGACGTCCGGCCCGCGCTCGTCGCGACCGCCGCGCAACTGTACGCCGTGACGTCGCGCGGACGGACGCTCCGACCCACCCAGGCCAGCGTCGCGCGCACGGCGGAGGGAGACGCCGAATTTCGCCTCACGTTCGCGCCCGTCGGACCGGGGCCGCTGCGCCTTCGAGCCGTGCACTTGGAACGCTTCGGCGACGGGTACGCCAACGCGGTCAGCCTGACAGGGGACGACCCGCGCGCGGTGCTCGGATTGAAGGTCCTGGTCGCGTCCGACCCGGTGATCGAAGCCGCCGTCGCCGCGCCCCCTCCGGGCGCCCAAGCGCGGCCGACACCCGGGGGCCCGAGCTCCACCCTGAGCGCGGCGCGGAGCTTTCTCGGCCTCGGCGTCGAGCACATCTTCACCGGCTACGATCACCTGCTCTTCCTCGCCGGGATCCTGATCGCCTGTCGGGGCGTGCGCTCGATGCTGGCCGTGATCAGCTGCTTCACGCTCGCACACTCGCTCACCCTGGCGCTCGCCGCGCTCGAGCTCGTGAGCTTGCCAGGCGCGCTGGTAGAGCCCGTCATCGCTTTGTCGATCGTGGTCGTCGGCGTCATGAACGCGGCCCGCCAAGACGATCTGAGACACCGATACTGGCTCACCTTTGGCTTTGGCTTGGTGCATGGCCTCGGCTTTGCCGGGGCGCTTCGAGACCTCGACGTCGGGCAGCGCGCAACCTCCATTTTGACGCCGCTGATTTCATTCAACCTGGGCGTGGAGCTCGGCCAGCTCCTGCTCGCCCTGCCCGCGCTGCCGCTGTTGCTGAAGCTACGCCGCCTGCGGCAAGGACCGAGGGGCACACGCGTGGCGTCCCTGCTGATCGCCGTCCTGGGTGCCTACTGGTTCTTCGAGCGAACCCTGGGTGGCTGACCATGTACAGCAGTGAAAGTTTCCGCTCGTATCACACCGCGTATTTGGGACCACCTGAAACGGAAAACGTTCTCTCGCGCCACTGCCTCACCAGACCACGAGCTTTTTCAATGTGCCGCCACGCGACAAGGAGCCCCGGGCCGCGTCCACAACGGCGGTGCTGACAACCTCATCCATCAAAGGTCGAACGGCATGACGACATCGAATCTCTGGAGGCCCGCGCTGAAACCCTTCGCCATCGCCACGCTCGGTTCGACCCTGTTGCTCCCAGCGGTCGCCGCGGCTGCGCCGGGGCCCGGGTTGGGGAACTTGGATTGCGGCGAAGGTGAGTACTTCAAGCCCTTCGCGTTCATCGAAAACAACCAGGGGCCCAACGGCACCAACGTCGCCGTGATGATCCGCGGCTACTTCATGACCATTTTCGCCCCGGACAGCGGCCACCCACCGGGAGAGATCGGTCTCTATGACGTCTCGAACCCGAAGTCCCCCATGGAGGTTCGGCACATCGAGAACGGGGACACGAACGTGTTTCGCGAAGCCCACTCCTTGCCGTGGGCGCTGATCGACGGAAAACACTACCTGGCGATCCAGACCATCTCGGGCATGCAGTTCTGGGACTTCACCGATCCGCTGTCGGCGTCCCGCATCGGCAGCATCGATCTCCCGGGCGTGCAGGGCGGCGACTACGAGAACGTGGCGTGGCAATCGACCTGGCAGGGCCGCTACCTGTACGTCGCGGGGGGCAACGGCGGCATCTACATCGTGGACGCGGCCGATCCCACCAACCCGCAATTTTTGAAGCAGGTCCCGACCAGCTCGACGGGTGGATTTCGCGTCGGTCCCTTGTTCGCCGTCGGCGACTACCTGGTGATCAGCAACATGGACCAGAACGGCGCGTACGCCGTGCTCGACATCAGCGAGCCGGCGGACCCCGCGCTCCTGGGACAGGTGCGGAACCTCCCGCGCCTGTACGCCACGATCGTCGGGGGCAACGATCGCATCTACGCGGCCGGCCGCGACGGCAATTTTCTGACACACTCCTTCACCGACCCGACCAAAATCACCGAGGTGAAGAACGCCTTCATCGGCCAGGATCAGCTGTACGTCGCCGCGCAGGACCACTTCATCTTCCTGGGGCGACAGAACAACTTCATCAAGGTCGACGTCACCGACGAGCAAAACCCCAACGTGGTAGGTGAAGGCGACCTGGGACGCGATCACCCGGACCACGGCCAGGTCACGCCCTTGGGCAACCTGATCTTCATCGGCAACGATCACGGCACCGGCAGCGCCTTGTTCTGCCACCAGCGAGGACAAGACCTCACGCCCCCCACGGTGGCGTCCACCTACCCGAAGGACGGCAGCGTTTTCATGCCCACGACCTCCCGCGTCAGCGTGCTCCTCTCGGACTACGTCGACACGGAGACGATCGATGGCACGACCTTCGCCGTCCGGCCAGCAGGCGGTGCACCGCTCCCCGGCATCTACACCTACAACTTCAACACGATCTCGTTCGGCCCCGACGCAGAGCTCGAACCCGACACGACCTACGAGGTGGTGCTCACGGCCGGAGGCATTCACGACGTGATGGGCAACGCGCTCGAGGACGAAGTGCTCATCCGCTTCTCGACCGGCGCAGAGATCGTCGAACCTCCGGACAACCCGGATCCCTCGACGGGCGGCGCCGCCGGCGTCGGGGGAAGCGGCGGCGCCTCGACCGGCGGTAGCGGTGGGGCGCCCAGCGGCACCGGTGCCACCGGCGGCACGCCCCCGGGCGGCGTCGGCGGCTCTGGGGGAAGCACACCGATCGGCAGCGGCGGCACGGCGCCGGGCGCGGGCGGCAGCCCGAGCAGCACGGGCGGCATGGCGCCGATCGCTACCGGCGGCACCGAGGGGAACACGAACCCGCCGACCGCTTCGCAAGACAGCGGCGGCGGCTGCGCGCTGGCGAGCGGTGACGCGGGCGTCGCTGGCGGCTTGGGCTCCTGGCTTTTGGCGTTGGCTTTCGGGCTGCTCGGAGCTCGGCGGCGTACGGGCCGCTCGTGATGGGCCGCTGGGCCCTCGCCGCAGGCGTCGCCACCTGCCTCTTCGCCGGCCCAGCCGCGGCCGTTCAGGTCACGGCACGGCTGAATCCACCTCACGTCGTCGGACAAACGGTGGAGTTTACAGCGACCGGCATGGGCAACGGCGAGCTCACGTACACGTGGGACTTCGGCGACGGACAAACCAGCGAACCGAGCACGAACCCCACGGTCACCCACGTCTACGACGAGCCCGGACACTACCCGGTCATCGTCGTGGTCAAGGACGCCACCCGCGCGCGCAGCGACAGCTTCCTGCAAACGGTGCATCGACCGCTGACCGAGCGGCCGCCGACATCGTCATCGACGATCATCTACGATCGCGAGCGGCAGCGGGTCTGCAACGTCAACGCCGACAACGACACCGTGAGCTGCCTGTCGACCCAGAGCTTCGAGCTCTTGTTCGAGGTGCCGGTGGGGCGCCACCCGCGCTCCCTGGCGGTCGCGCCCGACGGCACCCTTTGGGTGGCAAATCAGGACGACGCCACCATCAGCATCCTTTCTGCCGACGGCCAGCCGCTGTCCACCATCACGCTCCCCTACGCTTCCAAGCCGTTCGGGATCGCCTTGAACCCGGCCGGGACGAGCGCCTACGTCACGCTACAGGCCCTCGGTGAGCTGGCCGAGCTCGACGTGCAGGAGAGGAAGCTCTCGCGCGTGGCTCCGGCGACCCCCTGGGCGACGGGCATCGCGATCGACGCGAGCTCGTCTCGGATTTTCGCGACGCGCTTCATCTCGCCCTCCGGCGGCGGCGAGGTCGTCGAGCTCGACGCGGTGTCCCTCGAGGTGGTCCGCAGGATCACGCTGGCCAACGACCCGGGGCCCGATTCCGAGGCGAGCGCGCGGGGCATCCCGAACTACCTGCGCTCGACCGTGATCAGCCCCGACGGCGGACTATTGTGGGTGCCCTCGAAGAAGGACAACATGGACCGGGGCGAAGCGCGCGACGGCCTGGCATTGACCTTCGAGACCAGCGTCCGCTCCATCGTGTCGATGGTCGACCTCCAGCAGCTCGAGGAGCGGCTCGATCGCCGCGTCGATCTGAACAACCGCGCCCTCGGACTGAGCCTCGCCTTCTCGCCGCTCGGGGACTACGCCTTCGTCGCGCTGCTCGGCAACAACGGGGTCGAAATGCTCGACGCCTACGACGGCAGGATCGTGGGCGGCAAGCTCGGTCTGGGCAAGGCCACGGACGGGCTGGTCCTCGACGACGCCGGCCGGCTGTACCTGAACGGGTTTCTCTCGCGCAGCGTGACCGTGCTCGACGCTGCCCCCGTGCTCGCTTCGACCGACTTCGTGCTCGAGACGCTCGCCGAGGTGGTCGTGTCCACTGCCGAAAAGCTCCCTGAAGACGTCCTGCGCGGCAAACAGATCTTCTACGACGCCGCCGATGTGCGGATGTCTCAAGACGGCTACATCAGCTGCGCGGCCTGCCACCTCGACGGCTTCGAGGACGGGCGGATCTGGGATTTTACCGATCGCGGCGAAGGTCTGCGCAACACGACCTCGCTGCTGGGCAAGCGGGGCACCGGCCACGGCCCGCTGCACTGGACGGCGAATTTCGACGAGGTGCAGGACTTCGAGCACGACATCCGCGGCCCGTTCGGCGGCGATGGATTCCTCTCCGAGGAGCAGTTCGCCGAAGGCACGGTCGGGACCTCGCTCGGCGACGCCAAAGCCGGGCTCAGCCCCGAGCTCGACGCCCTCGCGGCCTACGTCACCTCCCTCGATCGGGTCAACCCGAGCCCGCACCGCGATCCCGACGGCTCGCTCACCGAAGCGGGCTGGCGCGGCCTTCAGATCTTCCAGCGCGCAGGCTGCCCCGAGTGTCACGCCGGCCCCGACTTCACCGACAGCCCGGAAGGAAGGCTGCACGACGTCGGCACCCTACAAGCGACCTCCGGTCAGCGCCTCGGCGGGCCGCTCGAAGGCATCGACACCCCCACGCTGCGCGGGATCTGGGAAACGGCGCCGTACCTGCACGACGGCTCGGCGCCCACGCTGCTCGACGTGATCGACGCGCGCAATCCCGAGGACCGGCACGGCGCGACCCGCTCGCTGAGCGACGCCGAGCGCCAGGATCTGGTGAGCTACCTGCTGCAGATCGACAACGTCGCGCTCGAGGACGAGATCGAGCCGCCGCCCCCGGCGCGCCTCGACTCCGACGGCGGCGGCGCCTGCTCGCTGCCCCGACACGGCAGCCGCGGCCGCGCGCTGTTGTTCTTCGCGAGCGCCGCTGCGCTGCTGCTGTTGGCGCGGCGGCGGCGCTGAGTCGGCGGAAGGCTCGCAGCGCTTCATACGGAACGCCGACGCGCGGACCGCAGCCGATCGGTCCGAAAACCCCGCCCGCGTGGAGCGCCCATGACCGCGATCAGCCATCGAGACGGATGGTCGACGCTGCCGCCACTGCTGGATTGAGTACGCCGAGCCAAGGGCGCGCCGATCCGATCTCGCGATCGCGTGTGTCGCCGGCTTCGGCGCAGACCCCAATGTCCGCCACCCGCACGTCCCGCTGGACCGTGCGGCGTGACCTACCGAGGCGATCGTCGCCTCGCCAGAGCCGAGGAATGCCAATGCGCAACGTTGCCCTGAGTGTCTCGATCCTGAGTGTCGGTTTGTGCCTGGGGGGCTGCTCCGCCGAGCCCGATACCTCCCCGGGCGGTTCGGGCGGGACGTCGAGCGGGACCGGGGGCTTCGGCAACGCCGCGAGCGGTGGCACCGGCGCGGGGGCTACGGGCGGCGCCACGAC
>JAEZYZ010000243.1 GCA_023418705.1 Pseudomonadota bacterium | reverse complement strand
CCCTTCCTGTGACCCACCTCCGAGCCAGACTCGCCTTCCTGTGAACAAGCATGAAGCGGAGCTCGTCGCGGTGGATTCTCCGGTTCGGGGACCCTGGGGTCTTGCTTTCGTAGGACATCGGAAGGGGACGAAAGCGGGAAGCGGGTCCAGCGCGCTCAGTCGGCGCGCGGGTCGTTCCAGAGCCGGATGCCGCCCGTCAGGCCTTGGACGTTGGTGAAGAGGCTCACGTTCGGCGGCAGCTCGCGCTTGATCTTCTTGGCGTTGCCGCCGCCAATGTAGAGGCGGTCGTAGTTGAAGATGGGCTCGAGCTGGGCGATGACGCGGGCGACGCGCTCGTTCCAGCGCGGCTTTCCAATGCGCTTGAGCTCGGCGTCGCTGACCCGTTCCTCGTAGCTGTGCCCCTTTTCGAACGGGTGGTGCCCGAGCTCGAGATTGGGCACCAGGTGGCCGTCGGTGAACAGGGCGGCGCCCATGCCCGTGCCCAGCGTGAGCACGAGCTCGACGCCGCGTCCGGCGATGACGCCGTACCCTTGCAGGTCGGCGTCGTTGAGCGCTCGTACGGGGCACCCGACGATCTCGAGCAACTCGCTCTCGAGCGGGAAGCCGCGCCAGGCCGCCGTGTCGAGGTTGGGCGCCGTGCGCACGATGCCGCGCGTGACGACGCCCGGGAAGCCCACCGAGACCCGATCGAAAGGCGGTTGCTCCGCGAGCATCTGCCCGATGGTCTCGAGCACCGCGGCCGGCAGCGCGGGTTGCGGCGTGAGGCGCCGCGCGCGCTCGTTCAACGGCGTGCCCAGGTGATCCAAGACGAGCATTTTGGTGCCAGTGCCACCGATATCGACGGACAAGGTGCGCAAGGCCGGCGCTGAGCTTTGCATGAGCTGCACCATAAAGCGTCTCCGGTTCACCTGGAACACTTCGGGTGGGCTCGGCTTGCCGGAGCGTGTCCCCTGGTTCGAGTCGGGTGTCCCCTGTATGCTAGAGCGACGAACGGTTTGCAGGGCAAAGCGTCTGTCGCGGAAAATGAGACCCTCTAGAGCACCGATCCGTGAGCAAAGGAGCTGAGCCGGGGCCCGCCGGGGAGCGCTGGTGCCGTGGCGTATGGCTCGGTGGCAGGCCACGGGTCTTGTTGGCGCTCCTCGGTCTGCTTGCGAGCGCGACGGGTTGTGAGGACCCCGATACCGGCAACGCGCGCACGTCGAGCGCCGCGCTGGCTCCGGCCGCGCCCCCAGCGCCGAGCACGCCGACCGCCGCCGACGAGGCGGCGAGCTGTCGCGAGCGAATCGCGAGCCTGGGTGGGACCGAGGCGTTCGGCGCCAGCGCCGCCGAGCGGCGCCTTCGGGCTCATGTGCTCGGCCGCGCCAAGGCCGAGCCCGTGCTGTTCGTGGAGGCGCCCGCCTACCCGCCCGCGGACGACCCCGAGATCGAGCGGCTGAGGGCACGTCTGGACCGTGCCACGGGCTACCGCGACGTGCGGGACGTGTACCGCGCGATCGGCAAGCGCAAGGCGGTCGCGCAGGCGGTGCTGACCCGCGGGGGCTACGTCTACGCAGAGCACCCGGGGCTGGCGACGGCGTTGGTCGACTACTTGCGGCTCGAGCAGCTGTTCTCGAAGCCGAGGATCACCATCGAGCGCGGCGGCGAGCGTTTGGCGGCGGCGCGCAACCCCGATGGCGACTACGTCTTCGTCGAGGGCCCCGAGCAAGGCCGACCCGCGAGCGTGCTCTTGTACGATCGGGTTTGGGAAGGGGAAGAGCCACCCAAGGCCCCGCCGCTCCACCGCGACGTGCGGGCGCTGGCGGCGGAGTTGGGCTTCGAGCGGCTGCGCCCGATCCGGCGAGCGGGTTCGATGCTGTCGGTGGCGCTCAGGTACGGCGAGATCTGGGTCCCCGCGCTGCTGCAGTCGCAGGGCACGCGCCTGTCGCTCGTGTGCGAGGCGATCGGCGACGACGAACGCCCCGTCGTCGAAGCCGCTCGCGAGCTCCAACGCCGGAGGCGGCGGGTGCTCGAGCCGCTCGTTCGGACGATCGAGCAACAGGTCGAGGAGGGCCTGCCCTTCGACGAGCCGCGCACGGAGGAGGGGCAGCAGGACGGCAAGCTCCGCCTGGCGTGGGCGACCGCCTACCGGGAGGGGAGGACGACCTACGAGTTCAACGGCGACGAATACCGAGTGTTCGACGCCGCAGGGCGGCCGCGCGTGCCGCAGGTCTGCATCGATTTCATCGTCGATACGCTCGAGCGGGCGAGCGGGACGTGGTGGCTCGAGCGCGGCAACCCACCCACGCGGACGGCAGGGCGCCTGGATTTTCGGCGTTTTGGCATCCAAAATCGCCGCAGCGTCGAGAGCTTCGTCGATTTCGCGTGGCGACACCCCCAGCTCTTCGACGTGGTCGACCTCGCAGCGACCGAGCGGGTGCGTTTCGCCCGGCGCGAGCGCTTCTTCGATCACCTGTTCGAGCACCGCGACCGCTATGTGCCCGGCGACATCGTCACCATCCTCGGGCCGCGCGACGACGAGGAGCTGCACTACCATTCGTTCTTCGTGCTCGCCGCCGACCCGGTGACGGCGATGCCGGTGCTGGTCGCGGCCAACGCGGGCAGGCCGCGCCTGCGCACCTGGGAGCAAGAGCTGCGCAACGCGCCGCGCCGCAGCATCCGCTCCAGGCTGCGACCGCGGCTCGAGTGGCTCGAGTCGGCGCTGGCGCCTGGCAGCGACGCGGTGGCGGTCCGTCAGCCCTGAGGTTCGGCGACGGACCGCCGCGCCAGCAATGGAGCGCCGGAACGTGCGTCGCGCTCGAGCCTTCAGGACTTCTTCAAGGGGCAGGTGAGCATCCACTGCACCCCGAAGCGATCGGCCAGCAGGGCGAAGCGGTCGCCCCAGAACGCATCGTGCGGCTCCATCACGACCTGACCGCCCTCCGACAATGCCTTGAAGATCTGTTCGAACTGGTCGCGAGCGTCCACGTTGACCGCCACCTGCACGTTGCCGCCCGGCGGTCTGGCGTGCCCCTCCGGCGAATCGCTCAGCATGACGCGGGTTTCGCCCATCTGCAGAGAGGCGTGCATGATCTTGTCCTTGTCGCCTTCCTGGCAGCCCTGCTCGTGCTCGCCCCAGCGCATGAGGCTCTCGACCTTGGCGCCGAACGCCTTCTGGTAGAGCTCGAGCGCTCGGTCAGCGTTGCCGTTGAACGACAAATAGGGGGAGATGCTGGTGATGGCCATCGCTTCCGTCCTTTCTCGGTTGCGGGTTCGCGCAGGGCTTGGACCTGCCTTCCGCGTCGGAATCATCGGTCGCGAGCGGGAAATCGCCAGAGCGGACGGCTCGGCCGCTCGAGAGGCCGCGCGGCCTGGCGGTTTAGGACCGATCCGGCTTTGGCCGCAGCGGCCGTGGCGCCGGTGCCCGAGGACTTGACCGCTTGCGGGCGCCGCGCAAGTGTGGCGGCGCGCGCTCGGGCGCGCTTTTGAAGGAGTCCTTGGAGGTATCGAACTCGTGACGCAGAAAGCTCCGGTGCGAATAGGCCTTTTGGGCTGCGGGACGGTCGGCGGAGGTGTGATCCGTCTGATCGAGGAGAACCGCGAGCACCTGGCGGTTCGGTTGGGCGCCCCGCTCGAGATCACGCGCGTCCTGGTGCGTGATCCGAACAAGGACCGGGTCAGCGAGTGCCGTCGCGAGTGGCTGACCACCGATCCGGGGGCCGTGTTCGAGAGCGGCGCCGTGGACGTGGTGGTAGAGGTGATGGGGGGTGAGAACCCGGCCCGGCAGCTGGTCGAGCGAGCGCTCGACGGCAAGAAGAGCGTGGTCACCGCCAACAAATTCTTGATCGCCAAACATGGTCCGGCGCTCTTGGAGAAGGCGGTGAAAAACGGCGTCGATCTGGCGTTCGAGGCCTCGGTCGGCGGCGGGATCCCGGTCATCCGCACGCTGCGCGAGGGCCTCACCAGCGACTGGGTCCAGAGCGTCTACGCCATCTTGAACGGCACCTGCAACTACATCCTGACGCGGATGCGGGACGAAAAGCTGGGGTTCGCCGAGGTCCTGGCCGACGCGCAGCGCCTCGGCTATGCGGAGGCGGATCCGTCCCTCGACGTCGACGGTCACGACGCCGCACAGAAGCTCGTCGTGGTGTCGATGGTCAGCTTCGGGGCACGGGTCGATCCGTCGCAGGTTCCGGTCGAAGGGATCCGAGAGATCGACCAGCTCGACTTCCAGTTCGCCGATCGATTCGGCCTCACCATCAAGCACCTGGCCATCGGTGAGGACCAACGCGACGAGCTGGCGCTCCGCGTGCACCCCGCGCTCCTGCCGAAGAACAGCGTGCTGGCGAACATCGACGGCGTGCTCAACGGTGTGTTCTTGACCGGCCGCGCGCTCGGGCCCTGCTGGCTGGCGGGCCGAGGCGCCGGGGACATGCCCACCGCCGTCAGCGTGGTCGCGGACATCGTGGACGTCGCCCGGGCGACGATCGAGGGGGAGCCGGGCCTTGCGACCCGAGCCATTCGCGTGCGCGAGCGCCCGCTGCGCTCGATCCAGGACGTCGAACACCGCTACTACCTGCGCTTCGACGTCGCCGACCACCCGGGGGTGCTCGGCGTCATCGCGAGCGCGCTCGGTCGCGAGGGCGTCAGCATCGAGCAGATGGTTCAGGAGGGGCGCGGCAGCGAGACGGGGGGCGCGGTGCCCGTGCTCATCATCACCCACACTTGCCTGGAGAGCGCGGTGCGGCGGGCCCTCGACGCGATCGGGCGCGAGCCGTTCATGACCGGCAAGCCGCGTTTCATCCGCATCGAGGATATTTGAGTTCAGCGGGCGCGCCGTCCTGGGGCGGTCGTCCGAGCGCTGACGCGCCGCTCGGCGTGTTCGACTCCGGCCTCGGGGGCCTGACGGTGGTCAGGGCCCTGCGGGCGGCGTTGCCCGACGAGCGCATCGTCTACCTGGGCGACACCGCGCGCGTTCCCTATGGCACTCGGTCCGCCGAGACGGTCGTGCGCTACGCCCGCGGGTGCGCGCGCCTGCTGACGGAGCAGCACGGCGTCAAGGCGCTCGTGGTCGCCTGCAACACCGTGAGCGCCGTGGCGCTCGAGATGCTGCGCGCCGAGCTCGACCTGCCGGTCCTCGGCGTCGTCGAGCCGGGCGCCCGTGCGGCGCTCGAGGCGTTCCAGGGGCTCCAAGCATCGCGTCGGCCCGTTCCCCCCAAAATCGGGGTGCTCGGCACCGCCGGCACGATCCGCTCAGGGGCCTACCCGCGCGCGGTCGCGCAGCTGACCACGCGGGTGGAGGTGCTGGGCCAGGCCGCACCCCTGCTCGTGCCGCTCGCGGAAGAGGGTTGGCTCGAGGGGCAGGTCCCGGAGCTTGCCGCCCGCCGCTACCTGGAGCCGCTGATCACCCAAGGGGCGAGCGTGATCCTGCTCGGCTGCACCCACTATCCGCTGCTGTCGAAGGTGATCGCATCCGTCGCCGAGGCGCTGGCGGGCGCGCCCGTTGCCGTGGTCGACAGCGCCGCGGCCACGGCCGCCGCGGTGGCGCGCTGGACGGAAGAAGAGAGGATCGCGCCGGCGCCCGCGCGCCCCGAAGCGCGCCATCTGAAGCTCCTCGTCACCGACCTGCCGGCGAGCTTCGGCAGCGTGGCGGCCCGCTTCTTGGGTGCGACCGAAGCAGGCCCCGATCTCGACGTCGAGCAAGTCGACCTGTGATCGACCCGCTCCCTCGGAGCCCTCAGCTCGCGACCGTCGCGTCCGGCTCGCTGGCGCACAGGTAGAGCACGGCCATGCGGACGGCGACGCCGGACTCGACCTGGGTGAGCACCAGACTTCGCTCGGCGTCGGCGACGTCGTCGGCGATCTCGACGCCGCGGTTCATCGGTCCCGGGTGCATCACGATCGCATCCGGCTTGGCGAGCTCGAGCTTCTGGCGCGTCAGGCCGAACAGGCGCGAGTACTCGCGCAGCGTCGGGAAGAAGGCGCCGCCCAGGCGCTCTTGCTGGATGCGCAACATCATGACCACGTCGGCGCCCTCGATCGCCGGCTCGATGCGGTCGAACAGCGGGCAGCCGAGCGCGCCGAGGTGCGCCGGCACCAGCGTCTTGGGCCCCGCGAGGCGCACCTCGGCGCCGAGCAGCCGGAGCAGCAGCGCGCCCGAGCGGGCGACGCGGCTGTGCAGCACGTCACCGCAGATGGCGACCCGCAGGCCCGCGAGCTGGCCTTTGTGCTGCAAGATCGTGAACGCATCCAACAGCGCCTGGGTCGGGTGCTCGTGCATCCCGTCGCCGGCATTGACGACGGCGGCGCGGGAGTGTTGCGAGACGTACGCGGCCGCTCCGGACGCCGCGTGCCGGATGACGATCACGTCGGCGTGCATCGCGTCCAGCGTCTTGAGGGTGTCGCGCAGCGACTCGCCCTTGCTGGTGCTCGAGGACGCGGCGCTGATGTTGACCACGTCCGCGCTCAAGCGCTTGCCGGCCAGCTCGAACGAGGTGCGGGTGCGCGTCGACGCTTCGTAAAACAGGTTGATGATCGTCTTGCCACGCAGCGTCGGCACCTTCCGGACGGGCCGGCGGGTGATGTCCAGGAAGGCGCGAGCGGTGTTCAGGATGTGCTCGGCGGTGCTCTTCTGCAGGCCTTCGATGCCGAGCAGGTGGCGCAGGCGTTCGTCGCTCATGGCTTGGGTGGGGGCGTCGTGGGATGGGATGCAGGGCGAACGACCGCCACCGGGCGGCCGTCGTGCTCGACGACGTCCACGCGTTCGTCGGCGAGCACCTCCACCGCGCGCACCAGGTAGTCGGGAGCGATGGGCAGCTCGCGCCCGCCGCGGTCGATCAGCACGCCGAGCTCGATACGCCGGGGGCGCCCCCAATCCATCAGCGCGTCGATGGCCGCCCGCACGGTGCGCCCGGTGAACAGCACGTCGTCGATCAACACCACCCGTCTGCCCTCGAGCGCGCAGGGGATCTCGCTCGGGCCGATGCGGGGGTTGGGCAGGGCCGTGGCCGCGTCGTCACGGTAGAGCGTGATGTCGACGCTGCCGACCGGGATGGTCTGCCCTTCGAGCTGCAAGATCCAGTCGGCGATCTGCTGGGCCAGGGGCACGCCACCCCGCCGGATCCCGACCAGCACCAACCCGTCGGTGCCGCGGTGGCGCTCGACGATCTCCCCCGCCACCCGGCGCAAGCCCCGGCTGACGGCCTCCTGATCGAGCACGACGCGCATGCGCGCCGTTTATCACAGTCCAGCGCCCGTTACCCACCGCTCCCGCCGGCGCCGGAGAAACGCCGCGCCCCCCGGGCCCGCGCGAGCGCCGCCAAACGGAGCCGAGCGCCGCCGCCTTCGGCCGCTAGGGGCCAGGAGCGCCGGCGTGTCGGGGAGGGGGAGCGAGGGCGGTTCAGTTCAGCAGGCGGCCGTCGGGGCCTCGGCCGCGATCGTCGTCGTCCGGTCCCCCTTTGCCGCCTTCGACCACCTTGAGGCCGCTCCTGGCGACGCGCTTTTTGCGCGCCGTCTTGCTGAGCTTTGCCTCTCGGTCGAGCTGCGCCAGGCGCCATTTCAGATAGGCACGGCGGAGCGGCGAGGGCGTGCCCCCCCCGAACAACCAACCGGCGATCATGCCGCCGAAGGGAGCGATGAATCCGGACGGGCCGCGTTCGGCCGCGATCAGGTAGAGCACGTTCATCGCCACGACGAACAAGATGAGCCCCCTGGAGCTGACCGGCAGCACGAACATCAAGTGCACGGTGCGCCCGGCGAACATCAGCGCGAAGGCGATGGCGATGGCGTCGATGACGGGGAACGCGCCGAACCAGTACTCCCCGATGAGCTTGGCGGACAGGCTGGCGGGCAGGACCAGATCCGCCAGCATCTGCACGGAGTAGGCGAACAGCGCGCTCACCAGCAGGAAGCGCAGAAAGCGCTTCGACCCCCAGGTCTCCTCGAGGGTTGCGCCGAGGAAGTACAGCCCGAGGAGGGTGAACAGCATGCTGAACACGCTGTTCGGCATCTGCAGCAGCGGCGCGGTGAACAGCCGCCAGATCTGCCCCTGCAAGATCGCCTCGGTGTTGCCGCAGAACAGCAAGAACACCTGCTCGGAGGCACCGCCCCAGTTCAGCGCGAGCGCAAACATGAGCCAGATCGCGAAGATCGCGATCATCACGCCCTTCAGCGCCGGACCGGGCTTGGGAAACACGAACTGGGTTTGGGGGCGCATGCGCGTCCTTACCCGTAGCCGCCCCGGGGGCCCACCGCAACTGGGGCAACTTGCGACGAGGGTTCTTCAGCCGCCGTCGGGCGATTCCGGGCTGCACGCCGCGTCGATCACCGCTGCCGGGGACACCGTCCCGGTGCAGGTCGCGCTCGGGCCTGCTGGCGTCGCCGCGACCGTCACCGACTGCGGCCCCGCGGGGAGCCTTGGCACCACGAGGCTGCTCTGGCACTCCGCCCCGGCCAGCACGAGCGCAGGCACCCCGGTCTCGGCCGCGGGCGTCACGGTCACGCGCGCGAGCTCGCTGCAGTCGGAGAAGACGCTCGCCAGGTCGACCCGCAGCGCGCCCTGGTCGGACAGCACGTCGCAGGTCGCGTCGACCGTGGTGCCCCCGAGCACCAGCGCCTGACAAACCGTCGCCCAAGCAGGCTCGTCGGAGCCGCCCTGATAGGCGCGCACGGTAAACTGCTGGATCGAGCCTCCGGGGAGATCGCCGAGCAGCACCGGATCGCCGCAGTCCGCCTGCCCGAGCGGGGCGCCCCCGCCGACGGGCGTCACGTCGAACCGCTCGATCTGTCCGGCTTCGGCCCCGCACTCGAGCGAACCGAGCGCAGCGGTGAGATCGACGCTGACGCCGCCGGCCTCCGCCGTGGTCGCGTCTCCGAGGAGCGTGCAGGGGCGCACCAGGACCGTCGTGCTCTCCGCCGCCCGGACGCCCGTCGTGCTGCCGGCGTCGCCGGCCGGGTCGACCGTCGCCTGGCGGCCGCAGCTGCTCGTCCAACGGGGGCTGACCGGCTCGCCCCGCGCGTCGACCATCAGCGGCAAGCCGGGGCTCAGCGGCCGCAAGCAGTCGTCCCCGCCGCCGCTGCTGCAGCTCGGGCGGTCGTAGCCCTGCACGTCCACGGCGTACCGGCGGCCCACGATGACCCGATTGGTGCCGACGCGCCGGGCGCAGTCGACCGGTCCAGAGCTCGGCAGCGCAAAGCCGTCCGGCGACACCACACCGTCGAGACCGCCGCTCACGTCGTAGAAGGTCGCCACGTAGCTCTGCAGGGCGCCCGGCAGCGGCGCGCACGGCACCGTGCCCAGGAAATCGGCGGGCTCCACCGCCACCAGCGTGGGCTGAATGGGGGCGGGCTCGCTGCTGCCACCGCCGAAACAACCGGTCGCCAGGGCAGCGGCGAACGAGCCGAGGAGCCGCGAGGCGACGGGTGAGCCAGTGGGTCGAAGCATCGGGAGCGCCGGTTTAGCGGACGCGAGGGCGGGTGCCAATCGAAGAACGAGGGCGCGGGGCCGCTCACTCGCCGGCGTCGCCCGCGTTCGGGTCTCCGGCGTCACCCATGTCGGGGTCCGCGTCTGGGCTGGCGTCGTCCGGGCTGGCGTCGCCGGAGCCCGCGTCCGGTGTGGGCGGCGCCGGCCCGAGCTGGAGAAAGTCGCAGGCGGTGAGCCGCTCCGGAAAATCGAGGACGTCGCAGGCGGTCTGCGCCGCAGGGTCCCCCGGCCGCGTCTCGGGGGCCAGCGCGCAGGCGGCGAGCGGCTCGGTGGTCGAGGCGGCTGCGCACTGCCCGGCCGCGGAGATGGCGGCCGCGCAGTCATCGACCGCGCGCTGCCCCGGGGCGCTCTCCAGCGCCATCCCGTGCAGGCAGTGATCGCGATAAAATCGCTCGCACGCCGCGACGTCGAAGTCTCGCGGCTGGCACGCCGCGTCGGCTCGGCAGCGCGCGGTCTCGATGGTGCGGCACTCTTCGACCCCCACGGCCTCGGTCCCGCACGCGAAGGCGAGCAGTAAAACCGCCGCGCCTGCGCTCAGCGCTCGCCCCGTCGATGGTCTGTGTCGCGGCATCACCCTGCGCCGGTTAGCACGCGCTGAGGGAGGCGGGCGAATTTCGGGGCGGGTCGCCGGGAGTGGTACGCTCGGCCTGCCATGACCGCGGCGATGGTCCTTTGCGCAGGGCTCGGCACGCGGCTCCGGCCCTTGACGCTGGAGCTGCCCAAGCCACTGGTCCCGATCGGCGACCGGCCGCTGCTCGGCCACATCCTCGAGCGGCTGCGCCGCCTCGGGGTCGATCGCGCGATCGTCAACACGCACCATATCCACGACGCTTTTCATAGATATGTTGACGGTTTAGGATCGAAAGTTCAGCTGATTCACGAGCCTGAGATCCGCGGGACTGCCGGCGGCGTCCGGGGAGCGCTCGACCAGCTCGGGCCGCCGCCGATCTTGGTCTGGAACGGCGACATCCTCGCCCCTCCGCCGCTTGGTTTATTGTCAACTGCGGCCCATCAAGCGGGGATGTGCCTCGCCGTGGCCCCACTGCCCGAGGGCCGCGGCACCGTCGGCGTGGATGGCACGGGTCGCGTCGTCCGGCTGCGCGGGGAACGCTTCGGCGTCGAGAGCGCCGGGGCCGACTACGTCGGGATCGCCGCCTTGGGGGCCGGGGTGCTGCCGCTCCTGCCGCAGACGGGCTGCTTGATCGGTGACGTGGCGCTGCCGCTGCTCCGTCGCGGCGAGCCGATCCAGACCGTGCCCATCGACGGGCCCTGGACGGACTTGGGCAGTCTCGAGAGCTACGCCGCCGCGAACCTGAGCTGGCTCGGACCGGATCGGGAGGCGTACGCTGCCCGGGACGCGCGCATCGCGAGCGGGGTGCGCCTCGACCGCAGCATCATCGGCAGCGGGGTCGTCGTCGAAGGGGACGGACGGGTCACTCGCTGCATCGCCTGGCCGGGGGCGAAGGTCCGCGCCCCGCTATCGGACGCGATCGTGACCAGCGCGGGGCGGCTGGTCTCCCTCCGTCCGCAAGCAGCTCACTGAAACAAGAGCTCGATCGAGCCGACGGGTTGGCCGTCGGGGCTGGTGCCTCCCGCGATCGCGACGTGCCCGGTCGGCAGCGTCAGGGCGGTCGCGCCCAGGCGGGCCTCGCGCAGCGGCAGCGGCTCCACCGACTCCGGCGCCCAGCGGATCGCCCGCGTCTGCCCGTCGGCGTCCTCCCCGACGACCACGAGCTGCTCGCCGGCCGCGAACGCCTGCGCCGAGCCGAGCTCCACTGGCGCGCCCGCTTCGGCCAGCGCGCACTCGGCGCCGCAGCCGAGATCCACGACCACGCTCGCAGCGAACGCGCCATCGGGCTGCCGCCCGCCGAGGCGCAGCGCCCGCGCCGTGCCGTCCGGCGCAAGGGCCGCTCCCGTCGTCTCGTCGGGCGCGTACGGCAAGGGCGTGAACGCCTCCGCCCCCTCGGGCAAGAGCTCGGCGCCGGCCCCTTCGGCGCTGCCGCCGACGACCACGAGCCCGCGTCCCGGGATCCAGCCCGCGGCCGCTCCCCGCCGCGCGACCACCAGGTGCCGGGCGACCACGCTGCCGTCTGGCCGAAGCTCGAGCACCGCCGTCGTCGGCTCGCCCTGGGCGCGCGATCCCCCGACCACGTACGCCTCGCCGGACGGCGCCACGACGGTGCGCCCTCCGCTGACTTCAGCGAAGCTGGCAAGCCCCGCGGGGAGGGGAACGGTGCCGGAGGTGAGGGCATCGGCATCGAACCAGATGGCCCAATCCGCAGCGATGGCGAGCACGCGCGAGGGCGGCGCGAGGGCCACGGACTCGAAGCGACACGGCGGCGCCGGACAGCCGATCGCGGCCGCCGCCGGGTGCGGCTTCCAGAGCCCCAGGTCGTAGCCGGCGGGCTCGACCAGGTCGCCGCGGCGGCCGCCCAGCAAGAGCAGGTGCCGGCCGCCGATGACGACCGCCGGCGGCCGCTCGGGTTGGGCGCTCGCGAGCTGCCCGGGCGGGCGAGCGAAGTGATTCGCGCGACTGATGAACAGCGGCAGCTCGAGACCCGCGAGGCCCGCCGGGTCGAGGGGGAGGGTGCGGCCGCCGACCGCGAGCGACCCGTCCCCGGCAAATCCCTTGAGCTCGAACGCGCCAGGGTCGGCGCGTCCCAACGAGAGCCGCGTCACCGGCGCCGACAGCTCGCTCCGCGGCTGCCGCCGCCCGTCGCTCAGGATCTTGGTGACCTCGACGCGTTCGACCGCTGGCTCGAGCGACCACACGTCCCTCTCCTGGCCCGACGTCAGCGCGAGCTCCCCTTCGGGCAATGACTCGGCGCTGCAGCCCGACAGGGCCGCGCACCCGAGCCCGACGAGCAGGGGCCAGCGCTTCACGCCGGAGGGCATAGCACTGCCGGCCGCTGGCGCGGGCCCTGAACACCAGCGGGGCTCGAGGCGTGCCGCGCGGCGTCCCAGCGTTTGGTGTACACCAGCGCCCGCTCCATGGCTCTGCTGCGCCGCAGGCTCGATCTGCCGCCCGATCCGATCCCCATCGCCCGTGCCCTCCGCGGCCGCCCCGGGCTGTGCTGGCTGTGGACGGCGTCGGGGGACGGGCCGTCCTTCGTGGCGTGCGAACCGCTCGCGACCGCGCGGTCTCAAGACCCGGCGCCCGGGCTGCCGCACGACCCCG
>JAEZYZ010000439.1 GCA_023418705.1 Pseudomonadota bacterium | reverse complement strand
CCCCCCGGGCGGCGGCCCCCAACTGGAGTTTTCGATCTCGGCGGCGCGACTCGCCACCGTCGTGGCTACCGGACGCGAGGATCGCGTCGGGCTCAACCGTCGAACTCCCCAAAAATCTTCCGCCCTTACGCCCTTCCTGTGAACAAGAACAGCGGAGCCCGTCGCGGCGGACTCCCCCCGTGTTTTCGCTCGCTTCGAGTCTCGTTTTCGTAGGAGATCAAAGGGCGGAAAGGGGGACCGACGACGTCGGTCCCGAACGAAAAATCGTTCCGTTCTTCCGCTCCCTTCCTGTGAATGAAACAAGAGAGCTCGAGCTGGCGTCGAACTCAGCGGCGTGAGCAAGCTGGCAAGAACCCGAGCCGGCAAGCGCGATCGTGGAGCAGCTTGGCCCGGTTGGGGCCTCCGTACAGGTTTTGTTCGGCCAGGGCAGCCAGGTTGAAGCACCCTCGCCCCACGCCGGCGTCACAGGCGCGCTTGAACAGCTGCGCGGCCGCACCGCTGTCCTTTCGCCCACCGATCCCGCGTAGCAGCGCGTAGCCCCAATTGATGCAGCCGCCCCAGAACCCGCGCTCGCACGCGAACTGGACCAGGTCGAGGCCGCGCCGCGGCTCGGCGGCGATGTCGTCGCGGCCAACCAACAGGATCGCCCCCAAGTTGGAGCAGGCGCCCGGATCGCCGCGGTCGCAGGCGCGCACATACAGCGCCGCCGCCCGCTCGGGATCTCGAGCGACGCCAAGCCCGCGATCGTACAGCGTTCCGAGGTTGCCGCAGCCCTTGGCGCGCCCCTGCTCGCAGGCGTCTTCGAACAAGCGCCGGGCCCGCTCCGGATCGTGCGCGACGTCCCTGCCTTCGACCAACAGCCAACCCAGGTTGACGCAGGTCGACCAGTTGCCCGCCTCGCAAACCTCTTCGTAGATCGACAGCGCGTGGGCCTCGTCCCGTTCGACGCCGGCGCCGATCTGGTAAAACCACGCGAGCTGGCCGCAGCTCGGCAGGTCGCCGTCGTCGCAGCCCCGCTCGGCGAGCTCGAACGCCCGCTGCGGGTCGCGCTCGACCCCCCGCCCGTCGGCGACCAGCGCCGCCAGATCGGCGCACGCGCGCCCGAGGCCCCGTTCGCACGCAACGGTATAGAGCGCTGCAGCGCGCTCGTCGCTGCGCTCCGTGCCGTGCCCGACCTCGTGCATCAGCGCGAGGTTGCGGCACCCGAGCGGCGCGCCGAGATCGCACGCGCGCCGAAAGCAATCGAAGGCGTGGCGCACGTCGCGCCGCACCCCCAGCCCCCGCTGGTAGAGCACCCCCAAGTTGTTACAGCCGACCGGACTTTTCCCGCCACACGCGCGCTCGTACCAGGGCTTGGCGGTCGCCGCCGCGCGCCGCTCGGCAGAACGCCCGGCCTCCCCCGCGCGCCTGGCGGCGAACTGGTGCCACGCCCCGGCCAGCGCGCACGCCGACGCCCGACCCGCGCGGCAGCTGTCCTCGAGCTCCGCGCGCTCCTCCAGGTCGAGCTCGAACAGGGCGCTGCCGTCCTCGTTGACGGACGCCGGCTTCAGCTGCACGTCGCTGGGGTCGCTCGGCTCGGGCGCGCAGCCGCTGATCGAAAGCAGCGCGACGCCAAACAGCGCGCCGAAGATGTACCCGAAAGCGGCTTCCCTCCGCGAAGATAGCATGAGCGCGCGCTATCGAACGGGTCGCCGCCCGCCCGTCGGAACGAGCCCACGTTACGAAATCCTGGCGCCTCCGTCGATGCCGTTCCGACCAGCGGTCGGCCCGTCCCGAGCTCGGCCGAGCGGCTTGACCGCGTGTGCGGGGCGGGTCAGAGTGGCCTCGGCCATCGCCCCCGTAGCTCAGAGGATAGAGCAGCGCTTTCCTAAAGCGAAGGTCGCACGTTCGAATCGTGCCGGGGGCGCCACCGAGGCTGCCCAGCGCGGGCGCGAAGACGGAGAAGAGTGATGGACGTAGTGATCGTAGGAGACGGGCCCGGCGGCTTGAGCGCGGCGCTTTTTTTGGCGAAAAACCAGCTCGAGGTGACGGTTTATGGCCAGGACAAGACCGCCATGCACTTCGCGCAGCTCAAGAACTATCTCGGTGTGCCGGACGTGCATGGCAGCGATCTTCAAAAGATCGCCCGCCGGCAAGCCGAGCAGGCCGGCGCCAAGATCGTCGACGCACGGGTGGAGGGCGTCACGCGTTCCGGCGATGGCTTCGAGCTCGTCCTCCAAGGCGGCGCGAAGGTCCAGGCGCGGTTTCTGATCCTTTCGGAGGGCAAGTCCCCGCGGCTCGCGCAGCAGCTCGGGCTCGAGTTCGATCCCAAGGCGGGACTGGGAACGGACATCAACGCGAGGACACGCCTGGATGGCGTGTACGCCGTCGGTCGCCTGGCGCGCCCGGGCCGCAGCCAGGCGATCATCAGCGCCGGCGACGGCGCCGCGGCAGCCATCGACATCTTGTCCCGCCTGCGCGGTGAGGACGTCTGCGACTGGGACGAGCCCCCGAAGCCCGCCTGAGTGGTGGCAGCCACCTCCACCTATCGCCTCTTCGTCGCCGTCAGCCCCGGGCTCGAAGGCTTGCTCGAACAGGAGCTCGTCGGCCTTGGTCTTTCGCCCAAGCCGCTTGCCGGCGGGGTGGAGGTCTCCGGCGAGCTGTCCGCGCTGTGGGCCATCCATCTAAAGTCGCGGCTGGCGGAGAACGTCCGGCTGCGCCTCAAACCGTTCCGCGCCAAGAGCTTCCCCGAGCTCGTCGGCGAGCTGTCCAAGCTGCCATGGCACGCCTATCTGCGGCCGGGGCGAGCGCTCGACGTCTCCGTCACCTGCCACAAGTCGAGGCTCTACCACTCGGGGGCGGTCGCCGAACGGGTTCGTGAGGTCATCGAGGCACGGCTCGGCGCGCCGGCGCTACCGCCTGCGACGGACGGGAGCGGGCAGCGGGTGTTCGTTCGACTCGAACACGACGGCGTGCAGGTCAGCGTGGACGCCTCGGGCGAGCGCCTCCACAAGCGCGGCTACCGTTCGCACGTGGGCGCGGCGCCGCTCCGCGAGACGCTGGCGGCGGCGCTGGCCCTGCAGCTCGAGACCGCGAGCGGGGAAGGCGCCGCGACGCCGGTGTGGGATCCCTTCTGCGGCTCCGGCACCTTGCTCACCGAGTGGCTCTTGCTCTGCGCAAAGCGGCCGCCCGGAGCGCACCGCCGGTTCGGTTTCGAAGACTGGCCGATCCACGACCCGAGGGCCTACGCCGCCTTCGTCGAACAGCAGCCGCTTGGCGTCGAGCTGTCCGAGGTGCGTGCCATCGGCAGCGATCACAGCGCTGCCGCGATCGCTGCGGCCCGCGAGAACAGCCAGCGCGCCGGGCTCCGCGCTGCCTGCCGCTTCATCACCGCGGATTTCCGTGAAGCCGTGCGGCAGATTCCCGAAGGAACGCGCGTGCTCACCAACCCACCCTATGGCGTGCGGCTCGCGCCCGGCGGCGCCGGGCGGCTGCTCCGGCAGCTCGAGCGGGTGCTGATCGAGCGGCGCGATCTGAGGCCGGTGGTGCTCGCCACCACCGACCGCAGCTACCCCACCCGCTCGCGGCTGGGGTGGCGACCGGCGCTCAGCTTCAAGAGCGGCGGCCTGTCCGTGCAGGCGCTGGTCGTGTCGTAGCCGGACGCGCGGGCGCCGGAGCCCGCGGTGTCAGCGGGCCTCGATGCCGAGGGCCGCGAGCCACTCCTGGGTGGGCGGCACCAGCTTGCGGGCGCGGATGTCCCACAACCCGAACACGAAGCTTGCGTCGCAACACTCGCGCCCGTCGCTGTCGAGCAGCGTCTGGCGCATGTTGCCGACCTTCCCCCGATACTCGGTGATGGTGCTGCGGATGCAGACCTGCTGGCGGTTTCTCACCTCGTGCAAGAACTTGAGGTGGGCCTCGAGGATCACCGGGCCCTGCCCCTTCTCGCGGATGGTCTCCATGCCATATCCGCCCGCGCTGATGATGTCCCAGCGGGCCTGCTCGAAAATCTGCAGGTAGACCGCGTTGTTCACGTGCCCGAACGTGTCGAGGTGCTGCTCCTTGACCGTCAGCTCTTGCTCGAACACCTGCGCGCGCATGTTCCGCGGCTCACGGCACGTATTCGTAGTACTCGACGCCGAGGTCCTGAAACGTTGGCTCGTAGCTGCTGCCGACCCGAGCGATGCGAAACTCCGCGCTCGGTGTGTACGCCAGGCCCACGGTCTCCACGCCGTCGTGCAGCGCCTCGTACTGGTCACGGCTGAGGTCGATGGCTCCGGACAGCGCCTGGGCCGCAGCGATGCGGGCGGCCGCCTGCTGCCAACCCGGTACCGCGCCGAACGGGATCGCTTCGGCGGCGTCACCGCTGCCATAGCCCACGGCGACCAGGGGCGCGTCGGTCAGCTCCAAGCCCTGCCCGGCAGCCTGCTCGAAGCCGGCGGCGATCCAGGCCGGCAGCGCCGCGCTGTACAGGTTGCCGAGGTCCTTCACCAGGTCCTGACCCATGCTCATCTTGGCCCCGAGCAGCTCCCGGAAGGCGGTCTTCTTGCGCAGCACGCTGGCGACCGCGCTGGTCGCGGCGTACGGATCGGTCGGGGCGTCGCCCTTGAGGATGGGCGCGTAGAGGTCCGGCGTGGACGCCGTCTCCGCCAGCACCTGCTCGACCGGCACCGAAGCCTCCGCACAGAGCGCCGACAGCTCCTCGTGGCGACGATCGCCGCGAGCCAGACCCCGCACGTACAAGAAGCTCATCGCCTGCACCGGCATCAGCTGGTACGGCCGGTGAAAGAACAGACCGCGCACGCTCTCGTAGTAGGCGCCCGCCGAGACGCCGAGCCGGCGCAGCATGTCCTCCACCGCGTGCACCGTCGCGTCGAGGTACGAATACGTCGAGTACTTGCCGCTGAAGACCGGGAAATCCGCCAGCCGCTGGGTGCGCTTCGCGTACGTCTCGATGAAATGACGCGCGAAGGGCTTGCGAAAATCCGGCCCGCGGTAGTCGCTCGCCTTGCCCGTGTGCTCGAGGTCGACCTCGAACAGCCGCGGGGTGCGTTCGACCAGCATCGCCACCGCGCCGGCCCCCTGCGTTTGCTCACCGCTGCTGCCGCGCTCGTACTCCGCGACGTCGGATGCCACGACGATGGCCGTCCGGTCTCCCCCGTCGACCGCGGCGTAGCGAAGCGCGCTCTTCAGCGCGTAGACGCCGCCCAGGCAGGCGTGCTTGAACTCCGGAACCTCGACGTGACGCGACAGCCGGGGCAGCCCAAGTGCCTCGAGCGCGCGGT
Source organism: Pseudomonadota bacterium (assembly GCA_023418705.1). Classification (GTDB taxonomy): domain Bacteria; phylum Myxococcota_A; class Polyangia; order Polyangiales; family Polyangiaceae; genus JAEZYZ01. The sequence continues at coordinate 12,579 of JAEZYZ010000439.1, read as the reverse complement.
CCACCATCCCGCGCACGATCACGGCGCCGGCTGCATTGTCCGTGCTCGACTCCGTGCCGAGGCCCAAAAACCCGACGCGCGCCGGGTCCAGATCGTTCTGTCTGATGAGCCGCAAGACGGCGTTCGCGGCCATGGTGTAGACGTTCTCGTGACGCCCGCAGACGCGAAAGCTCCGGCCAACGACGGTGCTGATCTTGCTCCAGTCGCTGCCGGTCCAGTCACACCATTGCTCCAGGTTGACGCGAAAGCGCGGCACGTACAGGCTCATCGCGCTGACGCCGGGGGACAGCACACGTTCGCTCATGAGCGCTCTTTAATGGGGGCATGGCCACGCCGCAAGCGGGAGCGGGGCCGGGGACCGGGCGTCGCGAAAGGCTTTACACACCGGGCAGCCACGCGTATCGTGCAGGGAACGCATGGTTCTTCGTGCCCGCGCCGCCTTCCGACGAGCCGCTCGCTGCGGCGTCGGGAGCGGAGCGATCCTCGACTGAACCATCGAACGACTCCGAGCCCGATCGCCAACCTCGAAGGTGGCCGGGCTCGTCGTGTGGGGCCACCTCGAACTGGAGCCCCCATGCACCCCTCGTTCCACCGTTTGATGCCCGTCGCCCGCCGCCCCGAGCTCGTGATGAGCCGGGGTGACGGCAGCTATCTCTGGGATGATCGCGGCCAGCGCTACCTCGATTTCATTCAAGGCTGGGCGGTCAATTCCCTCGGACACGCGCCCCCGGAGCTCGCCAGCGCCTTGTCGGCGCAGTCGGCGCGGCTCTTGACCCCGAGCCCGGCCTTCTACACGGCCCCCCTGCTCGACCTCGCCGAGCGGTTGGTCCGAAGCTCCCGCTTGCACCAGGTACAGCTCTGCAGCACCGGGGCGGAAGCCAACGAATGTGCCATCAAGCTCATGCGCAAATGGGGCAAGCGGCACAAGGGGGGCGCCTGGCAGATCATCACCACCCGAAACGCCTTCCACGGCAGGACGCTGGCGGCGATGGCCGCGAGCGGCAAGCCGGGCTGGGACACGCTCTTCCCGCCCGTCGTGCCCGGCTTCATCAAAGTGCCCTTTGGTGACGCCGCTGCGATCGAACGTCACCTTTCGCCCGACGTCGCCGGCATCCTCGTCGAACCCATTCAAGGCGAAGCCGGAGTGGTGCTCCCGCCGGCAGGCTACCTGCAGCAGCTGCGAGAGCTGTCCTTGGCGCACGACGTGCTGCTCGCCTGCGACGAGGTACAAACCGGCGTCGGCAGAACGGGCACGCTCTTCTGCCACGAGACGTCGCAGATCGTCCCGGACATCTTGACCCTCGGCAAGGGGCTCGGCGGCGGCGTGCCGATCGCCGCGACCTTGGCGAGCGCTCGGGCCAGCTGCTTCGAGCCGGGAGATCACGGCAGCACCTACGGGGGCAACCCCCTGGTCTGCGCTGCGGCGCTGGCCGTGTTCGAGCTGGTGTCTCAGCCGGAGTTTTTGGCGAACGTGCGGCGCCGGGGGGAGCAGCTGCTCGAAGGGCTCGAGCGCCTGGCCCGCCAACACGGAGGTCAGGCGCGCGGGCGCGGCTTGTTGGCGGCCTGGCAGCTCGAAAGCCCGCGGGCAAGCGCCGTCGCCGACGCTTGCCGCGATCGCGGCTTGCTCATCAATGCAGCACAACCCGACACACTTCGGTTCATGCCCTCGCTCAGGGTAACGGCCGGAGAGATCGAGGCCATGCTCGGCCTGCTCGACGCGGGCTTCGTGCGCGCTTGAAAGCCCGCTGGCTCAAGAATCCGCGGGAGGGCGCACGACCCCACCGATGTCCTCGCTGGGGTCGGGCTGGCGCTTCGCGTCCTTGCCCTTGGACTCGCGCGGCTTCTCCTTCTCGGCGTGCTGCTTGTTCGCGGCCGCTTCTTTGCGTGCTTCCTTGACTTGTTTTGCCGTCATATCCCAGCTTGGCGGCAAGGAGCGTGCCGCCAGTCGGGCTTGCATCCGGGTCCGCCGAGGCGAAACGCTACGCGGGCGGTTCGGGGTCGGCCGCATCTTCTGCCGCTGCCGGCAGCGTGTCCGGCAGCGGCCCCCGCGCCGGCAGGACATCGGCGAAGGCGGCGCCGTACAGGTCCCACACCGTCACGAACAGGGCGGCCACGATGGGGCCCACGATGATGCCGGTGGCTCCGAACAGCACCAGGCCACCCAAGGTCGAGAGCAGGATCAACAGGTCGGGCAGCTGCGTGTCCTGACCCACCAGCCGCGGGCGCAGCACGTTGTCCACGGTGCCGACCACCAGCGCACACCAGGCAAACAGCCCGAGCGCCTTCGCCCAGCTGCCGGCCGCCGCGAGGTAGATCACCGCCGGGACCCAGACCAACATCGGGCCGAGCCCCGGGATCGCGCTGAGCACCGCCATGATCGTGGCCCACACCGCCGCCCCTTCGATGCCGACGACCCAGAAGCCGAGACCGGCCAGCGCGCCTTGCGCGGCGCCGATCACCACCGTCCCCTTGATGGTCGCCCGCGCCACGGAAACGAACCGCCCGATCATGCGATCCTCCTCGCTCGTCGGCAGGGGCAGATAAAACAGGATCTTCTCCAGCGCCGTGCGCCCGTCGATCAAAAAGAAGAACATGGCGTACAGCATGACGAACAACATGAAGAAAAACTGGACGGTGCTGCGCGCCGCTGCGGACACGGCGGCGATGGCGAGCGTGCCCGCCTCGCTCGCCAGCGTACCGACCTTGGCCAGGATGTCGTCCCGGTAGGGCTCGATGAGCCCCCACAAGCGTGTTTGCGTCACCGTCTCGTTCAGCTGCGAGGTCTTCTCGAGCTGCTCGATCACCCACGGGCGAGCCTCACGTGCGAGCTCCAGCGTCTGGACGCCCACGATGATGAAGAACCCGATCAGAGGGATGATCACCAAGAGGAACATCACGAGCACGGTCAGCGCCGATCCGAGCACCGGCCGCTGCCCGACGCGGGCTCGGATCTTTTCGTACAGCGGGTAGGACCAACCGCTGAGGATCGCGGCGAGCAACAGCGCCAGCAAAAACTCTTTGATCATCCAGAGGAACAGCGCCGAGATCAAAAGCGCCATCAGCACGAGCACCGCCCGGTGCATGCGCTCTTGCGCAAAGGGTGAAGGGTCCGACATGCCCGAGCCTCCCATCGAAGGACTTCGAGCCTATCGGCTGCCGTGAGCTGGGGCCAAGTCCGCCACGTCCCGCCAGGGCTTGCCCGGCGCTGGCGGCGTGACAGAGTGCGGCGGTGACCGAAGACGACGAGCCGCATCCGGTCGAACAGCTCGAGGGCGACCGGCGCTCTCGCACCGCAGATCGGCGGGCGCGGCGCACCCGCGAAGACCTGCTCGCCGAGCTCGCCAAACGGCTGGTCGAGCAGAGCCCCCGGCGCCTCGATCAGCTCGATTTGCCAGAGTCGGTGCTGGATTCCATCCGCGACGCGCAGGCGATCTCCAGCCCGGCGGCCAGAAACCGACAGCTCCGCGTGGTTCGAAGCGCGCTCCGCGAGAGCAACTGGGCCTTGCTGCGCGCTCGCCTGGACGCCCTGCTGCTGCACGGCGCCGTTCCCCGCGAGCTATGTCACGACGAGGGCGACGCCGCGACCGAGCATGCTTGGGTGGCGCGCCTGCTCGGCGAGGGGCCCTCGGCGATCGAGGCCCTGGTGGCTCGCTGTCCGAGCGCCGATCGTACGCACCTGAAGAACCTGATCCGCAACGCGCAGAAGGCCTCGGGCGAGCGCCGCCGAAAGGCCGAGGTCAAGCTGGCGGAGACGGTGCGCAGCCTCCTGCACCGGCGCTGAGGCGCTCACCGGGGCCCGTCTGGCTCGCGCTGGCGAACGGCGCTAAATGGGCCCCTCGTGTCCGCCCCGCCGATGGCCGCCGAACCTACCGTCGAGTCGTGGGCGCGCGCCTACCTCTCGAGCACAAGCCTCGCCATCAAGGTGGCGCCACCCTCCTGCCCGCGCCGCTGGAACCAGGCGCCGGTCCCCGAGCGGCTCGCTGGGCCCGGTCGCCCGCCGGAGCTCGCCCGGGCCGAGCGCGGCATGCGCACCCCCAAGGCGGAGGGTTTCTCGGATCCGCGCTGCCGCGCGCGCGTGCTGCATGCGTTTTGGCACCATGAGCTGCAGGCCGCCGAGCTGATGTGCTGGGCGCTCCTGGCGTTCGCCGGCGCCGAGCGTGGTTTTAGAAAGGGGCTCTTGCGCATTTGCCACGACGAGATCCGGCACATGGCGCTTTATCAGGCCCGCATCGAGGCGCTCGGGTTTTCGATCGGCGACTTTCCGGTGCGCGATTGGTTTTGGGAGCGGGTCCCGGCCTGCGCCAGCCAAGTGCAGTTCGTGGCGTTGATGGGCATGGGCTTCGAGGCGGCCAACCTCGAGCACGCGCCCGACTTCGCGGCGCGCTTCCGCGCCGTGGGCGATGCCTTGGGGGCCGACGTCCAGGAGCGCATCGCCGAGGAGGAGCTGCCGCACGTGCGCTTTGCCGTCCGCTGGTTCCAGCGCTGGACGGGCGGCTGCGATTTCGAGACCTGGCGCGCCGAGCTGCCCGAGCCGCTGTCGCCAATGGTGCTCAAGGGACGGCGGGTGGATCGAGCCGTCCGCCTCCGAGCCGGCATGCCCGAGGACTTCATCGCGCGCTTGATCGCCTTCGAACCGCGCCCGCCGCTCGCCACGGATCGGCGCCGTGGGTGATGCTCCGGCGCGCGCCTGGGTGCTCAACCTGGACGCGGAGCTCGAGCTCGCTCGACCCGGCTACGTTCGCTCGCCCGAGGTGAGCGCCCACCTGCGTACCTACGCCGCGCAAGCCATGGCATTGCTTGGCCCCGACGACGTGTGCGTCGGCAGCCGCGACGTGGACGGCTGGCCAGGGCGCGCCTGGTGCCCGACCCCCCTGGCGCTCGAAGCGCTCTGCCGGGCCGGGGCCGTGCCCGAGCCGCACCCGGAGCTCTCCGTCCTGAAGGCGGTGAACCACCGGCGCTTCGGCTTCGAGCTCGGAGGGGGACCGCCCGGCGCCACGTACGTCACGACGGTCGGCGCGGTCGAAGACCTGCTCGCGTCCCAGCCGCGGGATTGGTTGTGCAAGCGCGCGTTTGGGTTCGCCGGGCGCGGCCAGCTGCGCTTGCGGCATCGGATCGAAGCGCACCAGCGGGTCTTCATCGAGCGCTCGATCGCCGGCGACGGGTTGCTCCTCGAGCCGCTCGTCGCCCCCACGCTCGAGCTCGCCCTGCACGGCTTTCTATGGCCCGATGGGCGAACGAAGCTCGGACGTCCCTGCGTTCAGCGGGTTGGCCCGCGCGGCACCTGGCTTGGCAGTCGCTTGGTCCGCGCCGGGGAGCTCACCCCGAGCGAAGACGAAGCGCTGCACGCGAGCGCCGAACGCGTCGCCGCGGCGCTCGTGGCTCGGGGGTACTTCGGCCCCTTCAACGTCGACGCCTACCGCTACCAGCTACAGGGAGCGTCGGGCTTCTGTGCGCTCGGCGAGATCAACGCACGCTATAGCATGGGGTTTCCGATCGGCTTCGGGCGCTCGACGAGCGAGCTCGAGCTTTGATCGGACCCGGTCAGTGGCCCTTCGTCCCGCGGGAATGGCGCCCAAGCAGAGCTCGCGCGGCGGCGCCGGGCAGAAGCTTCGCGAGCGCGGCGACCCCCTTGTAGACCGATCCGTTGACGACCACGACCCGGCCCGCCAGCACGGCATCGACGCCCTGGCGCGCCACCACCTCGGCGTCGAGCCACAAAAAACCCGGCATGCGATCCATGCGCTCGCGATTGCCCAGCACGTCGTGAAACTCCGTCAGCGTGTAACCCGGACAGAGCGCGGTGACGTGCACGTTGTCGTCCCGATGCTCGGCCGCGAGCGCCTCGCTGAACTTGATCATGAAGGCCTTGGCCGGCGTGTAGAGCGTGCTCCCGGCCGATCCCGGGAGCAGCCCTGCCACGGAAGCCACGTTCAAGATGCGACCGTAGCCGCGCGCAACCATGCCGGGCTCGAACAGATGGGTCAGCTCCACGACGGAGGTGACCAGCACCTGCAGGCAGTCGGCCTGCCGCTGCCACGGCGCATCCCTGAAGCGGCCACCGACAGCGAAGCCAGCGTTGTTGACCAGCGCGTCCACGGTCACACCTTGCTGATCGAGCGTGTCGAACAGGCGGCGTGGTGCGGCCGGATCCTTCAGATCCTCGACCAGCGCCTCGACCGTCGCGCCCTGCTCGGTGCGCAGCCGATCCGCCAACGCCTCCAGCCGCTCTCGCCGGCGGGCGACCAGCACCAAATCGAAGTTCCGCTCGGCGAAGACCTTGGCCAGGGCCGAGCCGATGCCCGCGGAGGCACCGGTGATCAAAGCGGTCCGTCGCGCCGTCATGGCAGGGACTGTCTCAGCCTCGGGGCCACCGGAGCAAGCGTTTCCGGGTGGGCAGCCGCGAGGTCCTCCCGGCGCTGGCGGCGTTCGAGGTTGCGAGCGGGGATGGGCGACGCCCGGCCGACGAGCCCCATGACTCGTCGCGCCGCGAGCGCCTCATCCGGTGAGCGCCCGGGCAGCCTCGAACAGACCGATGCGCTCGAGGCAGCGCTTCAGGCTGCCGCTCAGCGGGACCTTCACCTCGACCTCCGCGCCGGAGGTGGGGTGCTCGAAGGACAGGCCGTAGGCGTGCAGCGCCAGCCGCTCGAGCCCGTATTCGCTGCGAAACCGTCGGTTGTGCTCGCCCTTGCCGTAGCGAACGTCGCCAATCAGCGGGCAGGAGATGTGCTTCATGTGGCGCCGGAGCTGGTGGAGCCGGCCCGTGATTGGCATGAGCTCGACCAGCGCGTAGCGCTCGAACGTGCCCAGCCGCCGGTAGCGGGTGACCGCCGGGACCTTGGGTTTGCCGGGTCCTTTCGGGACCGGGTGATCGATCACTCCTTCGGGCTCGGGGTGGCTGCGGCAAAGCGCCAGGTAGCGCTTGTGAACACGTCCTTCGGCCATGGCCTTGCCGAGGCGCCCAGCCGTCACCGCGTCGCGGGCGAACAGGACGGCGCCGCTCGTGGCGCGATCGAGCCGGTGCACTGGAAACACTCGTTCGCCCAGGGCCTTGCCCACCAGGGCGACCAGCACCTCGTCGTCGTTGGCGAACCCTCGATGCACGATCATCCCGGGCGGCTTGTCGACCACGACGAAGCAGGCGTCGTGGTGCACGATCGGTGGGCTCATCCGCGGCGATTCTAGAGCACCGATCCGTTTGCCAGCGCGGAGATCCCGAAGAATCGGGGCCCCATCCGGGTGAGGGCCCCGCTCCTTCGGGAAACCCTCGCGTCTGCTCACGGCTCGTTGCTCTAGAGGGTCTCATTTTTCGCGACAAACGGCTTGCTCCGCAGACCGTTTGCCGCTCTCGCCGCCCCTCTCCTCCCGGCCAGCCCAGGCCGGACCCGCGAGCTTTGGGAGCGCTTGCGCCGGTCAGGGACGGGACCCAAACTCGCTCTTGGCCGTCGCTCGACTGGCCCACGCATGGGAATCGAGATCGATCGCGAAGAGTTCGAGGACGCCGACTACGAGCGTTTCTCCGGGCGGCTGCGTGACGACCTGTGCGCCCTCGAGCGGCTGCTCGCGCGGCCGGCTTTCGGTCAGGGCCCCAAATCGATGGGCGCCGAAGTCGAGCTGAACCTCGTCGACCCAGACGGATCGCCGCGCCCAGTCAACCGTGCGGTGCTCGCCGAATCGCTCGACCCGCGCGTCACGCTGGAAATCAACCGCTTCAATCTGGAGCTCAACTCGCGCCCAGTCCTGTTTTCAGGCGCGCCGTTCAGCGCGTTCGCGCGGGAGCTCGGCGAAGCACTGACGACGCTTTCCATGGCCGCCGCACAGCACGGCGCGCGTGTCGTCACGGTGGGCATTCTGCCAACGCTCACCGAAGCAGATTTCGGCGCCGCGACGATGAGCGATTTCATCCGCTACCGCGCGCTGTCCAAGAGCCTGCGCCGGCTGCGTGGCGAACCGTTCACGGTGCACATCGAAGGCCCCGAGCGGCTGGTGGTGCAGCTCGACGACGTGACCTTCGAGGGCGCCGCGACCTCGTTTCAGCTCCACCTCCGCGTCGCTCCAGAGGAGTTCGCGAGCGCCTTCAACGCCGCGCAGGTCGCCACGGCGCCTGCCCTCGCCGTGTCCGCCAACTCTCCGTTCTTCCTCGGGCGGCGCTTGTGGGCGGAGACGCGCGTCGCGTTGTTCCGTCAGGCCGTCGATCACCGGCCGACCCCGCTCATCGACGATTGGCGGCCGGCCCGGGTGTCGTTCGGACACGGCTGGGTCCGCAAGGGCCCGCATGAGCTGTTCGCCGAGAGCGTCGCGCTCTACCCCCCTCTCTTGCCGATCATCAGCGCAGAGGACCCGCTGGCGTGCGTGCAGGAAGGGGGCGTGCCCACGCTGGCGGAGCTGCGGCTGCACCAGGGCACGGTTTGGTCGTGGAACCGGCCGGTCTACGACGCGGCCGAGGGGGGCCATGTGCGCCTCGAGCTGCGCGCCCTGCCCGCCGGCCCGACGGTCGCGGACATGGCCGCCAACGCCGCCTTCCTGCTGGGGCTGACCCTGGGTTTGATGCCCGACGTCGATCGACTGCTGCCGGCACTCACCTTCGGGCATGCACGCCGCAACTTTTATCAGGCCGCCTGCCATGGCCTCGACGCCGAGCTGCTCTGGCCGGACACTGAAGGCGTGGGCGCGAAGACGTGGGCCGCGCGGGAGCTCGTCGTGGAGTTGATCCCCCTGGCCTGGAGAGGGCTGGCGAGCGTGGGCGTGGCGGAGGACGAAACGGCTCGCTGGCTGGGCATCATCGAGGAGCGCCTCCGGCGCGAGCTGACCGGCGCGAGGTGGCAGGAGCGGACCGTCGGCGTCCTCGAACGAACACGCGATCGAAAGAGCGCCTTGCGTGGCATGCTGGAGCGCTACATTCGAAACGCCATCAGCGGAGAGCCGGTGCACACGTGGAGCCTTTGACCCAGCCTTTGACCCTGATGGAACGCCCCCGGCCCGAGCAGTTGCCGGAGACCGCGCAGGAGTGGCTGTTCGCGCTCCCCGGCGCGGTGGCCATCTGGGTCGAAGGGCGAGATGCGCGGCGCACGCGCGCCGTTACGGCCATGCTTCACGGCAACGAGCCCTCCGGTCTGCACGCGGTATTCCGCTGGTTGAAGAGCGGCGCGATCCCGCAGACGCAGCTGTTGATCGTGATCGGCGCCGTCGCCGCCGCCCGCCTGACGCCGGTCTTCAGCCATCGGATGATGCCCGGCGGGCGGGATCTGAACCGCTGCTTTCTGACCCCCGGGGACGACGAAGAGGGGCGCCTGGCCCAGGCCATCCTCGAGGTGCTGCGGCGCCACCGCCCCGAAGCGGTGGTCGATTTGCACAACAACAGCGGGCACAACCCCGCGTACGGCGTGAGCACCCGGGTCGATCCGGAACGGCTCGGGCTGGTCAGCCTGTTCGCGCGGCGCTTCGTCGTCTCGAATTTCGGCCTGGGCGCGCTGATGGATGCGCTCGCCGACGAGCTGCCGATCGTCACCATCGAGAGCGGTCGTCGCCTCGATCCCGCTGCCGACGCCTGCGCCCATGCCGGCCTCGAGCGCTATGCGGCCGCCGAAGAGCTGCCACGCCTCGAAGCCGGCGCGAGCGGGGTGCAGGTCCTCGATCGGGCGGTGCGCGTGCAAGTGCGCCCCGGCCTCAGCATCGGCTTCGGTGACCATCGCCAGAGTTTCACCGACGTGACCTGCGCGATGGACATCGATCGGCACAATTTTCAGGAGCTGCCGGCGGGCACGGAGGTGGCCTGGGTCGGCAGCGGGGTCGATCGCCCGTTCGAGGCGCTCGACGAGCATGGCCGCGATGTCGCCGATCGAATTTTTCGACGGAATGGTCTTGCGATCTGCACTGCACGAGAGTTGATTCCTGTCATGATGACCACCGACGCTCGGATCGCCCTGGCCGACTGCTTGTTCTACGCAGTCCAGCGGCGATAGGAGAACTATTGCACCATGCTTCAAACACTGAAACCCGTGCTCGCCGGTTCGATTTGCGCCACGACGTTGATGTACGCGGGCGCCGCCGCCGCCGTCAGCAGCGCGGAGCTGTACACCAGCGAAAGCTACCGCTACGGGCGATACGAAGCTCGCCTCCAATTTGCACCAGCCGACGGGGTCGTATCGTCGTTCTTCTTGTGGAAGGACGGGTCGGAGCTCGACGACGAGTACTGGGGAGAGCTCGACACCGAGAAGGTGGGACCCTGCGCCTATTCGAGCAATGCCATCTATGGGCTGCCGGAGAAGCACGCTACCGAGAAAATCACCACGTCAGCCGACCTTTGCGGAGAGTACCATACGTACGCCTTCGAGTGGACGCCCGAGTCCATCGTTTGGTTGCTGGACGGCGAGGAGGTGCGACGGCTCGAGGGCACCGTGGCCGAGGAGTTCGCGACCAACGTGGTCGAGGGCATGCAAATCCGGTTCAATGTCTGGCCTGGCAACGCAAACTTCGGCGGCAATTTCTCCGAGAGCAGCTTGCCCGTACACCAGTTCATCAACTGGGTGGCGTACCACGAGTACACCCCGGGCGCTGGGGACGACGGCGGCGACTTCACCCTGGCGTGGCGGGAGGACTTCGAGGAAGACCGTTTGCCCTCGGGCTGGTTCACCGGATCGTGGGCGTCGCCGTTCTCGCTCTCGACCCATGTGTCGCAGAACGTGAACTTCGTCGACGGAACGGCGATCTTGTCCCTGACCGCCGATGACGCACGCGGCTTCTCTGGCACGGTGCCTGTCGATCCGGGCGGCAGCGGGGCGAGCGGCGGCTCTGGCGGGACGAGCGGCGGGAGCGGCGCCACCGGCGGGGCTGGCGGGACGAGCGCTGCTCCGGACGCCTCCAAGGACGACGACTCCGGGTGCAGTGTCCGCTCCGCGCCTCCTGACCAGGGACCGAAGAGCGCGCTGCTGCTGTCGCTCGCTGCGGGGCTGGCCGTCGGCTGGTACCGCAGGCGCCGAAGCCCGCGCTGAAGGCTCACTCCGGAAGTTGGGTGGGCGCCGCCTCCGCGACGGCGTCGCCCACCGCTCCTTGCAGGGTCCAGCAGAGCTCGGTCGCCGCGACCACGCCAAGCGGGAGCAGCACGACGGAGAAGCACGGAACCCAGAACAGCAGCGCGAACCCCGCGCCGAACCCGATCACGGCGGCGCGGTGCTCTGAGAACAGCCGCAGGCGGCGGCGCATCGGCACCCCTCGCAGCGTGAGGGGGTAGTCGAATAGGTTCCAGGCGAGGCCGAACGCGACCACCAAGTACTTGGCGGGCAAGGTCACGACCACCGCCGGGGGAAAGGCGAGCTCCGTCACCCACAGAGCCGCCAGCAATGGCAGCGCGAACGCCGCCGCGAGCGCCTGCGCACGCAGGCCGCAGGCGATCTCCGCGAAGAACCCGAGCGGCGCCCGCGGCGGCAGCGAAAGCTCCCGCTCGCGCAGGTCGACCAGACGCTCGAGCGCGGGCGAGCTCAAGGGCGGCGTCAGCGCCAGCGCTACCATCAGACCAAGCACCGCCGCCAGCGCCGTGCCGACCCAGGGCAGCGCCGCGCGCAGCAGCCGCAGGTGCCACGCTTCGCCTTGCCCGATGAGCCCTTCGAGCGCCGGCCGGACGGTGCTCAGGGCGAGCGTCACGGCGCCCGCCGAGAGCAGACAGAGGACCAGGGCCGGGACGAGCGCGTAGGGCCAGGCCGCGGGGCGGGCCAACAGCCAACCGGCCGCCCCCGGCAAGGCGCGCAGGCCGCTAAAGAAGCCGAGTCCGGCCTGTCGCTCCCGGTCGGGGTGCCGAGCCAACGAGCGCTCCTCCCAAGCTCACTGGCAGCCGATCTGGCTCGTGCCGAGCGCCACGTCGTCGTACCAAAGGGTCTTGTTGCCCCCGTGATACTTTTCGTAGCCCAACTTGAACAGCTGGTACTGGTAAGGGCCCCAATCGGTCACGTGGAGCTCGGGGATCTCGGCGCCGTCGACGAAGACGCGCAGCTCGCTGTTCGGGCCGTCGTAGAAGAACTCGATGCAGTACCAGGTGTCTGCCAAGAGCTTGACGCCCCCGGTGCAGGCGTACTCTCCGCCGTTCGATAGACGCTCGGCGTCGTCCGAACTGCGGTTGACCTCGAGCTGGCATTTGTGCTCGCCGATCCGAATCTGTTCGTTCGAGTTCGGATCACCGTCGGCGTCGGTGGCGGCCACGTAGGTGTTGTGGCCATCTTGGATCTCCGTATCGCTCCGAAGGTAGACGCGGCCCCAAAACGCGGGCCCTGGCGTGGCCAGTCCCAACATCTGACTGAAGCCGGTACCGACGACCTTGAGCGAATGGGTGCCGCTGCGACCGAGCGTCGCATCGACGCTCACATAGGTTGCCATCTCGGGTCGCAGGTACTCAGGGAAGAAGGACATCGCGGCAGGGATCTGCCCGTCCTCGAAGTCGTAGCAGCCGGCCGCTGCCTCGCAGCCCTGGCTCGGGCCGCCCCCGGTGCCGCCAGTGGCGGCCGCTCCGCCAACGCCGGTTCCCCCGACGCCGCCGCTGCCGCCGGTCGCCCCCACGCCGCCGGTCGCCCCCACGCCGCCGGTCGCCCCCAC
>JAEZYZ010000205.1 GCA_023418705.1 Pseudomonadota bacterium | reverse complement strand
GGCGCCAGCAGGCGCTGGCGCAGCTTGTCCTTGGCGCTCTGGCAACGGCTGGTCTGGACGATCCCGTAGATCGCCGAAGCCGCGCTGACCGCCGCCCCCGCGAAATTGATGCCTGCGGCGACGTTGCGATTGCCGCCATCGTTGTCCGCCTCGAACTCCTCTTCGGATTGCGAGAGCACCACCGCGCCAGCGAGCCCCTGAGACAGCGCGAACACCCCGTCCGCGACCGGCAACCCGTAGGTCGACGTGCAGTCGAAGTAGCGCAGCTCCTCGTGGCGGTCGGGCACCGATTCGATGAAGGTGAACGAACAGCCCGACAGCGCGGCGGCGCTGATCGCGATCGCCACCCCCAGCTCGAAGCGCCTCCTCTTCAAGTCCCTCATGGTCCCCTCGATAGCCGGGTCGGCCGCTCGACACAACGGCGGAGGGCCAGCCGGCGCCGGCATTGACAATAAAAGTTGTCAATGGTACCTAGCGGCGGACGTGCAGGACATCGTGGTGATCGAAGATCCGTCGTCGGCGGCGGTGGCGCTCGAGCCGGTCCGGAGCCGTCTGCTCGGAGAGCTGCGGGAGCCGGCGTCGGCGGCGAGCCTCGCCGCGCGCCTGGATCTCAGCCGCCAAAAGGTGAACTACCACCTCAGGGCGCTGGAGGCGCACGGGCTGGTGCGCGAGGTCGATCAGCGCCAGTGGGGCGGTTTGACCGAACGGCTGCTGGTGGCGAGCGGCGCGGCGTACGTCGTTTCCCCGAGCGCTCTCGGACCTGCGGCGGCCGATCCGGCACGCAGCAAGGATCATTGGTCCGCCAGCTATTTGATCGCGCTGGCCGCTCGCGTGCTGCGGGAGGTCAGCGCCTGCCTGCGTCAGGCGGCGACGTCCGGCAAGCGGCTGGCGACGCTGTCGCTCGACGCTGAAATCCGGTTCCGCTCGGCCGCCGAGCGCGCCGCCTTCAGCGAGGAGCTGACGCGCGCGGTCGCGGGCCTGGCGTCGCGCTACCACCACCCGTCGGCACCTGGCGGGCGCCTGCACCGCCTCGTCATCCTCGCCCATCCGCTCCCACCGCCGGCGGCGCCGCCGGCCCCTCTCGCAAAGGAGCCTTCGTGACGGTCCACAAGGAAGCTTCCGGGAAACGCTCGGTCTCGATCGAGGTCGAGCTGCCAGGCACGGCTGAACAGATCTGGCAAGCCATCGCCACGGGTCCCGGCATCACCAGCTGGTTCGTGCCCGCCGAAATCGAAGAGCGCACCGGCGGCGGTGTGACGTTTCACGTGCTGCCCGAGTTCACCACCTCCGGCGTCGTCACGGCCTGGGAGCCCCCGGGGCGTTTCGCGTACGAGGAGCGCGACTGGATGCCCGGCGCGCCGCCGCTCGCGACCGAGTGTTTCATCGAGACCCGCGACGGCGGCACCTGCGTGCTGCGGTTGGTGCACAGCCTGTTCGCGAGCGGCGACGACTGGGACGATCAGCTCGAGAGCTTCCTCGGCGGGTGGCCGCCCGCCTTCCGCGTGCTGCGGCTGTACCTGCGACACTTTGCGGGACGCGCGGCCGCGAGCTCGCGCGTGATGATCCAGGTCAGCCTGCCGGGCGAGGAAGCCTTCCACACCTTGCTCGCGCGCGCTGGCCTCACGGGTGCCAAGGTCGGGGAGCGCTGCGGCACGCGCGGCTCGGGGGTCCCCGCGCTCGAAGGCCTGGTCGAGCTCGCTCAAGACGAACACCCGCCGCGTGAGCTCATCGTGCGGGTCGATCGACCTGCTCCGGGGATCGCCGCCTTCGGCATCCACGAGTGGGGCGGCGACGTGCGGGCGCTGCTGAGCTTCTACTGGTTCGGAGCAGACGCCGAGACCTGGACCAAGAAACAAGACGAGCTCTGGAGCGAATGGCTGCACCGACAGCTCCCGGCCTCGGAAGAAACCGGCGCGTGACGCGCTCGCCCGCCCACGCGGCGCTCTGGTTCGTGCTCGTCGGGTTAGGGGCGGGCTGTCGCAAGGAAGCGAAGCCGGCGCCCTCCCCTCCGGTGCGCTCGACCAGCGGCCCCGCTGCCCGTGAGCCAGCGGCCCCCGAGCGGCCGCTCGCGCCAGAGCCGGCGCCGCCTTCGGACGCAGCGTCGCCCGACAGCGCCGCGACGAACCCACCGTGGCCGCGCCACCCGCTGCCGCGGGTCGAGACCGACTGGTGCACCGAGAGCGTCAGCGCGCTCGATGAGCAGACCTGCGCGGTCCTGCCGGACGAGCCCAGCCGCACGCTGCTCGTGTACCTGCACGGGGTGGTGCCACCGACCGAGCAGAGCCCTCAGAAGACCAACTACCAGCGGGTGGTCGCGCGGGCCGCGCGCCGAGCCGGCGCCGCCGCGCTGCTGCCCCGGGGGTTGCAGGGCACCTCCAAGCGCTTCCCCCGCTGGTGGACCTGGCCGATGGGCGCCGCGGCCTATCGAACGGAGGTGCCCGCGCTGATGGAGCGGTTGAAGCAAAGCCAAGCGGCCCTCGAAGAGCTCGCGGGCGTGCGCTTCGAGCGCGTCTACGTCGCGGGGTCGTCAGCGGGCGCCTACTTCGTCGCGCAGTTGGTGCTCGCAGGGGACGTCCAGGCCGACGGCTACGGCGCGATGTCCGGGGGCGCCGGCCACGCGACGCCCGAGCTGGCCCGCCTGCCGCCGAAGCCCTTCTACATCGGCTACGGCAGCTCGGACTCCGTCGGCGCGTCGGCGCGCGCGCTCGGCCAGCTGCTGAAGAAGGCGGGGTGGCCAGTCCGCGTCGCGGTCCACCCCGTGCCGCACGGCGCGCAGGAAGTCTACCTGGACGAGGCGTTCGCCTTCTGGGCGGAGCACGGCGGGACGAGCGCGGCGGCTACTTCGCCTTGAGATCGCGCCGCGCCTCGAGCTCTTCCCAGCGGGCGGTCTTGGCCGCAAGCTCCGCTTGCAGCTCTGGCAGCTCGGCGACGACTCGTTTCACCTCAGCGGGGTCGCCCGTGTAGAAATCCGGCTTCGCCAGCAGCATCTCACGAGCGGCGATCTGCTCTTCGATCTCCGAAATCGTGTCCATGATCGTGTCGAGCTCCTTTTTCTCGGCGTAGCTCAGGGGTCGCTGGCGGGGCGCGTCGGCGCCAGCGACTTTCGGAGCCGCGGGGGCCGCCGCGGCGCGCGCCTCGGTCCGCGCAGCGGCCGCTCGCTCGACACGTGCCTGCTCGGCGAGGCTTCGGTAGCGGTCGTAGTCACCGGGGTGGCGCACGACCTTGCCGTCCCCTTCGAAGGCGAGGATCGAGGTGGCCACGCGGTTGAGAAAGTAGCGATCATGGGAGACGACGATCAAGCAGCCGGGCCAGCCCTCGAGCAGATCCTCGAGGGCCGTCAGCGTGATGAGGTCGAGGTCGTTCGTCGGCTCGTCGAGCAAGAGCAGGTTGGCTCCCGTCTTCAAGGCCTTGGCCAAGCTCACGCGCGCCCGTTCGCCCCCGGACAGCGAGCTGACCGGCCGCCGCTGCTCGCTGCCGTCGAACAGAAACAGCTCGAGGTAGGCGCGCACCGTCAACGTTTGCTCGCCGATCTGCACGACGCCCGCGTTTTGTTCGGAGCCCTGACGGCCAACGACGTTCTCGAGCACCGTCCAGTCGGGCCGCAGCGTGTCCCGCAGCTGATCGAAATAGGCGATGACGGTGTTTTGCCCGAGCCGCACGCTGCCCCGCGTCGGCTCCGCGTCGCTCGACACCAGGCGCAGCAGGCTCGTCTTGCCCGCGCCGTTCGGGCCGACGACCCCGACGCGGTCGCCAGCGACCAGGCGCAGGTCGAGCGCGTCGATCAGCGTGCGACCGCCGATCTCGAGCCCGACACCGTCGAGCTCGAGCACGGTCTTGCCGAGGCGCGCCGCGCCCCGCTCGAGACCGCCGAAGTCGATGGCCGCAGCCTGCTTCGCGGGCGCCTCCGACATCACCGCCTGCGCCCGCTTGATGCGCGCTTTTTGTTTGGTCGTGCGCGCCTTGGCGCCGCGCCTGAGCCAGGCCTGCTCGCGCCGCAGCAGGTTCAAGCGGTTTTGCTCGACACGCTCGGCGTGGGCGAGCCGCTCGGCTTTTTGCTCGAGGTACTCGGCGTACGCCCCCGTGTATTCCTGCAAGCGCCCCGCCTCGAGCTCCACCACGCGATCGACGACCGCGTCGAGCACGTAGCGATCGTGGGTCACCATCAAGACGGCGCCGCGGAACTCGTCGGCCAGGTGCCGCTCGAGCCACTCGATGGTGCCGGTGTCCAGGTGGTTGGTGGGCTCGTCCAGGATCGCCAGGTCGGGCTCCGATACCAGCAGCTGTGCCAAAGCGATGCGGCGGCGCTCCCCACCGCTCATGCTCGCGACGGGGCGATCGAGCTCGAGCACACCGAGGTCGAGCAGACGGCGCTCCGCCAGATGCTCGCGGCGGAAACCGCCCAGCCGCTCGATGGTCTCAGCCAGCTCCGCCTGCTGTTCGACCAACAGAGGTGTCGGGTTCTCCGCCAGCTGTTCGGACAGCGTCTGGTACCGGGCGACCGCGGCGTGCCAGTCGGCCATCGCGCGCTCCACGAGCTGCCGGGGCGTCGCTTCGGGGTCGAGCACGGGCTCCTGCGCCAAGTACGCCACGCGAGCGCCGCGCCCGAGCTCGATGGTGCCCTCGTCGGGCGCCTCGAGCCCGGCCAGGACCCGCAGGAAGCTCGACTTGCCGGCGCCGTTGGCGCCGATGAGCCCAACCCGTTCACCCGCGCTCACCGTCAACGCCACCTGGGCGAACAAGGCCCGGGACCCGTAGCTCTTGGAGAGCCCACGCACGCTGATGAGGGACACGGGCAGGGATGTAGCATCGCTGGCTGGCCGCCGGCGCCGCCGGGAGCCCTTTTCGCCGGTTGTGCTGGCGCGACCCGCTGCTAGAGCGTCGAGCCGATGACCGTGGACGCACCCAGCGACCCAGACGCCGACGCGCACTGGATGGGGCAGGCCTTGCTGCAGGCCGACCTGGCGGCGTCGCACGGCGACGTGCCGATCGGCTGTGTGATCGTCGACGCCGATGGATCCTTGTTGGCGAGCGGGCGCAATCGGCGAGAGCTCGACGCCGATCCCACCGCGCACGCCGAAGTGGTCGCGCTGCGCGAAGCCGCGCGCCGGCGCGGGCGTTGGCGGCTGGACGGCGTCAGCGTTTACTCGACGCTCGAGCCCTGCCCGATGTGCGCCGGAGCGCTCGTCAACGCCAGGATCCGCCGGCTGGTGTATGCGGCGCCGGATCCCAAGGCGGGCGCCGTGCACTCGCTCTTCGAAATTGGCCTCGATCGCCGGCTCAACCACCGCTTCGAGGTGACGCGGGGCGTGCTGCAGCCGGAGGCCGTCGAGCGCCTGCGCGCGTTCTTCATCAAGCTCCGGTGAGATCCAGCCGTGGAGCGCGATGGCCCGCCCACCCCTCGATCATGGCCCTAGCGCAGCGCCGTCGTAGTATCCGCCGTCGTCCGGCGCCGGGGCGGGCGCACCGAAAAAGCTACCGGTCGAGGCCTCACCGAAACGCAGCTCTTCCTTCAAGCCAGCCTCGAGCTCCTCGTCGTCGATGAGCTTGCGTTTGTGGGCGATGCTCATCAATTGCCGCAGGTAGGCCGCCCACCGCGGGCGCAGCTGCCCGTCCGGCTGGAAATGGCTGACCTGCGGGCGGGGCAAGATCGATCCCAAGTACATCGCCTGGCCGAGCGTCAGCTCCGCGGGCACCGAGTCGAAGTAGTGTTGCGCGGCGGGTCCGATGCCATAGATCCCGGGGCCGAACTCGATGACGTTCAGGTAAAGCTCGAGGATCTGCTGCTTGGAGAGCTCTTGCTCGAGCAGCAGGGTGAGCACCGCCTCCTGCAGCTTGCGCGACAGCGTCTTCTCGCGCTTGAGATAGACATTCTTCGCGAGCTGCATGCTGATGGTGCTGCCGCCCCGCACGAAGCGGCCCGCTTGAATGTTCTGACGTACCGAGTTTGCGATGGCCTCGCGGTCGAAGCCGTCGTGGTGAAAAAATCGGCCGTCTTCGTTCACCAGGAGCGCCGTCTGAAGGTAGCGGGAGAACGCCGCGTGCGGGACCCAGCTCGGGGTGCCCGGCCCGCTGTAGATCCTGAGCGCTCTGCCGTCCGCGTCGCGCGCCTCGTACGAGAAGATCGAGAAAAAGCGTTCGGGGGCCACGTCGGCCGGGACATGGGTGATGCGGCAGGCATTGGCGAGCTTGAGCTTGGTCTCGGTGTCGGCGATCTTCCGCGTGTCGACCTTCAGCCCCGCCGACATCGAGAACGTGCCGGTCATCCGCATGCCGGCGAGCAGCGGCAAGAGCCCCTCGGGACTGGAGTCGAGCATGTCCTGGCAGGAGGCGAGCGGGATGCCGAGGGTCACGTCCGCCGCGACGTGCTCGTCCGAAAGGTCGAGCTCACCCGCTAGCTCGACCTTCACCTTCCCGACCCGCAGCTCGGCGTGATCGACCCGAAGCTTCTGACCACCGAGCGCGAGCGTGCCGGCGCCGCTCCACCCCACGGCCAGCCCGTGAATGGGCTGGCGGGCGATCGCGGGGCGGTGCAGCGACACGTTCTCGAAACGGCCACCGCCGGTGAACTCCACGTCGGACGTGTCGGTCGAGAAGCTCAGGTTGGCCTCGACGTCGATGCGGGCGCGGTCCACCTCGATGAGCCCGAAATCCCCGGGCTTGACGCCGAGCGATCCCAGGCTCACCGGCCCGCCTTTCAGCTCGACCTCGAAAGGTCCGCCGCTGGCCGGCAACCGAGCCTTGAGCGTCAGCGGGGTTTTCTGGTTCTCCGCCCCGGGGACGAAGCTCAGCCAGGTGTCCGCCGCGGCGTCGCGCCAGAGCCGCAGGCGTCCGGGACCCAGGTTGAGCGTCTGAGCGGCCTCCTGGATGCGCAGCCGGACCCCCGCGATGTCGACCTCCAGCTGCTTGGCGAAGCGCTCTTCGGCCAGGTTCTGCAGGCGCTGCAACAGCCGCCGCAGCTCGTCGACGGACGAAGCTCCCGCGAGGCCGGCGAGGCCGAGCGTGAACGCGCCCGAGCTCGGCCCCGCCCCGCCAGCCGCAGCGCCGCCCCCCGGTCCCGCCCCGGCGGCGGCGGCGTTTCCCTCCGGCTCGGAGGGAGCAGCCCCGAGCTGCAGGTGGCCCCGCAGCTCCTTCGCCTTGAACCGCGAGAGCTTGCGCTCTCCGCCCACCCGCTCGAGCACCAGGGCAGGCTCGAACAAGCTGAGGCCCGACCCGTCGAGCTCGAGGCGTACCAAATCGGCCGAGCACGCTTCCGTCGCGCCCTCTCGGAGGCAGCGCAGGCCCCACACGTGGTGCGCGCCTCCCCCCGGACCGGTGCTCCAAGAGAGATCGATCCCCTGGGCGGAGTAGCTGCGCCCGCCACCCCCCGCGGTGCCCGCTGCGCTCTTCGGGCGGGCCCGCTGCCACGCCCGCAGCTGCTCGAGCACCGTCTCGCTGCTGCCGCGCACCACCACCCGCCCACCGGTCACGTGCGCCCCTTCGATCGAGAACGGCGCCAGATCGACCCGAATGGCCGCGAGGTGCACGTCGACCGCGCCGACACCCGTTGGCGAAAGCCGCACGTCCTCCAACCAGATGCGTCCCCACCCCGGACGCACCGACCCGATCTGCACGTCGAAGCCCGCCGCGCTGGCTCGGGCCGCCACGCGGCTCTTCACCAGGGGAGAGAACCCGAGCAAGCCGCCGCCGACGATCAGAAACGGCACGCCGACGAGCAGGCCTTTCAGGAGGCGACGCCGCCAATGACGCCGCCCGCCTCCGGCTTTCAGCCGAGCCAAGGCTGCGCGACCGCGCTGGTAAGCGCCGCGCAACATCGCTTCGAGTCGCTCTCGCATCGGCCAGCCAACCCTAGCGCCGCCCCGACCGAGAGCCCACCCGGTCCATGCCCTAGAGCGCCGATCTAGAGCCCCGATCCATTTGCCAGAGCGGGAGATCCCGATGAGCCAGCCGGGAATCCCTACCTTCTGGTCGCGGCCCGCCGCCTGTAGCCCGCGTCCATCGAGCGGCCCGGCCGATCCTCTTTCAAAGCACCGGGTCCCGCTGCTCCGGATCTCGGGCCAGCACCGATCGCGCGAAGCCGCAGGTGGCCGTGATCCTTCCCCCGGCCACGCGGACCTGCTGGGCAGCGTGATCCACGAGCCGTTTGCCCAACCGGCCGCCCCGTAGCGCGGGATCTACCCAGACGTGCAGGATGTCGAGCACCGCCTCCGGTGCGCCCCGGTACCTCAGCCGGCCGACGCAGTCGCCGTCTCGTTCGAGCACGTACTGCTGCGATCCGTCGTCGCCAAGCGCTGCTCGAATGACCTCACGCATGAAGCCAACGTAACGCGCCCGGTCGCAGCGCGCCGCCCCCCCTCGCGACCGGCGCAAGCGCGCCGAAATCCGCGAGGGGCCGCTGAGCGGCGCGCTCGGCGAAGCGTTCGGCCGCCTCCGGAAGGCAGGGCGCGTTCCGGCGCGCGGAACCCTCCAGCTCGGCCACCTCCGGAAGGCACGGCGCGTTCCGGCGCGCGGAACCCTCCAGCGCGCGACGCCGAGCCACAAAAAAGCTGCGGGGTCCGAACCTTTCGGCTCGGACCCCGTCATTAGCCCGGCAGCGTCCTACTCTCCCACACAGCAATCCGTGCAGTACCATCGGCTCTGAGGAGCTTGACTTCCGAGTTCGAGATGGGATCGGGTATGGCCTCCTCGATAAAGCCACCGGAAACAGTTTTTGGGCGTCCAAAGACCAGCGATGTTGCGCTGATCCGCCGGCTCCCCTTTTGCGGAGGGAGCGGCAGGGGAACCCTTGCGGGCTCCCGGTCCTTCGATGACGGAGCGTCGCTCCTGTCATCGCCCGGACTCCGGGCACTAGCTACAATGTTTGCCTTAGAGAATAAGGTCAAGCCGCACGGCCTATTAGTACTGGTTAGCTCCGCGCCTTGCAACGCTTCCACACCCAGCCTATCGCGTCGTAGTCTCCGACGGGCCTTTAGTGCCTTACGGCAGGGACACCTTGTCTTGAGGCCGGCTTCCCGCTTATATGCTTTCAGCGGTTATCCGTTCCGCGCATGGCTACCCGGCTATGCCCCAGGCGGGACAACCGGAACACCAGAGGCGCGTCCACCCAGGTCCTCTCGTACTATGAGTAGCTCCTCTCAAGTGTCCTGCGCCCACGGCAGATAGGGACCAAACTGTCTCACGACGTTTTAAACCCAGCTCGCGTACCGCTTTAATCGGCGAACAGCCGAACCCTTGGGACCTGCTCCAGCCCCAGGATGCGATGAGCCGACATCGAGGTGCCAAACCGCGCCGCCGATGTGAACTCTCAGGCGCGATCAGCCTGTTATCCCTAGAGTACCTTTTATCCGTTGAGCGATGGCCCTTCCATCCGGTACCACCGGATCACTAACACCTGCTTTCGCAACTGGTCGACCTGTCAGTCTCGCAGTAAAGCTCCCTTATGCGTTTGCACTCTACGGCTGGTTTCCAATCAGCCTGAGGGAACCGTCGCACGCCTCCGTTACAGTTTAGGAGGCGACCGCCCCAGTCAAACTGCCCACCAGGCAGGGTCCCTCACCCGGGTCACGGGTGCAGGTTAGATTCCCAGTCCATCCAGGGTGGTATTTCAAGGTTGGCTCCACCGAGCCCAGAAGCCCGGCTTCATAGCCTCCCACCTATCCTACGCAGAATGAACCGAAAATCACTGCCAAGTTGCAGTAAAGGTTCATAGGGTCTTTCCGTCTTGCCGCGGGTAGAGGGCATCTTCACCCCCAATGCAATTTCGCTGAGTCCCTGGTCGAGACAGTGCGGATGTTGTTATGCCATTCGTGCAGGTCGGAACTTACCCGACAAGGAATTTCGCTACCTTAGGACCGTTATAGTTACGGCCGCCGTTTACTGGGGCTTCGGTTCAACGCTTCGGGTTGCCCCTGACGTATCCCCTTAACCTTCCAGCACCGGGCAGGCATCAGACCCTATACGTCGTCTTACGACTTCGCAGAGTCCTGTGTTTTTAGTAAACAGTCACAACCGCCATTTCACTGCGACCGCCGACAGCTCACCGGGCAAGCCGGATCACCGCCAGCGGCACACCTTCTCCCGAAGTTACGGTGCAAATTTGCCGAGTTCCTTAACCAGGGTTCTCTCACGCGCCTTGGGATATTCACCCCGCCCACCTGAGTCGGTTTGGAGTACGATCACCAAAGGAGCTCTGTGCGCGGCTTTTCTTGGAAGCCTGGGATTACCCAGTGTCCCGATCTAGGATCGGACCTCATCACCTCTCGGCCTAATGAGCCACCGTTTGTCCCTATCGGGTCCTAGTGACTCAGCCTACGGGCTTGAACACGGACAACCAACGCCGTGCTGGGCTACCCTTCTCCGTCCCCGCTCACTTCAACGCTATCCTTGGTGGTGCAGGAATATTAACCTGCTTGCCATCGCCTACGCCTCTCGGCCTCGGCTTAGGTATCGACTAACCCGTGGGAGGATTATCCTTCCCCAGGAAACCTTGGGCTTACGGCGACCGGGTTTCTCACCCGGTTTATCGCTACTCATGCCTGCATAGTCACTTCTGATGGCCGTTAGTGGTCGTCACCGTCCACCGTGTATCTCCATCAGAACGCTCGCCTACCGCTCTCTTGCGAGAGCCCGTGGTTTCGGTACTGAGCTTTAGCCCCGTTATATTTTCGGCGCAGACCCGCTTGACCAGTGAGCTATTACGCTTTCTTTAAAGGATGGCTGCTTCTAAGCCAACCTCCTGGTTGTCTAAGCGTTTCCACATCCTTTTACACTTAGCTCAGATTTGGGGACCTTAACCGACGGTCTGGGCTCTTTCCCTCTCGGCAACGGAACTTATCTCCCGCTGCCTGACTCCCGGGCAGTTGTCATCGGCATTCGGAGTTTGGTTGGGTTTGGTAATCTGGTAGGACCCCTAGCCCATCCAGTGCTCTACCTCCGACGCAATTCACCCGAGGCTATACCTCAATATATTTCGGCGAGAACCAGCTATCTCCC
>JAEZYZ010000197.1 GCA_023418705.1 Pseudomonadota bacterium | reverse complement strand
ATCGTGGCTGCCGTGCTGTGCGTCGGGCCCTGGCTCGGCGCCCGCCGGGAGTGGGTGCACCGGGCGATCCTGGTGGCGAGCGCGACCCCCCTGATCGCGCTCGCGCCGCTGTTGACCTTCGCGCTCGCCGTGAAGTGGCGCCTGGTGCCGCTGCCGGGCGATCCCGAGAGCGGCGCGCTCGGGCTGCTGTTCGCGTCGGCGCTGCTCGCGGTCCCGCTCGGGGCGCAGGTCGGCCGGATCTCCCGCGCGTCGCTGATGGAGGTCGCGAGCTCCAAGTTCTTGCAGGTGGCTGCGGCGAAGGGCGCGTCGAGCTGGCGGGTGTGGTTGATCCACGGCCTGCCGCCCGCGTCGGGGCCCATCTCGGTGGTGATCGCTGCGCAGCTCGGGGCCTTGCTCGGCGGGGCGGTCGTGCTCGAGCGGCTGTTCGAGCGTCCCGGCCTCGGCACGCTGATGTTGAACGCCTACGCCGCCAGAGACCTGCCGGTGCTCGAAGCCTCGGTGATCGCCGCGGGGCTCTTGTTCGTGGCCGCGCAGGCCTTGGCGGGCGCGGTGCACGCGCTGGTCGATCCGCGGGGGAAGGCGGCGTGACGCGGCGCCTCGACGCGCGGATTTGGCTGGTGGTGCTGCCGGCGGCGACGGTGCTGCTCGCCAGCGGCGCCTACGCGCTGCTCTCTGATGCTTCGCCGTCCCGCTTGCACCTGACGTCCTCATGGGCAGGGCCGTCGCTCAGCCGCCCGCTCGGCAGCGGGGAGGCGGGCGTGGATCTGCTGCCGCTCGTCCTGCACGCCACCTTTCGCGTGCTGCTGCTGGCGTTCGTGGTGGCCGGCATCGGCTTCGCCGTGGGGACGCCGATCGGCGCCGCCGCGGGGCTGCTGCGGGGGCGGCTCGAGCGCTGGGTGCTGCGGGCTTGCGATCTGGTCCAGGCCTTCCCCACCTTCTTGCTGGCGCTCGCGGTGCTGTCCGCCGTGCGCACCCCGGCGCGCTGGCACATCGCCGCGGTGTTCGCGACGACCGCGTGGGCGCCGTTTGCCCGCATCGCCGCCGCGCAGGCGCGCACCCTCAGCGAGGCGCAGTTCGTGGAGGCCGCGCGCGCGCTCGGAGCGACGCGCGGCCGCACGGTCACCCGCCACGTGCTCCCGAACCTGCTGGGTCCCGTCGCCGTTCAAATCGGGACGGCCGCAGCCGGTGTGGTGCTTGGCGAGACGGCGCTCGGCTTCGTCGGCCTCGGGCCGGCGGATGGCGTCAGCCTCGGTGCGCTGCTCGAACAAGGCACGCTCGGCATGCTGCGCGCCCCGCACGTGTTGGCGGTCGGCGCCGTCGCCGTGGCGACGGTGAGCGGCTCGCTGCAGCTGGCGAGCGAGGGGCTGCGGCGCTGGGTCAGCGGCGCCAAATGATCGAGCCGATCGTCGACTGGTGACGGGAGGCGCTCAGAAGCGCTGGCGCCACCCCACCGACCAGGCCGTCGGTCCCACGTCGAGGCTGACGTTGGTGCTCTCCGTGTCCCAAAGGAACCAGGTCGCCGCGGTGGCGACCGCCCCGACCCCGGCCGCGATGAAGCCGGCGGTCGAGAGCCGGCCGGCGTCGTTGTAGTCGTCGATCGCGGCGTGCAGCTCGGCGCACTCGGCGACCAGCGTGGTGTCCGGAGCGCACGCGCCGCGGCTTGGGTCTCGACGGTCGATGGCGGCGCGCGCCCGATCGATGCGGTCGCGCGCGTTCGAGCGCTCGATCGTGTAGCCGACGCCCACCGTGAGCGCTGCCAGCGTCAGCACTGCCTCGCCCGCCAGGACGAAGGTGCGCACGTTCGACCCCGACCCGGAGGCTTTGGCGGACTCGACCGACGTGGGGGCGGGAATCTTCGGCAGCGACACCGCCACCTGCTGCCGCGATCCCTCCGCCAGGGTGATGCGCCGGGTGAACGGCGTCCTGTCCGGAGCGCGGACGTGCAGCTCGTGCGTTCCGGGATCGAGCGCGATGGGCTCGGTCTTGTTCGCGATCGGTCGGCCGTCGACGACCACCCCGGCGTCGGGAACGTCGCGCGGCAGCACCACGGTCAGCCGCGGCAGCCGCTGCTCGATCCGCTGCAGCGCAGGCTCGAGGTGGGCCTCTACGTCCGGCGCGGAGATGCCCGAGCGAATGAGCTCGTCGGCGCGCCGGTAGTTGTCCCGCGCCGCCAGGAGCTGCCCGAGCTGCTCCTCGGCGAACGCCAGGTGATAGCGGAGCCCCGGGGTCTCTTTGATGCTCACCGCGCGCTTCAAGCGCTCGACGGCGGCTGCCCACTGACCGTCTGCCTCGAGCGCGGTGGCCTCGCGAAACAGCTGCCGCGCCTGCTCGATATCGGCATCGGCGGCGGGCTGCTCTGCGGTCGGCGGGGCTTGCTCCGCGACGGCTGGCGATGGCGCGCCCAACAGCGCCAGAACGACGGAGCAAGGCAGCAGCCACCGCGCTGGGCGGGGCGCACCTCGGTGGTTCACGGCGGCTCGGTGGCAGGGGTTCTTCGTCGACATCCGCATGGCTGGAAACGGGCTCGAATGGGGCGGTCGGAACCCCGGGGCGTCAAGGTCCGATCGTTGCCTGGCGTTTCGGCTCCCGGCGGCGTTCGGTTGCCTCGGAAGTGCAGCCCACGCGACTTTACGACTAATTCTTGCGCGCTGGCGACCCGGGCTGGCCCCGCCGGCAGACCCGCCGCGCGGGGAGGGTGCGGCCGCGGGCGGCCAGCCCTTCGACGCCGTTGAAGCTCGCCGGTCCACCGGTCGCCGCGAAAGCCAGGCCGCGGAGCGCTCAAAAGCCGACGCCGAACAGGCGATCGGCGTGCGCGATGGCCAGGTAGTAGAGGTAAAAACGAGGGAGGCGCAGCAGGGTCATGCTGAAGAACGCCGGGTGAGGCATGGTCAACATGCCGGCGGTCCAACAGGTGAGCGAAAACGGGATCGGGGTCAACGCCCCGAGCGCGACCGCCCACCGCCCATACCGGGAAACCAGGTGTTGGCTGCGCTCCAGGTGACGGCCGAACAGCAGGCGCGGGACGTTCGAGCTGCCAAGGCGTCGCCCGCACCAATAGCCGACGTTGCCCGCCAGCACCGATACCAGGCTGACGGCGAGCAGCAGCTCGGGCCAGGACGCCGAGAGCTTCGTATGAGCGATCACGACCAGGACCAGGTCCGGCGGAACGGGTGAGATCACCGCGTCGCTGACGAACAGGATCGCGAACAGCCCTGCGAGGCCGAGGGTGTCGTAGAGCCAGTGCGTCGTGGCCAGCAGCTCGGCCTCGAAGAAGACGCCGCACAACCCGACGCCGCCGAACAAGACGAGCAGGAGAGCGGCGGCGAGCAGCAAGTTTCTGCGAACGTAGACGCCGAGCTCCGCGGGAGCTCCGGGACCGATCAGCGCGGCTTCCCTGCCGGGCTCCGTCAAAGGTGGGGGAGCGCTCACGCTCCGAATGTGGCACCACCGGCAGCTCCGGCAACGAGCCGCCGGGCGCAGCAGGTCGACAACAGCCCGCTCTGGTCTACGCTCACGGCAGATGTTTGGACTGGCGCCCCTGCCGCGGACGCTCGACGCCGCGGTTCGCGATTTGTCGGACCGAAAGCCGGAGGTGCGCCTCTCCGCCGTGCGCGACCTCGCGCGTTGGGCCGGGGACGCGGCGCAGGCGCCGGGCGCCGCCATCGCCGCGCTGGAGCGCGCGCTGGTCGAAGACGGCCAGGCGAGCGTGCGCGCGGAGGCCGCGTTGGCCTTGGC
>JAEZYZ010000180.1 GCA_023418705.1 Pseudomonadota bacterium | reverse complement strand
GGCAATTCGTCGCCGCACCGACGCACGGGCAACCCGACTCGGCGGGCAATTCGTCTCCGCACCGACGCACCGTCAACCCGACTCGGCGGGCAATTCGTCGCTGCACCGACGCACCGGCAACCCGACTCGGCGAGCAATTCGTCGCTGCACCGACGCACCGACAACCCGACTCGGCGGGCAATTCGTCGCCGCACCGACGCACCGCAACCTGACTCGGCGGCGTGCGCTCGCTGAGCAGGGGGCCCAAATGCGCGCGGCGCCGTTCGAAGTCGAACGGCGCCGCAGCGTTCCCCCCTCTGGTGTGTGGACGCGAGCTTCAGAGCGGCGGGTTGGCTCGCTCCATCGCGCCGATCAGGTAGTCGTGGAACCAGTGCCCGGCCTGCGGGGCGTTTTGCGCGCTGTCCGGCGACTGGCACATTTCGTCGAAGCGCGGCGCGTTGGGATCGCTGACGCCATCGGAGTCACCCGGCGGCTTCACCCAATAGTAGGCGTCGATCAGCGGTTTCGGTGAAACGCGCGGGCGCTCTCCGAGGCCGGCGCCCTTGACGTTGCACCAGTGCCCCCACTTCGTGCGCGCCTCGGCCACGCCGTTGCGGCTGGTGTCGATAATGAACCCCTTGTTCGCGATGCCGTGCTGGGTGAGCGTCTCCGCCAGCTTCTCGACGTAGGTGTGCTCGTTGGGGCAGGGGTTGGACGGCTCGAGCTTCTTGCCCCAGTCGCCGTCCAGGGCGTTGTAGTTCGACACGTTGGTGGCAAAACCCCGGATTCTGTCGGGGCCGCCGGCCATGTCGAGCACTTCCTTGAAGATCTTGGCGATGGTGTTGCGGTTGCCGTCCCAGCCGAGCCAGCCGGCGTGGGCGGCGTCCATGTACAGGTGCACGTTCGGCAGCGAGAGCTTGCTGATCGCGTAGGCGACCGAGTTCTTGTAGAGCTCCTGCGAGGCGGCGCAGTGCGGGACGTTCAGGTTCGTCGCGACGTTCGGCAGTGAATCGGGCTCGAGGATGGCCACGATCCTCTGGTTGGGGTGGGCGGCGAAATGCTCGGCGATCTTGTCGATGAACTCGGTCCGGTAGCGCTGCTCGCCGCCCTCGGCGGCAGCCAGCTCACCGTTGGAGGACTTGGCGGCACAATCGCGGTTCGGCAGATCGTAGACGACGAACACCGGGACGACGGGCTTGCCGGCGGCCTTTTCCTTCTTGGCGGCGTCCTCGAGCCAGACCGGCACCTGGGCGACCATCTCGATGCGGTCGATCCACAGCGCGGTCGGCACCGACTGCAGCTTCTTGAGCTGGGCGGCCTTGTCCGGCGCCTGATCGATGCTGGACTGGACCTTCTTGACGTAGACCGGGTCGACGTAAAACTGCGCGTTCTCGAAAGGATTGATGTTCGGCGCCGCCGGGGTGGTGGCGGGCTGGACCGGCATCGGCTGGATGATGTCGACCTGAAGCGGCGGCGGCGGCTCCTCGGCGGACCAGGCGCCGGTCGTCGAGGCGGGGGCGTTGGACGAGCCCGCGCCACAAGCGCTGATCAACGCCAGCGAAAAAGAAACTCCGAGGTACCGATACGATCGCATACGTTCTCTCCTTCAGACTCGTTTTCGAGCTGAGTCGATAACAGCGAATGGTCGGGCAGGCCAGCGCTAGTTTTCGGCCGATTCGGGCGACAGAGCGCACCCTCCTTGGGCCGCGCGGGTGGCTGCGCCACGCGCCGCCGCCCCATTTTGGGGAGTCGCGCGGCGCGCCCACGCCGGGGCCTCGGGCGCACGACTTTCTGGACACCGCCTACCGGTGGACTACGCCTCGACGTACACGAGCATGAACAAGTCGACCGAACGCACCTGCCGGATCCCCGTTGCGTACACAGAGACCCCTGGGCAGGGCCTCGGCTTGGTGGAGCGCCCCGAGACTCCGCTGAACCTGAAATTGTCCATACCGGACGGCGGTCACGTCGGGCCCCGCCAGGCCTTCGGGACCTGGCTGGACCTGAAGGAGGCGACCCTGGTCGACGTGGGCGCCGTACCGCTCGGCCGCGAAGGGCAACGGCTGCTGGCGCTCCGCTACATCATCGCGAATGGCCCGGTGTGGCTCCAGCACTTCGCGTGGACCGGCGGGCTGCGCTCGGCGCTTTGCGCCGATCCCCGCACCGCCGGCTTGAAGGGCGGGGCGCTGGAAGCGCGCGTGCGCCAGGAGCTCGAGCGGATCCCGGCGCTGATCGCGGCGGCGGGCGAGCAGCGCGCCCAGCTCGCCCACGAGCCGTGTCCGGACGACGCCTGGATCGACGGGTTGTTCGACCCCCAAGGTCCCCTCGTCGCCGATCCCGCTGGCGAGGCGGCCCTGCCGGTGCTGGTCCGGCTCGATCATTTCCCCGAGCTGCGCGAGCGGACGCGGGCGGCCCTCAAGGAGCGCGCCACGGCGCTCTACCCGAGCCACCCGCGCGTGCTGGACGTGCTGTACCTGAGCGCGACCGAGCTCGACCGCTTCCCCGCCACCACCGTGACCGCGGGCTGCCTGCGCTACGTGATCGTCGCTGACAAGGGAGAGATGGGCGTGCGGGCGGTGCGCGAGGCGGCCGCGCTCGGCAAGGTCCCGGTCATTTTGCACAGCCTGCAGGACGACGCCGATTCGCTGCAGGTGCGTCTGGCGCGCGAGCACGGCGGCTTCGCGATCGGGCTCGACGGCAACTTCAGGGAGAGCTACGCCAACTACGTTCAGATCGCCGAGCGCGTCCACGCCGCCTTCAAGACCCGCTTCGCGGAGCGCTGGCTCGAGGAGCTCGCCCAAGCCGCCCTCTACCCCGGCTATGGCCCATTGGCCGAGAACGCCGCCGCGATCGGCCATTTTCGCCGCCACGGCATCACCTTCATCGGCCCGATGCAGGACGTGGTCGAGAACATCGGAGACAAGCGAAACTTCCGCCTGCTCGCCCAGCGGCTCGACCCCAAGGCGGTGACGCCGGGCATCGTGATCGACGAGAGCGACCGGGAGCTCATCCTCCAGCGGGTGCGCGACGGCCTCGAGCGCGGCGATTTTTCCCTGCCCGGCCGGATCAAGGCGGCCAACGGCGGGGGCGGGCGCGGTCAGGCCATCGTGTCGAAGGCGGACGAGCTGTCCGCCGCCATCAACAAGGTGCTCGGCGAAATCCACACCTTCGGCTGGGACCCCGGGGTGATGTTCGAGCAGAACATCGCCGAGACCATCCACCTCGAGGTGCAGGTGGTGCGCGACCGCTACGGCGCGACCCGCCACTTTGGCATGCGGGACTGCTCCGAGCAGCGCGCCAGTCAGAAGATCCAGGAGGAGGCGCCCCCCGCCATCCTGCAGCGCGACCCCGACCTCCGGGCGCACATCGAGCAGACGGCCGTGCGCATCATCGACGCGGTCGGCTACGTGGGCGCCGCGACCGTCGAGCTGATGTTTAAGGAGGGGAAGTTCTACTTCCTCGAGACCAACACCCGCATCCAGGTCGAGCACCCGGTGACCGAAGCCTCGCACCGGATCCGGCGGTCGAGCGGCCTCGAGCCGCTCAACCTGGTGCAGCTGCAGCTGCAGGTCGCCGAGGGACGACCGATCGACTTCACCCAGGATCAGGTCGTCCCGACCCACGTCGCGCGGGAGTTTCGCATCAACGCCGAGAGCTGGAACCCCAAGGTCAAGGACTCGCGCGACGGAAAGCTCGGGCTCTTCATGCCAAACGGGGGCGTCTTCGACGAGATCTTCATCCCTGACCGCGAGGAGGTCCTCGGCGCGCTGGCTTCGCGCGAGCTCATCGAGGAGCTCGAGATCCGCTTCGACAGCGGCTTCGAAGCTGGCGACGTCCTGATCAACAAGGACCCCACGTTCGCCAAGCTGATCGTCGCGGTGCGCGCCCCGGGCGCCGACCAACCCTACGAGCTGTTGCGCCAGGTCAGCTTGGAGGTCCTGCGGCGCGTGCGCATTCGAGGCCGCCAGGCGCTGCCCACCGGCAAGATCCTGCCCGGCAGCGCCCTCAAGACCAACGTCGGCGACCACCTCCAGATCCTGCAAGCCGAGACCTTCCGGCGACATTCGAACGGTGATGACCGCGGACGCCACGTCAACTGGGTGATCGGCGCCTTCCGCGGCGAAGCTTGAATCGCGTTCGATGCTCACATTTCCAACGTGAGCGCGACGCTCCATCCGCGGGTCCCAACGCGCATCTCGTTCGGCCAAAAGCGCCCTAGATCGAGGGCGTAGAGCTCGAGCCCGAGGTAAGCGTGTTCGACACCGCTGGTGGCGGCCATCGTCCGGGCCGCGGCCTGGTCGAGAGCATCGAGCAGCAAGAGCACGCCCCCGGCGTAGTAGAGGCCCGAGGAATGGCCCTGCAGCGTGCGCGGCCCACCCCGCTCGCGCGCTCCGTCGGCCGCGGTCCGCGTCCACCAAAGTGCGTGCCCGAAACCACCCCGAGCGTACGGGGCGACCGGCAACGCGAAGCGCTCCACGAGCACATCCCCCCGCAGCCGCACGGCCGCCACGATCGGCAAGACCGCCAGGTAGGTCTCTTGTGCCGAAAGCCCAGACCCGTCGGTGAACGGCGCCTTCGCCGAGAAGCGCGTGTACGCGGCGCCGACACCAAACCAAACGCTGCCAACGTCGCTCACATTCCAGAGCAAGGTCTCGAAGTCGAAGCCAGCTGCGACTCGGTGGCTCGATCCGAACGTGTCGCGAAAGGGCGTAGCTTCGAGCTCGCGGTCGACGTGCGGGTAGTAGGGGCCAAGTCGCGCCGACAGCAGGGTGTCGCTCTCAGCGACGTGCAGCGCTCTCGCGGACGACGTGCGGGATTGAGCGTGCCCGTGGGAGGCGACCAGAACGACGACGAAACAA
The DNA here is from genome assembly GCA_023418705.1 of Pseudomonadota bacterium. Taxonomy (GTDB): domain Bacteria; phylum Myxococcota_A; class Polyangia; order Polyangiales; family Polyangiaceae; genus JAEZYZ01. The sequence continues at coordinate 4,300 of JAEZYZ010000180.1, read as the reverse complement.
ATGAGAAAGCAATGCAAGAGCATCGCGTGTGCATCAGCAGCTCCTATGCCAGCCGCGATCTGGCGCCGTTTTTGGGGGGCGCGTCGCTCGGGGCGGACGCGAGGCGCCAAGCTGACTTTCACCCACGGGTGGCGGCTGACAACGTGACAGCGCCAACGCATCTGCCGAGAGAGCAGGTTCGCGTTCGCCCGGCTGCTCTCGCGGAAGTAAGACCATCTAGATCGAGAGCACCGACCCGTGAGCAAACGAGAGGGTCTCGGCTGGCAAACGGATCAGTACTCCAGCGGGCACCGAGGCACCTTCGTTCGCGTGCGCGTCGGTACCGCCAACGCGGCACGCCGGCGCCTGGGCAGGCGCGGCCAAGGGCTGCCGTCGGTAGCGCCAGCGCGGCAGACAGCGACCGGCTGTCCGACCTGTCATCACAAAGATCTTTCTGCCGTCTTATTGTTTCTTGAAACCGCGTCCCTCCCCGGTCAGTACCAACTACCCGTGCGCGGATCCGGACCATTGTGGGCGGACGCGCAAGGCAGATACTCTTCCCCATGTCGTTCAGCTCGCGCTTTCAGCCCCGCTACGATATCCCCGCTTCCCTCGTCGTCTTCCTGGTCGCGCTCCCGCTCTGCTTGGGGATCGCGCTCGCGTCCGGTGCCCCCCTGATCTCCGGTTTGGTGGCGGGGATCGTCGGCGGTCTGGTGATCGGGGCGCTCAGCGGCTCGCCGCTGGCCGTGAGCGGCCCGGCCGCGGGCTTGACGGTGATCGTGCTGGACGGCATCCAGACGCTCGGCGGCTTCGAAGCCTTCTTGACGGCTGGGCTGCTCGCCGGAGCGCTGCAGCTCGCGCTCGGCTACCTGCGCGCGGGCACCCTCGGCGACTTTTTTCCGTCCGCCGTGATCCGCGGGATGCTGGCGGGCATCGGCGTGATCTTGATCTTGAAGCAGATCCCGCACGCGGTCGGCTGGGATGCCGACTACCTGGGCAACGAGAGCTTCCAACAGGGTGACGGAGAGACCACGTTCTCCGAGATCGCCCACCTCGCAGGGCACATCAGCTGGGGCGCCGCGATCATCTCCGCCATCGGCCTTGGGATCCTGGTGCTGTGGGAGCGCCCGATCATCGCCAAGATCCGCGGCTTGAAGCTCGTGCCCGGGCCGCTCTTGGCGGTGATCGCCGGTGTCGGGCTCAACGCTGCCTTCTTGCGCTTCGCTCCGAGCCTGGCCATTGGCCCCGAGCACCGCGTCTCGGTGCCCACCATCCAGTCCTTCGGTGAGCTGAAGGGGCAGCTCTTCTTCCCCGATCTGAGCGTCATCCTGCAGCCCCAGGTGTGGGTGGTCGCGGTCACCATCGCGCTGATCGCCAGCCTGGAGACCCTGCTCTGCGTCGACGCCTCCGACCGGCTCGATCCGCAGCGGCGGCTGACCCCCAAGAACCGCGAGCTCCGCGCCCAGGGCGCTGGAAACATGATCGCAGCGCTGCTCGGCGGCCTGCCGATGACGGCGGTGATCGTGCGAAGCTCGGCCAACATCGTGGCCGGCGGCCGCACCAAGCTGAGCGCGATGCTCCACGGCGTTTGGCTGCTGCTGTCGGTGGTGCTCCTGGCGCAAAGCCTGACGCTCATCCCGCTCGCCAGCCTGGCCGCGGTGCTGCTCTACGTCGGCTGGAAGCTCACCCCGCCCGCCATGTACCGGCGCATTTATCAGGAGGGGTGGTCGCAGTTCGTGCCGTTCGCGGTCACCGTCGGCGTCATGCTGGTGACGAACCTCTTGGTCGGGGTCATGCTCGGCCTGGTCATCGGAACGGTGTACGTCATTCGAGAGAACTTCCGGACCGCGGTCCTCAAGATCGAAGATGGCCAGCGGGTGCTGATCCGGTTCAAGAAGGACGTCAGCTTCCTGAACAAGGCCCGGGTCAAGCAGATCCTCGCTGAAATTCCGCAAGGCGCCGACGTCTTGATCGACACGACGCAGAGCGTCTTCGTCGATCAAGACATTCAGCAAACCATCGACGACTTTTGCTCCCAGGCCGAAGAGCGGCAGATCCGGGTGGAGCTGCAGGGGCCCGCCTTCAAAAGCAACGACAAGGCGAAAGAGATGGCCGCATGAACCCGGTCGAGAAGCTTCTTCTGCAGAACAAGGCGTGGGCGCATGATTGCGTCCAACGGGACTGCGCCTTTTTCGAGCGCACCGCCCATTCTCAGAGCCCGAGCTTTCTATGGATTGGCTGCTCCGACAGCCGTGTCCCCGCCAACGAGGTGACCGGCACGGCGCCCGGCGAGATCTTCGTGCACCGCAACGTCGCGAACCTCGTCGTGCCCGGTGACGTCAACGCCTTCAGCGTGATCCAGTACGCCGTGGACGTGCTCCAGGTGAAGCACGTCATCGTCTGCGGCCACTACGGCTGCGGCGGCGTGCTGGCCGCCATGGGAGACAAGCCGCTCGGGTTGATCGACAACTGGCTCGGCCACATCAAAGAGGTGTACGCCGAGCGGCGCTCGGAGCTCGCCGCGCTGCCGGAGCCCGCGCGCGCCGATCGCCTCGTCGAGCTGAACGTCGAGGCGCAGGTCGACCGGCTCGCGCAATCGGAGATCATCCGCGCGGCCTGGCAGAAGGCCCCGGATCTGGTGCTCCACGGCTGGGTGTACGGGCTCGGCGACGGCATCCTCAAGCCGCTGCGCGCGATAGGCGCGGAGGGTCCGGTCACGCTCTGACGCTCAGCTAGACCCAAAGGGCGCAGGTCTAGCGACCGGATTGGCTCCGGGAGCAGGGTCGGATTGTAGCTGGACATCAGTGATCCTTGGAGCAGCGGGCGAACAGTTGGCGCACGGTCTGCACTAGCCGAAGCGCGTAGCGCAGACCTGGGAGCTACCAAGCGTCGAGAAGGCGGAACAGGATGGGCAGCTCGGGGCGCCAGGAGAGCAGGCGGATGATGGGGCTGCGACTCTTCATCAGGATTTGAGCGGGGATGAGCACGAAGTGCTGCAGGAAAGGCGGCGCGTGCGATGCACGCACGCCGTTCTTGAGCTGCTCGATGATGTTTTCCTGGCTGCAGCGGTCGTTGGCCTCGGCGACGACCTCGTCCTGGCTCAGAGACCCGTCGTTGGTGACGTAGAAGAAGTACCGGAAGTCAGTGCCGATGCTGAGTTGGCCGCGCTCTTCCTCGATGAGCTTGCGGAGCACAATGACGCGGTAGGTGGTTTTGGCCCTTCGTGGGCGGAAATCGAACTCCGCGGTGTCCTCGGCGAGCAGTCGCTGGTTGAGGTATCCACACTCCTGAACGAGCTCCTGCTTGACGCGCGGCTGCTTCGCGCGCGGCTGCTTCGCGCGCGGCTGCTTGACGCGCGGCTGCTTGACGCGCGGCTGCTTCGCGCTTGCCCGCGAACTGCGCGTTGGCCTTGCGAACAAGCTCCTCGTAGTCTCGGGTGCAGGTTTTCTGCACGATCCACGAAGGGCGGGTTGGCGTCGTCGCCGAAGACAAACCGAACGCCCGCGGCGTGCCAGCGGTCGACATGCGCGGTCATCGTGAAGTCCGTGTCGCCATGCAGCAGGATGTCGCCGAAGCCGGCCCGGCGACAGACCTCGATCGCCTGGTCGAGCGCGGCGGGGGCGCCTTCATGGGACGGGCGGTTGCCGCTACGGTTGACGATGAAGAGCGGCTCACCGGTATTGGCCAGTGAGATCAGCAGCGGGTGGTCCCCCACACACCCTTGTACGACCGGTCCATCCCTTCCTTGCACTCGCCCGTGGTCGGCACGATCAAACCGTCTGCGTCGATGCGAGCCGCTTCTGTGGTCAGGGTAAGTTCGCAGCGTTGCCAGACATCGGCCCGAGCCTGGTTGATGAGGGCGTGGGTCGTCCCCGGAGCCGTCGTGTCTCGCGCGGGGCCCGAGCACGAGTGAAGTGGAACAGGATGGCGACGGGCTCAGTCGTCGTTCGGTGGTTCGCCGACGGGTGATCCGAAGGAGCACGTGCGGTGCGCTGAAACGATACCGGGACGTCAGCGAACAGGAGAGCGATCCCATGTTCTCACCCATCCATGTCGATCGAGGTCGATTGAGCTTGACACGATTCGCTACCAAAACGCCCGCTGGATCGGCGCCCCTGCCCGAAGAGCGCTGCTCGCCAGCTTAGCGGCGGCCCTAGCGGCTCTTCGTGAGCAATTCGACTCGCGAAGCGTCAACGTGGCCGCGAGCTCGACAGCGGGCATCCTCAGGGCATCAAAATCTGGGGTGTATAAGGATCTCATGGCATCCTCATTGAGATCTCTGTCCGATGACGATCTTCACGCTGCCGTGCGTCGGCTCACC
>JAEZYZ010000107.1 GCA_023418705.1 Pseudomonadota bacterium | reverse complement strand
TTCTACAACCGACAGCGCGCGCACTCGTTGCTCAACTACGCAACTCCGGTGCACTTCGAGGCTTGTGCGGAGGCAACGAAAGCGGCATAGTTCCTAACAACTCGTCCGGGGGATCGGATCAACTCCAGGTCGTTGCGCTCTTGCTGAGGAGACCCCCCCCCGGGGGGGGTATCTCAAGTCGAGATGGATGGTGGCCTTTTGTCTCGCGGGTGTGGTCTGCATCAACTGGTTCGTTCCGATGAACACCCGGGTACCATCCAGTCACTTGACTTGGAGCTATTCGGCGATTGCATGGCTGATGGCAGGGATAGTGCTCGCCGCCAGCACAAACCTGGGGCATCGACCGCTCCTCTCCTGGAAGCCGATTGTCGAGCTGGGGAAAAGGTCCTATGGGCTCTACGTCTTCCATGTGTTCGGCCTCGCGCTTGCAAAAAGCCTGGCCCCGAGCGCTGGCCCGGCCCGGTGGATCACAATCGTGCTTGGCGGATTGCTGATCACCGTAGCTTGCGCTTTCGTGAGCTATCGGGTACTGGAGCGCCCCTTCCTGCTCTTGAAAGAACGCTATGCAAGGGTTGTCTCGCGTCCAGCATGAGGGAAGGCCTGCGGGGGAATGGCGCCCGCGCTTGGGCGCGGGGCACGCGCCTTGGGCCACGACCGGCGTTGGGTGGGTCCGTCGCTCTAGACGCCGCTCGTTCATGAGGGATAGTCTGCCCTCATGCGACACAGAGCCGAGCGGAGCTCTTCATGACCTTCGTGGCGGGTAGACTTTGGCCCAGCCAGCGTTGGCCCAGACTGCGGCGCGCCGCTCGGAGCATCTACTACGGCCCACGCCGAAATTACCGGCGGATGCTGTTCGAGATCTGGTCGAAAGCGTCGCAGCTACGTCATGGGGCGACGCGGTGGATTGACGTGCATGGGGTCAAAGTGCTGGTTCGAACGGACGACTTGCAAGCCTACTGGCTCTCTCGGGCCGGCGGCCGTCAGAGCCATCTCGTCGAGGGCTGGCAGGCGCTCGCGGAGCGAGGCCCCGAGGTTTGCATCGATGTCGGCGCCAACTACGGGGAGTTTTCGGTCGCCGTGGCGCCGTGGTTCTCGGGCAAGCTCGTCGCGGTCGAAGCAAACCCTGATCTGTGCAGGTGTTTGCAGGAAACCTTGCGGCCGTTTTCCAACGCTCACCTCGTCCATGCAGCGGCGGCGGAGGGCGACGGGGGGACGGCACGCCTCTTCGTACGGCGTCGAATGTCCGGGTACGCTTCGCTCGCTCGACAGGGGACTCGCCACAAGGACGAGGTCTCGCATGTGGTGGCGACCGTTCGAGACGACGAAGTTGCGGTCCATGTCCCGCGCCGAACGGTCTCGAGCCTGGTCGCCGAATCCTGGGGAGGCAGCTACCCGAGATCATGCATTCTGAAGGTGGATGTCGAAGGGTATGAAGACGTCGTCCTCGACGGCGCCGCGCAGTTGCTCGAGCAGTGCACGTGGTGGCGGGCGATCGTCGAGTTCAACCGGCTGAACGTGATTGCGCGTGGGATGGATCCTGCTGACGCATGGCGCCGGTTGCGACGGCACAAAGGTAAGGTGATCGCCGCCGCGGATGCCGGTGGCTCCGGTGGGAATGGCATCGCGAGCGCGGTGAGGACGAAGATTTTGAAAGCGGAGCTGCCGGAGGTCCCTCCCGACTATTCGGACGTCTTGATCGGTGAGGGCGAATTGCCCTGACGAGACGGCCCCTTCGCCGTCTTCCGGCCGGCACCCGGATGGCCGCTCGATCGGCGCGCAGCTCGCCGTTGCCCCGACGTCTGCCGACGGCTAGAAGCGACCTCGATGCGACGCATCCACCTCTCGTCCCCGCACGTGGGCCCGGAAGAGCGCCAGGCGCTGCTCGATGCCTTCGACTCGAACTGGATCGCCCCGGTGGGGCCGGAGCTCGGCGCCTTCGAACAGGAGGTGGCGAGCGCCGTCGGCGTGCAGGCGGCCGCGGCGGTGTCCAGCGGGACGGCGGCGCTGCACCTGGCGCTGCTGCTGCTCGGCGTCGGCGCGGGGGACGAGGTCCTGGTTTCGACGCTGACATTTGCCGCGACGGCTAACGCGGTGTGCTACGCCGGAGCTCGGCCGGTCTTCATCGATTGCGACGCGTCCTGGACGATCGATCCCGACTTGGTGGAGGAGGCCCTGGTCGAGGGGGAGCGCCGGGGCCAGCTTCCGAAGGCCTTGATCACGGTCGATCTGTTCGGACAGTGCTGCGACTACCGCCGCCTGCGGGAGGTGTGTGGTCGCTTCGAGGTGCCCATCGTCCAGGACGCGGCTGAAGCGCTGGGTTCCACGTACGGGGGGGAGCCGGCCGGCAGACAAGGGGCGCTGGCGGCGCTTTCCTTCAACGGCAACAAGATCATCACCACCAGCGGTGGGGGGATGTTGCTCTCCGATCGGACCGAGTGGGTGGAGCGCGCTCGTTTCTTGGCGACACAAGCGCGGGATCCAGCGCCGCACTACGAGCATTCGACCATCGGCTACAACTACCGGATGAGCAACCTGCTCGCCGCTCTCGGGCGCGCGCAGCTCAAGAAACTTGGAGCACGCGTCGCTCAGCGACGGGCAAACTTCGCCTTCTACTCCGAGCACCTTGGCGACCTGCCGGGTTGGGATTTCATGCCAGAGGCGACTTGGGGCCAAAGCAATCGTTGGCTCACGGCGGCGATCATCGACGCCATGCGTGCGCGAGCCGACAGAGAAGCGGTGCGGTTGGCGTTGGCGGCGGCGGAGATCGAGGCCCGCCCGGTGTGGAAGCCGCTGCACGTGCAGCCCGTGTTTTCGGGGACCCGGCACTATGGGGGCGGCATGGCCGAAGCCATTTTTCGCGACGGTATTTGCCTGCCGAGCGGCTCCGACCTCACCCCGGACGAGCTTCAGCGCATCGTCGAGATCGTTCGATCGACGGGCTGAAACAGCGCCCGCTCGAGCACCTCCACCACCAGCTGGCCCTGCCGGTGATCCGTCTTCGGCGCTCTGCCGGTGCGGATGCAGTCGAGGAAGTGATCGAGCTCGCGGGTCAAATTGTCGCGGCCGTCGGGCTCGATGCTCGGGCGCACGACGCCGATATTGGCCGCGCCCTCGCCAGCTCGCGGTCGCGAGGCGATGCGGAGCTGCGGCGTCGGGCCGTCTTCCGAGTAGACGGCGACAGCTTTCGACCCGGTCACCTTGAGGCGCCGGACCCTCCGTTCGCAGCCGTTGGCGACGCGCACGCGAGCGACGGCGCCGGACGGAAACACGAATCGACCGGCCATGGCTTCACCCCGACAGCCGGGCAAGCTTAGCGGCGCGGCGTGCGCCTCGACCGGCGATGCGCTCAATAAATCCAGCAGGAAGCTCACGTCGTGCGGCGCCAACGACCACCAGACGCCCTCGGCCGCCGGCTCCGGCGTCGTGGTGAAGCGATCAGCGGACACCTCTTCGATGCTTCCGAGGACACCGCTTTCGGCGAGCTCCGTGAGCGCACCCAGCGTGGGGTCGTACTGCAAGATATGACCCACCATCAGGACACGCTGTGAGGAGACGACGGCGGCGCTGATGGCCTGGGCATCCACATGGCCGAGCGCCATCGGCTTCTCGACGAAGACGTGCTTGCCGGCCGCGAGCGCCCGCAGCGCCTGCTCCGCGTGGAGCGCTGCCGGTGTCGCGAGGATGCACGCCTGCACCCGCGGGTCGGCGAGGACGGCTTCGAAATGCCGGACGCGCTGGACCGTAGCGGGCAGCGGCGCGGCGCCCAGGCGGTCGGGATCGCGGTCGCAGGCGATCGCCAATCGGCAGCCGGCCAGGCCCGAGACCGCCTTGGCGATCTTCTGCCCCCAGCGCCCGATGCCGATCAGAGCGAGCTCCAGGTTGGAGAGCATCGGGTAGGTGGCGTTCATCTTTGGCTGCATGAATGACGTCACGCCACCGCCGTCGCCGTCCGCGCTTCGATGCCCGGCTTGCGGCACTCCATGGCAGCCGTTCGCGTGTTGGCGTCTACCAGGTCGAAACGGATCGCCTCGAGCTTGCGCTTCTCCGCCAAGCCACGGAGCGACGCCGTCGTGAAGTGGTGGATGTGTGCGTCACCCTCCAGACGCTCGCTGATTCGGGATCGGACGAACCCCAATATCCGCCTTGGATCGCGCAGGATACGCTGAAGGCGCTTCGCCGGAGTGTGGTAGCCCGGCACGAGCGTGGCGAGGTCTTCGACGTGCTGGAAAATCAGCAGCCGCCCGCCCGGGCGCAAGCAACGGCTCGCCTCCTGAAGCACGCGCTCGGGATCGATGACGTGGTCCAGCGCGGACGCGATCACCACAGAATCGAAGCGTGCGTCCGCGTACGGCAAGCTTTCACCGAAACCCTCGACGAAGGTGCAGGGGCGCGCAAGGCCGAGAGCGTGGGTTTCCCGATGAATGGGGTGCGGCCCGGCCTCGTAGCTGTCGCCGCCCGGATCGTGAACGACATATACGTCGCTGGGACCCGCGCGCCACCACTCGCGCAAAAGCCCCCATCCGCCGCCGATGTCCAACACGTTTCCCTCGAGCAGACCTCGGCGTTCGAAGTAGCGGGTGCGAAACTCCCACTCGGAGCGCACGATGTCCGGCTTGAACATGTAAGACTCGGGGCTTTTGTTCGAGCTCATCAGCTGCTTCTGAAAGCTCGCCCATGCCGACGCGTCTTCGGTGGAGTAGTCCGTCAACGGCGTGGGTGCTTGCTCGATCAGCCGATAGACTCGGCGCTCCGGATCGAAGCGGTAGAGGGCCTTGGCCTCGTCACGGAGGATGCTGTCCTCGTTCATAGTGGGACTCCTACCGCGGGGCGTGCGCGACGGGGCCCAAATCCGCACCGCCGGCCAACTGGGGTCGGCGATCCAGAGTGCTTCCGGTGGTTCCATTCCCGGCTTTCGGGCCGGTGACGCCTGCTATGACCAACGCGCTGTAACACCCACCCCCCCTCGCGCCTCTAACCCACCGAGACCACGCCGCTTTCGGCGTGCGCGGGCAAGCGACCCGGGAAGAGCGCTGCCGGCGATGACGTGCGGAGGAAAAAAATGACCCTAGCCCTCGTTCTATTCGCGCTGGCCGCCGTCGGCGGCCTGGTGATGGCCACCAGCCTGGTCCGGGGCGCGACGCTGCCCCCGTTTGCGATCGCGATCCTGCACGGCGCGGCGGCGGCGGGTGGGCTGTTGGCGCTGATCGTGTGGCTGGCGGGGGGCGGGGAGTCGTCGACGGCGACGGTCGGCCTGGTGCTGATGGTGGTGGCCGCGCTCGGCGGGTTTCTGCTGTTCGCCAACCACCTGCGCAAGAAGGCGCTGCCGCTGGGGCTGGTGGTGGTGCACGCGCTGGTGGCGGTGGCGGGATTTCTGGCGCTGCTCGCGGGCGCCGTGGGGTGATCGCCGGGCCATGGCGCTCGGCGGGCGCCGCTGGCAAGCTCCGCGCCCGATGCGATCCCCGCGGTTTCGCCTGCTGCACGTCGTGACGGTGCCGATCACGTTCACGTTCCTGCGCGGGCAGCTTGGGTACTTGGCCGGGCAGGGGGTGGAGCTGCACGGGGTGTCGGCGCCTCCGGAAGACGGGCGGCTGCCGCTCGACGCCGCCGACGCGCTGCAATTTCACGGTGTGCCGATGCGGCGCTCGATCGCGCCCGGGGCCGACGCGCTGGCGATCGGGCGGCTGGCGGCGCTGATGCGGAAGCTCCGGCCGGACATCGTTCAGGCGGGGACGCCCAAGGGCGGCTTGCTGGGCACGCTCGCGGCGGCGGCGGCGCGCGTGCCGGTCCGCATCTACCACGTGCGCGGGCTGGCACACGACACCGCGACCGGCGGCCGGCGCGCCGCGCTGCTCGCCGCGGAGCGGGCGGCGTGTGCCGCGGCCACGGACGTGCTCTGCGTGAGCGACTCGGTGCGGGCGTCGCTCGCCCGGTCGGGGCTGTGCGCGCTCGAGAAGTCGAGCGTGCTCGGTGCGGGCAGCAGCAACGGGGTGGACGCCACGGGGCGGTTCGACCCGGCGCGGTTCGACCCGAGCGAGCGCGCGCGGCTGCGGGCACGGCTGGGGATCGCGCCGGACGCGCTGGTGATCGGCTTCGTGGGGCGGCTGGTGCGCGACAAGGGCATCGTCGAGCTGGCGGAGAGCTGGACCGCGCTGCGGGAGGTGTTCCCCGCGGCGTGCCTTCTGTTGGTCGGCCCGTTCGAGGCCGAAGATCCGGTGCCGCAGGAGATCGTCCAGCGCTTGCGGAGCGATCCGCGGGTGGTCATCGCCCCCGCGCCCTGGGGGCAGAGCGCGGAGCGCTACGCGGTGATGGACCTGGTCTGCTTCCCGACCTACCGCGAGGGCTTTCCCAACGTGCCGCTCGAGGCCGCCGCGATGCGGCTGCCCGTGGTCGCCACGCGCGTGACGGGCTGCGTGGACGCCGTGGTCGACGGCACGACCGGGGTGCTGGTGCCGCCGCGGGACGTGCGCGCGCTCACCGCAGCCTGCGCCGAGCTCTTGCGAGACGAGGATCGCCGCCGAGCTCTCGGCGAAGCCGGGCGGGCCCGCGCGATCGAGCACTACGCTCCGGAGCGGATCTGGAGCGACATGCTGGCCTTCTACGAGCGATTGCTGGCGGCGCGGCGTGGTCGTGGTGGCGGTGGCTGGCGAGGCGCGCGCTACGTGGGATGATCGCTGGGCGGCGGCATGCACGCGGCGACCGGCACCGGCGGGTTCGACTCAAGGCTGCGTTCCGGAGAGGCGACCAACAAGAACTGCGCCCACGCGAACCACCAACCAGCTCTTGGGTACCTGGAGTGACCAGCCTCCGCGAAACCTCCCGAATCAGTGGAACGGGGGGCGAACAGCCACACCATTCAACCCTGCCTTTCGCCACGCAGGCGTGATAGGTCGGGGCCTTCGTTCGACGGCGCCGGTATCGCAACCACAATGTAGTTGCAGCCCACCTTCGGGAGGATCGAGTCTCATGCGATCGTTTCATTGTCCCAGCCGCTGGATCGGGGGAGCCACGGCGGGCGCCGCGGTCTGCGCGGTTTCGCTGTTGGCCTCCGCGGCGCCGCGCGACGCGCAGGCGCAGAGCTACATCGATCGAGGCATGTCGGCGTACCTCGCTGGCAACTACCCGGAGGCGGATCGCTCGCTCCGGGCCGCGATCGATCACTGCGGGGGAGCGGCGCCCGACCGCTGCTCGCCGGAGCTGCTGGCCCGGGCGCATCGAGACCTCGGGATCGTGCAGGCGGGCGGCCTTCGCGATCGCGCGACGGCGGAGCAAGCGTTTGCCCAGGCGCTAGAGCTCGATCCGAGCGTGAGCGTGCCGCCCGGCTTGTCGACGCCGGAGGTCAACGAAGCCTACGAAACCGCCAAGCGCCAGCAGGGCAGCGCGGCTGCCGGCGCCGAGGCAAGCGCCGAACCGGCGGGGACGTTGGTTGCGCGGGACGCCCAGGCGGAGCCCACGCCGCCCGCCTATCAGGCGCCCGCGGCGGTGCCGGTCGTGTCTTCGGCGCCAGCGGTGCAGGAAGGGCAAGGCGACGAGGAGATCGACGACCACGAGCAAGCGGTCGGGAGGCTGGGGATCGGCTGGTTCGGCGTGAGCACGATCCCGCTAGCTGGCGCGAGCCCCGGCGGGACGAGCGACGCGCCCACCATCACGCCGGATGCGGAGCCCGTCCGCGAGGTGCCCGCTCCGGTGGTGGGGGTGCGCTACTGGTTCACGCCGAACCTGGGCATCGACGCAGGGCTCGGCTTCATCTTCACCAGCGGCAGTCAGGAGGTCAGCCAGGGCGGCACCTCGGTGACGGTCGACAAGGAGTCGATCTTCGGCATGATGGTGCACGCCGGGGTGCCGATCGCCGTCGACTGGACGCGGCACTTGACCTTCCTCGTCATCCCGGAGGCAAACTTCGGCTTTGCCACCGCCACCCGCTCGGCGCCGCCCGGCGCGACCGGCACGCCGGACGCGGATCTCAGCGGGCTCCGCTTCGACGTCGGTGCCCGCGCCGGGGCGGAGCTGCAGTTCGGCTTCATCGACATGCCGCGCCTCGCCCTCGAGGCCAGCGTCGGCGCGTTCTTCACGCTGCGAACCGCCAGCGTCTCGGTCGGCAACGCCGACGCGTCGGACACCACCCTGGCCTTGACCACCGCCGCCTTCAACAGCCCGTGGGACATCTTCCGCTCCACGGTCGCGGCGCGGTACTATTTCTAAGCCACCCAGTGAGGCCATGATGTCGGATCTCGATCGGTTGAAGCCGCGGGGGGGCGAGGGCACGCTCAGCGGCCGCAGCCTCCCGGGTGCAACCTGGTTCCTCGCTGGCGTCGCGCTGTGGGGTTGTGGGTCCGGGAGCATCCCGGC
>JAEZYZ010000412.1 GCA_023418705.1 Pseudomonadota bacterium | reverse complement strand
CCGCTGCGGCGGGCGGGGCGATGGGCGGCAGCTCGGGAGCGGCAGGGGCGGCGGGGGGCACCGGGTGCCCGGACCGCCCGCCGCCGGCCTGCCCGACCTTCGGCGTCCCCACGCTGGCCGGCTACCTCGAGGCCGAGGAGATCACCGAGGCATCTGGGCTGGCCGTGAGCGCCAGCCAGCCGGGCGTGATCTTCACCCACAACGATCGCGGCGCCAGCGCCCGGCTGTACGCGATCGGCACGGACGGCATCGTCAAGGCGCGCTTCGATCTCGAGGGGGCCACGGCGGCCGACTGGGAGGACATCGCGATCGGTCCCGGTCCCATCGCCGAGCTCGACTACGTCTATGTCGGCGACATCGGTGACAACACCAGCACGCGCCCGGACATCGTCGTCTACCGCCTGCCGGAGCCGGTCGTGCCCGAGACCCCCGCCAGCGATCCGGTCTCGGTGGACGGCGTCGTGGCGCTGCGTTTTCGCTATCCGGAGGCGACCCCGCACAACGCCGAGACGTTGATGATCGACCCGGACAGCGGCGATCTCTTCATCGCGACGCGCGCGGCGGTGGGAACGTCGCGCCTCTACCGCGCTCCCGCGCCACACTCGGAGACCGAGCTCGGCGTGCTGGAGCTGGTGATGGTCCTCGATTTCACCCGCTGCGATTTGTCCGGCCACATCGTCACGGCGGGCGACATCTCCCGAAGCGGCGGCCACATCATGCTGCGCACGTTCGAGACGGCGTTCTTCTGGCCCCGGGCCCCGGGCGCGTCCGTCGCGGAGGCGCTCGCGGGGCGGCCTTGCGCGGCGCCCTTGCCGGACGTCGAGGGCGGGGAGGCGCTCGGAATCACACCCAGCGGTGATGGGTACTACGTGCTCAGCGAGGGGCTGTTTCAGCCGCTCGTCTGGACGCCCGTGAGCGACTGAGCTCGTTCGAGCAGGCGGCCCGGCCTCAAGGGCCGCCGCTCAGCACGACGTACACGATGGGCACGGCGGCTCCGGCGAGCGCGATCAGCCCGCCGCGCCCGAGCAGCCCCTTGCGCCCGGGCAACATGAAGAGCCCGGAGGCGGCCAAGTAGAGCAGCAGCACCGCGTAGGCGTCGGCCACGTAGGTCCAGGCCTGCTTGCCGCGATTGAGGTGCAGCCAGTTGGCCACGCGCAACAAGAGCCGCGGGGTCTGGCCTTCTTCGACCACCACACCGCGCGCGCTGTCGGCGTGCAGGGTGCGGTCGTCGAACACCACGTCGAGCTGGTTCGGGGCGGCGCGGTACACGTCGCGGACGGGCGCGTCGATCGACAGCTCGCGGGCCAGCAGGCGCGCCGCTGCCTGTTCGTCCTCGGGCAAGGTGGCCGGCAGCGGGTGGACGCGCTCGAAGGTGCGGAAGTTCGGGTTCCAGTCGTCGATGTGGTTCACCGCGAGCCCGGAGAGGGCATAGACGAGCGTCAGGCCGATCACGAAATGGCCGCCGTCGCGGTGGAGCGCCCGCAGCCACGCGCGCCATGCGAGGCGACGTCGTCGCGGCGGCTTCGCGCGGGCTTCACGCATGCCGTTCTTCGCGCCAGGGATCGGCGTGGTTGTGGTAGCCACGCGTCTCCCAGTAGCCCGGCGCGTCGCGCTGCACGAAGCGGATGCCGGTCAGCCACTTGGCGCTCTTCCAAAAGTACAAGTCGGGGACGAGCGCCCGCACGGGGCCGCCGTGGGTGCGCGGCAGCGGGCGACGATCGAGCCGGTAGGCGACCAGCACGTTCGGCCGCAGCGCTTCGGCGATCGGCACGTTCGCGGTGTATCCGTGGGCCGCTTCGAAGATGACGTGGCGCGCCGAGCGCTTGAGCCCCGCGCGTTCGGCCAGGTGCTGGACGCGCACGCCTTCGAAGGCGGCGTCGAGCACGGTCCAGCCGGTCACGCAGTGCACGTCGGAGCGCTGGCTCACCTTGGGCAGCTTCAGCAGCTCGGCGTAGTCGACCTCGAAGGGCCGCTCGACCTCTCCGTGCACCTTCAATCGGTAGTTCTTGGGGTTTGGATCGCCGGGCTGGCCGCCCATCGGCTTGAGGGCGGTGATCACCTTCTGACCGGGCGGAACTCTGGGGCGGCCGTCGTCGCGGCCTTTCGCCAGCGCCTCGCCGGACGGCTCCGCCACGACGTACAGCCCGCCACCGAAGGCCACGATGACGGTGCCGGCGCCCGCCAGCTGCACGAAGCGGCGCCGCTGCATCATGCGCTCCAAGTGTTCGCTCGGCGGCTTGTCGTCCTTGTCTTGCATGTCGCTCTGTATTTGAAACCTACGATCGCGCGCCGCCTTCGGTTACCCGCTATGGCATCGAACGGCGAGACCGGCCGATGGTTCGGGAAGGCTCGCATCTGGGCGCGCGGGCAGATCGGGCCGGAGCTGGGCGCAAAACGACCGGGACGGCCGAAACTGTGCGAAGATCGGCGGCTGTCGGCTGTTGATCGGGCCGGTCTCCCATGTGTCGGCTGTTCGGATTCCGTAGCGTCATTCCCAGCCAGGTGCACCGCTCGCTCTTGGCGGCGGAGAATGCCCTGGGCGTGCAGAGCCACCTGCACCCGGACGGCTGGGGCGTGGCCTATTACGTCGACGGCGCGCCGCACGTGACCCGGAGTCCGGTGACGGCGCTCGGCGATCAGCTGTTTCATCGGTTGAGCGGCGTGGTCTCTTCGGAGACCGTGCTCGCGCACGTGCGCAAGGCGACGCAAGGACCGAAGACGGTCCTCAATTGCCATCCCTTCCAGCACGGGCGCTGGGTCTTCGCGCACAACGGCGACATCCCGAACTTCGCCGAGCATCGGGAGGCGCTCATGCTGGAGGTGGCGCCGCGGCTGCGGCGCTTCATCCTGGGCGAGACCGACAGCGAGGTCGTGTTCTTCGTCTTCCTGACCGAGCTGTCGGCGCGGGCGCCCCTGTCGCGCCGTCATTCGCTGGAGGACGTCGTGGGCGCCCTCCGCCACACCGTCCAGCGGGTCCGGGAGATCTGCGATGGTCCGGATCCGGCAGCGCGGGCGCTGCTCACCTTGATGGTCAGCGACGGCGACACGCTGGCGGCCACGCACGGCGGCAAGGAGCTGTTCTGGTCGAGCTACAAGACCCGCTGCGCCGACCGGGACAGCTGCCCGAGCCTCGCGCCGGAGTGCGAATCGCCGAGCAAGACGGGCTTCGTCAACCACCTGATCGTCTCGAGCGAGCCGCTGCTTGGAGAGAACGTCTGGATCGCGCTGTCGGACGGTGACGTCATCGGCTGCGATTGGCGCATGCGCGTGCTGCACACTCGGCTGGATCGGGTGAGCTTGCCGGTCGCCGAGCGCGCGCGGGACGTGGGCTGAGCGGCGGCGCCGTTCGCCCCGAGCGCTTCAAAGCAAGATGCCGGCGACGCAGCCGGTCATGAAGGCCGCCAGCGATCCGCCGATCATGGCTCGCAGCGCCAGCGCGGACAAATCGCCCAGGCGCTCCGGCGAGATGCCGCCGATGCCCCCGAGCTGGACGCCGATGCTGGCGAAGTTGGCGAAGCCGCAGAGGGCATAGCTGGCGATCACGGCGGTCCGCTGGGAGATGGCCTGCTCGGTGCTCGCGATCAGGTCACCCAGGTGCACGTAGGCGATGAACTCCGTCAGGATGATCTTTTCGCCGAGCAGGCGGCCGACCACCGCGGCCTCGTGCCAGGGGATGCCCATCGCGAGCGCGACGGGCGCAAACAGCCACCCGAAGATCCGTGACAAGCTGAGCGGCGCCCCAAACAGCTCGATCCAGCCGATGGAGAAGTCGACCATGGCGATCAGGCCGACGAAGGCGATCAGCATGGCCGCCACGTTGATCGCCAGCTTGACGCCGTCGATGGCGCCGCTCGCCGCGGCTTCGATCAGGTTTCGGTGGGGCGATTCGGTGCAAAGCACCAGCTCGTCGCGCGCTTGCCGGGGCTCGGTCTCCGGCACCATCAGCTTGGCGACGGCGAGCGAGGCGGGCGCGGACAAGATGCTGGCCGTCACCAGGTGACCGGCGATGCCGGGGATGGCTTGCAAGAAGCCGACGTACGCCGCCATCACGCCGCCCGCGACGGTGGCGAACCCCGCCGTCATCATCGCGTTGAGCTCCGATACGGTCATCGTCGCGACGTACGGTCGAACCAACAGCGGCGCTTCGGTCTGCCCGACGAAGATGTTCGCCGCCGCGGTCAGGGACTCCGGGCCGCTCGTCCCCAGCGTGCGTTGCATCACCCAGGCGAGCGCCCACACGACCCGCTGCATCACTCGCAGGTGGTAAAGGATCGCCATCAAGCTCGAGAAGAAGATGATGGTCGGCAGGATCCAGAAGGCGAAGGTCTTGAGGGGAGGGGAAATCCGTCCGACCACGGTCACCGGGTCGCCCGTGGGTCCGGCGATGCGATGCGGCTCGAGCGACTGGAACACGAAGTTTGCCCCCTGCTGCGAGAACTCCAGCAGGCGGCGCATGGCCTGATCGACGACGCCAAAAAACAGCGTCTGCAGCGCGGGATTCAAGACCAGCAGCCCCAGCACGAGCTGAAGACCGATCCCCCAAAGCACCGGCCGATACCGCACCGCCTTGCGATCGGTGGACAAGAGCCAGGCGATGAGCGCCATGATCCCGAGGCCGGCGAACGACACCAGCCGGAGGCCCGCGCCGGCCGGCGTGTCGAGCAGCGCCGCGATCATGGTCAGCTGCCGGTCATGACGAAGGCGTAGTCGTAGCCGGTCAACGCGGGCGTCTCGCCTGTCGAGACGACCAGGGGGCGCACGGACACCACCGCCGCGTCAGCGCGCCGCTCGATGCGCTCGGGGATGGCCGACCGGTGGCAGTGCCCGACACCGGCGAACACGACCAGCTGCCGCGCGGGCAGACGGTCGTTCACGAAGGCGGCGGCCGTTTCGGCCATGGTCTCGTCCCAGACGACCTGGGCGGCGTACATGTTGCGAAAGCCGCCCGGGGAGGGCGGGTGACTCTCCATCGCTTGCCCAAACAGGCGGCGGTGCTCGCGATCACCGAGGTCGAGCTCGGGCAGGGCGCGCGTTTGGTCGTCGTTCAGGCCCTCGATGCCCTCGTGCGCGACCGCGCGGGTGAGCTCCCGCGGGGCGTTGAGCGCCACGATCGGCATGTTCCGCGCGCGCGACGCCTCGAGCAGCGGCCGATAGAGCGAGAAATCGAAGCCCCAGCTGGTGTCCCAGTCGACCTCCTCGAGCAGGCCCTGCTCGCCGAGCTTGCCGCGGTAGTAGCGGTCGAGCGCGGGCTGGGCTGGCCGCGCGAACATCTCGAAGCCGACGCCGAGCTGCCGGCCCGCCATGCGCGCGCGGCTCGCCAGGTCCGTCAACAGGCGCAGCTGGGCCCAGTGATGGTGCGGGTTGGGGTGTTCCTCGCCGACACAAATCACGTCGGCGCGCGAGAGCTCGAGGCCCAGATCCGCGGGCGTGAGCTGGGCCGAGTCGCGGGTGCGCACGCCGTGATACGGCAGCGCCGAGCGCTCGACGATGTCTTCGGGCAGGGGCGCGGCGAGCTCCGGCTCCTTCGGCGGCGGGGCCTGCGCGTCGAGCTCGGCGGTTCGAGTGACCCCGATGAGCTCACCCGGCGGTCGGGCGCGCGTGGTGGCGCAGCCGGCCCCGAGCAGGGCGCAGGCGATCAGCGGGAGGCTTCGGGCGAACATGTCAAAAAGCCTGAGCTCTCAACGACTCTGGGAGCAGTCGGCTGGGCTTGCCGGAGGTGAGGACCCAGACCTGGTGGGCCGCGCGGGTGGCGCCGATGTGCAGCAGATGTCTCGCCTCATCGTCGACAGGGTAGGAGGACTCGCTGACGTCGACCAGCACGACATAGTCGAACTCGAGCCCTTTGACCTGTCGCACGTCGGTGACGTCGATGCCTGGGCGAAATGGGAAGTCCTGCTCGGCGATGCGCCGCAGGTACGGCACCTCGCCCTTGAACAGCCCGTGGTAAAACAGGTCCGCCTGCTCGGGATAGCGGGCGATGACCGCCACGGAGGCGCGGGGCTCGCGCGCCATCAGGTCACGCAGCGACTCCGCCAAGAGCCCGACGGCGTCGCCGGTGTGGCTGAAGGTGTGCATCTCCACCGGCGCGCCGTGGCGCACGGCCTGTGCGCGCTCCTTCGGGGCGAGCGGGCCGAGCACCTCTCGCGAAAAATCCACGATCTGTTGCGTGGATCGGTAGCTCAACGTGAGCGGTTCGACCTGCACGTGCGACAGCCCGAGCTCGCCCAGCACGTCCTCCCAGCTCGTGAAGCCGTTGTCCATGTGCAGGCGCTGGGCCACGTCACCGGCGAGGGTGACGCTGCGCGCGCGGCTGACGGTGTCGAGCACGACGGACAGCTCCACCGGGCTGAGATCCTGGGCCTCGTCGATCAACACGTGTTCGTAGACCAGCGCCTCGTTGTTGCCCTTGCCGCGCATCAGCGGGCCCAGCAAGCGCTGATGCAGCTTGAGCAGCAGGGTGTCGTCTTCGCGGTCGAGGGCGACGTGCTCCTCGATCCCGAGCCCGTCCACGCCCTCGCGGGCCGCCTCCGCCGGCCCCTGCTCGTCCGGGCGGCTCGCGCGCTCTTCGAGGCCGCGCTTGCCCGGTCGCGGCTTGGACGCCGCGATCTGGTCCGCTCGATCTTCCAGGTCACCGAGCACGCGCCCGCACTGCTGCGCGCACCAGGCGTGGGCGCGTTCGAGCTCCGCCGGGGTGAGGGTTTGCAGCGGGTGGGCCGAGAACACCGCCGAGAGGGCGGGCAGATCCGTCAGGAGGTCCGCCCAGTGCGTGGCCAGGTCGGCGACGTCTCGCAGACCGGTGGTCACGAGCCGCTCGAGCGCCACCCGGACGTCCGTCGGCAGCCCGGCGCCGTGTTTGGCGACGTGGTTCTTGAGGCCGTGCAAGCGATGGGCGACGGGGCGCCCGGCGCTCTTCTCGAACGCCGTGACCACGGCGCGGCCGGGGTCGCCGCTGTCGTGCGCGGCGACGGCGCGTTCGACGGCCTCGGCCAGCCGCTCTTCGATCCGGCGCACGTGCGTGTCGATCGCGAGCAGCATCGCCGGGTGCTTCTTGAGCCGAGTGACCTCGCCCGGCGTATCTTCGTGGTAGCGCTTGGGCAGCGCAGGCAAGTGAGCCGTTCGAAGCCGCTGGGCCCAGTCCTCGTAGGTGCGGATCGCGACGCCGGCCACGTCCAGGGCGGGCAGCACCTGGGAGATGTAGCGGGCCAGGGCGTCGTTGAAGACGACGACCAGCATCCGATCCGGCCGAAACCGGCGCTTGTCGTTGAAGGCGAGGTAGGCCAGGCGGTGCAGCCCGATGGTGGTCTTGCCGCTGCCAGCGCCGCCTTGGATCACGACCAAGCCCGAATCCGGGCGGGTGATGAACTCGAACTGCCGCCGATCGATGAGCGCGGTGATCTCCTTCAGGTGCCGGTCTTCGCGCTCCTCGCCGTCGCCGATACCGAGCCGCCCGGGCCGGTGGTGCTGCTCGGCCCGCGCCGCCGTCCCTTGACCGCCGGTGAGCTTGCCGGCGTCACCCGAGAGGCGCCGCCAACCGGACTGGCTGTTCTGGACGAAGGTGCCCTGAGGGGACGCGATGCGGCGGAGCCGCCGGTCGGTGATGGTGACGCTGCGGCGGGTGATGACCTCGCCCTCGACTTCGCGGTCGCCGAAGGTCTCGTTGTAGTCGTCGCCCTCCTCGTACCGGTAATACAGGCGGCTGACGGGAGCGTCCCGCCAGTCGACGATGCGGATGCCCGCGGACGTGTCGAGGTAGGTGGTGCGCCCGATCATCACTTCGCGGCGCCGTCCGTTCTCCTCCAGCACCAACCGGCCGAAATAAGGGGAGCGCGGATCGACGAAGCCCTCGACGATCTCCCGCCGGCGGGCCGACAAGCTCTGCAGCCGCTCCATCTGTTCGAGCAGGGGCGGGATGTCCTCCAGCCTGGCGCAGGCGATTTCGTCGCGGAGCGCGAGCAGTTGGCTGTCGTAGTCGGAGTGTTGGCTGGCCTTTTGCCGGCGAGCCTGGGCCTGGCTCGCCAGGTGATCCATGACACGGCCGAGCGCCTGCTCCTCCTCGCGCACGATGCGCTCGAGCTCCTCGTCGTCGTCGGCCGACGAGCGGGGGCGGGCAGCGTTCTCTTTGGAATTTTGGGTAGCGGAGCTCATTGGGAGGGCTTGCGGGGGCGCGGCTTTGGCGAAGCTTCGCCAGGTAACAGGGAATCGGGCGGGTTGCCAGCCCGGGCACATAAGGAGCTTGGCGGGGATTAGAGCAGATGCTCTAATCACGCCACAGGGATGGCTCCCACCAAGCAGCGCATCGTCGACATCGCGGTCGAGCTTTTCAACCGCTCGGGCAGCGCGGCCATTTCGACCAACCACATCGCCCGAGCCTCGAACATCAGCCCGGGCAACCTCTACTACCATTTCCGCAACAAGCAGCAGATCCTGCTGGCCGCCGCGGAGCGGTTCGAGCGGGCGGCCGCAGCCGCCTGGGAGCAGCCCGTGCCCACCCTGAGCGACCGGGAGGCCGCCTTCGACCGCCTGTCGCGCTACGCAGAGGTGCTGCGCCGCCACGTTTTTCTCGTGCGAGAGGTGTTCGCCCTACAGGTCGAGCATCCGGAGGTCGGGCAACGGCTGCTCGACCGGAGGGCGCGCGATGTCGCGCAGTTGGGCCTGCTGCCGGCTCGCCTCACCGCTGGCGGTGCCGCGGCGCGCTCGCCCACGCGCCCCGAGACCCTCGGGGAGCTGCTCTGGGCCGCCCTGTGGGCCCGGATCGGGGCGGCGGCTGCAGCGCCGCAGGTGCCCGTGACGGCCGAGGTCCTGGAGCTCGCCGAGTGGCTCGGCACCTGCGCCTGAGTGCCCACCGCCCCCGTGTCCGCGGCGCGGCGAGCCCCACGTGGCGTAGCAGAATCGCGCCCGCTGATTTAGGCTAGAGCGACGAACGGTTTGTAGGAGCAAAGCGTTTGTCGCGGAATATGAGACCATCTAGAGCACGGATCCGTGAGCAAACGAGAGGGTCTCCCGATGAGCTCGGGGCCCTCACTCGATGGGGCCCCGAATTCATCGGGATTCTCCAGTCTGGCAAACGGATCGGTGCTCCAGGCCGCGTCAGTGGCTAGCCATGTTGGCGTTGTGGGGGAGCGACGTGACGGCGAGTGAGCTCATGCGCGCTCAGCAGCTCGAGCAGCCTGGGAGCCCGCTGGTGCCGCGGCAGATCGCGATCCCGAAGCCGGGGCCGAGCGAGCTGCTCTTGCGGGTGCGCTGCTCGGGCGTGTGCCGCACCGATCTTCACCTGCGGGACGGTGAGCTCTCGGGCGCTCGGCTGCCGCTGGTGCTCGGACACCAGATCGTCGGCACGGTGGTCGAGGCCGGCGCTCGGGTCGACGGCTTCGCGCCGGGCGAGCGCGTCGGCGTGCCGTGGCTCGGCCGCGCCTGCGGCAGCTGTCGCTACTGCCAACGCGGCAAGGAGAACTTGTGCGACAAGGCCGAGTTCACCGGGTTCCACCGGCCGGGCGGGTTCGCCGAGTACGTGACGGTGGACGCCGCCTTCGGCCTGCCGCTGCCCGGCTCCTATCCCGACCTGCAAGCGGCGCCGCTGCTCTGCGCTGGCCTCATCGGCTATCGAGCGCTCTCGATGACCGGGGACGCCGAACGCCTCGGGCTCTACGGTTTCGGCTCGGCGGCGCACATCATCACCCAGGTGGCGCGCCACCAAGGCCGCCGGGTGTTCGCGTTCACCCGTCCGGGTGATGTGAGCGGGCAGCAGTTCGCCCGGCGGCTGGGCGCCGAGTGGGCGGGCGGCTCGGACGAGCCGTCGCCCGAGCCGCTGGACGCGGCCATCATCTTCGCGCCGGACGGGAAGCTGGTGCCGACGGCGCTCCGCGCCGTGGAGCGCGGCGGCGCGGTGGTCTGCGCGGGGATCCACATGAGCGACATCCCATCGTTCCCGTATGAGTGGCTGTGGGGCGAGCGCAGCCTCGCGTCGGTCGCCAACCTCACGCGGCGGGACGGCCTCGAGTTCCTCGAGCTCGCGCCGCGTGTCCCGGTGCAGACGGAGGTGCACGCCTACCCGCTCGAGCAGGCGGAGCGGGCGCTCGGGGATCTGCGCGCCGGGACGCACACCGGCGCGCTCGTGCTGGTCGTGGATTGAACGCCGCTCGTCGGCCTCAAGCTTCGGGCTCGGGCGCCGCGCCCGACACGATGCGGACGCGCCGCCCCAACGCCACGCCGAGCGGGCGCTTGCGCTCGTCGGCGGCCCAGATCTCCAGGTCCAGATCGCTCGTGCCGTAGGCGGTCACCTCCAGCACGTCGCCGACGACGCGACAGGCGACCCGCTTGACGACCTGGCTGCGCCCGCGATCGAGCGCCACCGCGAGCCGCAGGAGCGCCGATAGCACCTCGACCAGCCGGCGCTGGGGCTTGAACAAGCGGCGAAACTCCTTGTCCCGAGCGTCGGGCGGTTTGCGGCGGTGGTAGCGGACGATCGACGCCAAGAGCTCGGTCTCTTCGTCGTTGAAGCCGCGCAGCTGCGAGTGGCGGATGATGTAGCGCGAGTGCTTGTGGCGCCCCTTGAAGCCGATCTGCTCGCCCACGCCGTGCAGCAGGGCGGCGTATTCGAGCAGGCTGCGGTGCTCGTCGGACAGACCATGCAAGCTGCGCGTCTGGTCGAACAGCTGCAAGGCGATCGCCGCGATGTGGCGCTCGCGTGCGTCGTCGCGATCGTACTTCCTTGCCAGCTCGACCACGCTGCGCCGTCGCACGTCGAGCGGCGGCGCCGGCTCGAAGGCGGCCGTGCCGTGCCGGTCGAGGTAGTCCAGGATCACTCCCTCGCGCAGCGAGGCGTCGCACAGCGTGATCTCGTTCGCGCGCGCCAGCTCGAGCAGCTCGACCAACAGCACGCTGCCGAGGTGGATGGCGTCGCTGCGCTCGGCGCCGAGCCCCGGGACCGCCGCCCGGTCCTTCTCTGGCAGCGCGACCAGCCGCTTGCTGAGCTCGGTCAAATCCTTGAGCCGGACTCGCTGCGCGTTCACCGTCCGAAACGGAGCTCCACCCGCCAGCAGGTGAGCGGCCTCCCCCAGGGTTTTGATCGTGCCCGAGGTGCCGACCACGCGCGTGAAGGCGTGCTCGCGCGCGGTCTCGAAGAAATCCTGCGCCACGCCCCGCACGTAGCCTCGGAGCTCGTGCAGGCGTTTGTTCGAGAGCGGCTCGCCGCCCAGGCGATCGCGCAGCCGCTGCACGCCCAGGCGCATGCTGTCGCGGGCGAGCGCGCGCTCCTCGTCGCCGACGATGGTCTCGACGCTGCCGCCGCCGATATCGAGCACCAGGACCCGCTGTCCGCGCAGGTCGAGCGCGTGGCGCACCGCCCGATGGATCAAGCGAGCCTCTTCCAGGCCGGAGATGACGCGCGGCCGCACCCCGGTCTGGGCGAGCACGTCGTCCAGGAACTGTTCGCCGTTGCGCGCTTCGCGGCAGGCGCTGGTGGCCACGGCGAGCACCTCGTCGACGTCGCGCGCTTCGGCGAGCTTGCAGTAGCGCCGCAGCGCGTCGAGCCCCTCCTCGTAGGCCCGATCGCTCAGCCGCCGGGCGCGAAACAGCCCCGCTCCGAGCTTCACCATCTCCTTCTCGCGGTCGATCACCTCGAACGCGTCGCTCGCGGCTTCGACGATCACCAGGTGAATGGAGTTGGTGCCGATGTCGATCGCCGCGAGCTTCACGCGCCGGCCTCGAGCTGCCGGCGCAGGAAGGCGGAGAGCTGCTCGAGCACGGGCGCGCCGATGCCATGGCCGCCACGGAACTCGACCCACTCGACCTCGAGCCCGGCATCCAGCATCAGCTCGCGCAAGCGCTGTCCTAGCTCGACTGGCAGCAGCGGGTCGCTGAGGCCGTGGCTTTGAAACACGCGGAGCCCTTCGCGATTCGGCAGGCAGGCGGTCCAGTCGTCCTCGCACAGGACCATGCCGCTGAGCACCAGGAGGCCGGCGAGCGGCGTCTCGCTCCGGAAAGCGTAGTCGCACGCGAGCATCGCGCCCTGGCTGAACCCCCCGATGACGAGCCGTGAAGGGTCGACGCCGTGGTGCCGCTCGAGGCCGGCGACGACGCGGGCCAGGCCGGCGCGGGCGTCGGCGAGCCCAGGCGGGACGTGGCGGCGGATCGCCTCGAGCTGTCCTTTGCGGACCGCGAGCTGCAGGGCGAGCAGATCGATGTCCCAAAACGCGCGGGCGTCGTAGCCCGGGGGCAGGCCGAGGCTCTCGCTGTCGAGCGCCAGCGGCGCCTCCGGGAAGGCGAAGCGCACTGCCGGCGGCAGGGCGAGCTCACGCCAGAGCGGCACCAGGTCGGTGCCAGGAGCGCCGTAGCCATGCAGCAGCAGCACCATCGGACCATCGCCACCGCCTTCGCGATCCTCTCCCCCCGCCAGGCGAACGGTCCATGAGCCGATGGTCTCGGTGCGCATCAGGGCGCACTTGTGCACCCGCTGCGCCCGCTTGGCAAGCGCTGCGGCGCCGCGCCTGCCCGGCTAGCGGACGCATTTGGCCCAGCCCTGCGTGAAATGGTTCCAGGCGCCTTCGCTGCCGGCGTTGAAGCCCGTGAAGCCGTCGTCGAAGTTGAGCGCCCAAGCGGCGTTCGGGTTGTTCTGCGCGGTGTGGGATGCCCAATACCAGTGGTTGCTGCGAGCACCGTAGCGCGTGTCGGGGAACCAATCGCGGTCGATGGAGGGCGCGACCAGCGCTTCGTCCACCAACGTCGACAGCTCGCGGATGCTGGGCAGGCGCCAGCTCTGCCCATTGAGCGCGAGGTTTTCACAATAGGCCACGGCGTCCTGCCAGCTGAGCTGCGCGGAAGAATAGCCCCGCTCCCAGACGAGCCCAGTGTAGTTGTCGCGGACCTCGCCCTCGGCCACCAGCGTGTATTGGTCCGGCGGGCGCACGGCCACCGTCCCTGGCGCTTCGCCGCTTTGGCTGCCGCCGCTCACGCAACGCAGCCTCGCTGGCTCGGCCTTCGAGTAGGCGTTGGAGACGATGCCGTCGGACAGGTTGAACGCCCAGGCGAAATCACGGCCGCTGCCGGCGCCCGTCTGCAAGATGGTCAGCACCCAGTCGGAGGCGGTCTTGTGAAAACCGCCCTGAGCGCCGGGGAAGGCCGAGGCGTCGAGCTTCGCACCGGAGGCCGTGAAGTCCATGATGCTCATCAGCTCGACGCGGCTCGGCAGACGCCAGTCGGAGCGCCCGCCGAGGTCGAGAGCCGCGCAGTGATCGAGCGCGGCCTGCCAGGTGAACGTCTCCGACGGCGCCTGTTTCTGCCAGACGAGCCCGGTGACCTCGTCGTGCACGACGTCGCCCTCGTCGCGATAGCTCGCCGGGTTCGGTAGACCGGAGCCGCTCGGGTTCGGCATGGGCCAGCAGGCCCAGGCGCGGGTGCCGCAGTCGGGATCGGGGCTCGGTGCGCCGCCCATGCCACCGCTGCTCGATCCCGAGCTGCCGGCGGAGCCGCCCGGGCCCGGCGTGCTGCCACCGCTGCTCGGGGCCGCACCCCCCGTTCCGGTGCCGCCCGAGCCGGGCTGGTTCCCGCCGGAGGC
>JAEZYZ010000002.1 GCA_023418705.1 Pseudomonadota bacterium | reverse complement strand
GGTTGATGGTGGGGCATGCGGCTTCAAATTTCGCGACTGGGGGCGCAGGGGCGAAATTTGGAGGTCGATGGGCGGGTTGGTGGTGAGGCACGCGGGCTTCAAATTTCGCGATTGGGGGGCAGGGGCGAAATTCGCAGGTCGATGGGTGGCCCTTTCGGGAGGTTTTGCGTCTGGTGCGCATGGCCGTCAGCGTGTTCTCCGTTTCCGACCATGTGGGTTCCGGAAATTCTGCGGCGTCTTTTCCAGAAACTCTGCGGTTGGTCAGATCGTCCAGATGATTGCCGGCGAGCTCATCTCTCCCTGCTCGCATCCAGCGGGTAGCTTCGGCATCAACATCCCCATGATCGCCAAAATCAGCGCCCAAATCATTCCGCTCATTCCGCTGGCTCCTTTCGCCGTGGAGCCGCAGATTTTCCGGAACGGGCTGCAGCAGATTTTCCGGAACGGGCTGCAGCAGATTTTCCGGAACGGCTGCAGCAGATTTTCCGGAACGGCTGCAGCAGGTTTTCCGGAACGGGCTGCAGCAGATTTTCCGGAACGGGCTGCAGCAGATTTTCCGGAACGGGCTGCAGCAGATTTTCCGGAGCCATCAGGGCCATGCGCTTGGAGGGTTCGCGTCTGGCGCTCCAGATCAAGGTTTGATTGACGATTGGGCATAGCGCGGAGGTCGCGCGCTTCGGCGCAGGTGCGGAGCTTCGCGGGGGTGCGGAGCTTCGCGGGGGTGCGGAGCTTCGCGGGGTGCGGAGCTTCGCGGGGTGCCGAGCTTCGCGGGGGTGCGGAGCTTCGCGGGGGTGCGGAGCTTCGCGGGGTTCGCGCCAACGCGGAACAGGAGCGCGGGCGAGGGCGCTGGCACCACCGGAGCGCCTCAGAGATCGGCGTAGCGGGGAGCGGCCGCAGCAATGCTGGACTGTGGGGCGGCAGCAGGAATGTCGGAACCGAGCGCGGTCAGCGACCGGAGAACAGAGCGGCGCGGTCGGCGACGGGGCGCGTGCGATGGTGCCGCCGGCCGGGAAGGGACCCGCTCGCATGCGACGGTGCCGCCGGCCTCGAAGCGCCGGCTCGCATGCGACGGTGCCGCCGGCCTCGAAGCGCCGGCTCGCATGCGACGGTGCCGTCGGCCTCGACGGGACGGGTCGCTTGCGACGGACGGTGCCGTCGGCCTCGAAGGGACCGGCTCGCGTGCGACGGTGCCGCCGGCCTCGAAGCGCCGGCTCGCATACGGCAGTGCCCGCCGCCCCCAAGGGGGACAGCGGGCACTGGGTGCGGGCGCGAGCGGCTCGGCACGGCTCTCGATGCCGGGAGCCGGAGGCCGGTCGGAAGCCGGAAGCCGGGAGCCGGGAGCCGGGAGCCGGGAGCCGGGAGCCGGGAGCCGGGAACCGGGAGCCGGGAGCCGGGAGCCGGGAGCCGGTCGATGCCGGGTGGCGTCGACGTCAGCTGCTTTGGGCTTGAAGCACCGGGTGTTCGACGCCGTTGCCGTTGCCGGCGGGGCGGTGCGCCTGCTGGGATCGGTGGGTCTCGGTCGACGCGCGGATCCAGCGACCGCGGTCGAAGTGATCCAGGTTCTTGTTCAGCACCACCTGGAAGCAGGCGGCGTTGCCCTGCTCGGCGATGATGGTCGACCACGCGAGGAAGAAGTGCCAGATGCGGTACCAGCGCTCGCCGTAGGCCGCGACGACCGCGTCCTTGTTGCTGATCCAGTTATCGTGCCAGCGCTTGATCGTGTAGGCGTAGTGCATGCTGACGTTGTCGACGCTGAACGTCTCCCAGCCCGCCTTCTCCATCGCCTTGAGCATCGCGGAGGGGCAGAGGCTCGCGTCGGCGCCGGGGAAAATGTACTTGTTCATGAACAGGCCCCAGATGAGGTCTTCGGGGCGCAGGCCACGCCGGAGGCCGGTCCACTGCAGGAAGAACAACCCCTCGTCGCTCAGCAGGTCTCGAACCTGCTCGTAGAATGCGACCAGGTTCTTCACGCCGACGTGTTCGACCATCTCGAGGCTGGAGATCTTGTCGAACTTCTGGTTGGGGATGTCGCGATAGTCCGAGCACAGGATGCGAGCCCGATCGGAGAGGCCCGCAGCCGCGATCCGGCCATTGCCGAACTCCGTCTGCCGCTCGGCGATCGTCACGCCGGTCGCGTCGGCACCGAAGTGCTTGGCGGCGTGCAGCGTCAGGGTCCCCCACCCGCAGCCGATGTCGAGCAAGCGCTCGCCCGGCTTGAGCTGCAGCTTCCTGCACACCCGGCTCATCTTGTTGTCTTGAGCTTGCTCGAGCGACTCCCCCTCGTGCTCGAAGAACGCGGACGTGTAGACCATCCGCTCGCCGAGGAACCAGCCGAAGAAGTCATTGCCGCGATCGTAGTGCTCGCGGACGATGCGCTTGTCCTGAGACTTGGAGTGGATGGCGACCTCGGGGACGAAGTTGGTCACGGCCCACTTCAGGTGCTGCTTCGTGATGGTGTACTTGACGTAGAGATTTCGGTTGCGCAATAGCGCGTAAATGTCGCCGGGAATGTCGATGGCACCATCGAAGTACGCCTCATAAAGCGTCGACATGGGAATGCGCGAATCGGCATAGCGGCGGGCGAGATTGGGATCATTGAAGACGACGTGGTTCGTGAGGCTCATTGCGCAATCCTTGCTAGCGAGGGCTTTATAGCCTTGACCCCGCGCGTTCGAGCTTGAAGGCCGAGCGGGCGGAGGCCCGAACGCTAGCAGAAGTTTTCCCCTACGTGGCCGGGATTCGTTCGAGGCCAGGGCTCGATCGCGCCTCCGAAGTGCCGTTTTATCCGGAATATTATCCGGTGCTGCCCGAGAGGGCCGTGAAGGGCTTCGGTGACTGTCGGGCAATGGTCCCGCGATTGTCAGGCGATGATCGGCTATAGAGCCGTAAGCCCCGACGCGGCGCACGGCGCGCCCCCGGGTGTGTCCCCGCGAAACATGTCCGTGCCCCCGAGGCCGTGGCCGAGGCGAGGGCTCGCAGCCCCGGACGAACAAACGGTTTGCAGCACGCATGGTTTGTCGCGGAAAATGAGGCGGGTCGGCGCGCCCCAAGGTGGATCCGTCGATCATCGGCATGCAAGACAATCGGCCCATCGCCGTTTCGCCGCGGCACCACGTGCTCTTGGCCGCCGAGCTGGCCATCCTCGTCGATCGGCCTCCAGCGCGGGATTTCGTGGTGCGCACGATCGCGACGCACAAGTCGGGAGGAACGCCGCTGATGACGGCGGAGCTCGTGATCGCTGGGCAAGCCACGCGCGAGCAGCACCCGCTCGCCCGAGAGTACCCGCTGCATTTCAAGAAGACGTACTACCCGGGGCGCTTGCGCTGCGATCCAGAGCGGGAGTTCGACATGCAGGCGCGGGCGAGCGCCGTCATTGGCGTGCCGCCGCCCATCGGTTGGTCGCGGGGCGTCTTTCGGGCGTGCCTGCTGCCGGGGCAGCCGTACCACCGGCTGTCCCCGTTTGGCACCGACCCAGAAGAGAGCAACGTGTCGGCCGCTCTGGATCTCGGCTTGGCGAGCGCGGCCGGGTTGTGGCGCCTGTTGGAGGACGCGTTCGAGCGTTTGAGGCGCTTGCACGCCGCGGGTGTGATCCACGGCGACGTGCAGCTGCAAAACCTGATCGCGTGTCCGGCGCCCCTCGAGGCGCTCTTGGTCGATTTCGAGAACGCGCGCGAACGCGGCGGTCTGTCCGCGACAGACTGGGACGCGGCCTGCGGTCGAGAGTTCTTGCCGTTGCTGCGGGAAGCGGTTTACGTCCAATGCGCGCTCGGTCGCCAACCGGGGGCGCTCGCCGATCTCGCTTGGGATCGTTGCGACGAGCTCTTTCGAGATCCGAAACGTTTCCGGCGGGCCATCCACGAACGCGCCGGCCTGGACGCCTGAGCGATGCCCAGCGCTCGCATCATCGTCTGGCTTCTGGCCGGCTTCATGCTGTTCATGGCCGCTCGACACGGGCGCGCCTTCTTGCGCGGCCGGCAGGGCTTCGAGCTGCTGAGCGCCGTGTTTTGGGGGCTGCTCTGCCTGCGGCTGCTGACCGGCGTCACCCTGCTGACCTGGGCGGCGCTGGCTGTGCTGGTCGCGCAGCTGTTGCTGCGCGTCGGCGCGGGGCGAGCGGCAGGACGCAGCCGGGACCTTCGAGTCATCGTCGCGCCGCCTGAGCCCCGCCCACCGCCGCAGCTGCCGCCGGCCGGCTCTGCAGCGGCGCCCTCCAGCCCGACCTCGGGAAGCGGCGCAGCCGAGCGGCCCGCGTCTCCCGAGGCCGATCTCGGGGAACCCTCGCCGCCGGACCGCGGCCGCGAGGGCGCGCGGGAGCAAGGCGAGGGGAACGGCCGTCGCTGACGAAAATTCCCGCCTGGGTGCCGCCTTCGGCGCTCCGCGCGCGGGCGCGTCGCGTCGTGGTGAGCTCCCGAGGCCGGCCGCCAAGCGGCGCTCGCCCCGCTGTGGCGCTGCCGCCTTGCGCAACGTATTCTCTGTCGGTGCGTGCGGGAACCGTCATCGCCGATCGGTACCGACTCAAGCGCGAGATCGGCAGCGGCGGCATGGGCGTGGTCTGGCTGGGGGAGCACACCGCGCTGCACAGCCTGGTGGCCATCAAGTTCCTGTCGGCCGAGCTGTCTCGCAGCGAATCGGCGGCCCGCCGCTTCTTGCTCGAAGCCAAGGCGGTCGCGGAGCTCCGGAGCCTGCACGTGGTCCAGGTCTTCGACTACGGCATCGCCGACGGCCGTCCGTTCATGGTCATGGAGTACCTCGACGGCGAGACGCTGGCCGATCGGCTGCTACGCGAGCGGTACCTGCGTCCGGAGGTCGCGCTGCGGATCCTGTCGCAGATCGCTCGTGCGATCGACAAAGCGCACCAGAGCGGCGTCGTCCACCGGGACCTGAAGCCGGCCAACATCGTGCTCTTGCACGAAGGCGATCCGTTCGTGAAGGTCGTCGACTTCGGGGTGGCCAAGCTCTTGTATGCGGAGGACGGCACCCTCACGACCACGGGCACGATGCTCGGCACCCCCTACTACATGAGCCCGGAGCAGATCGAAGGCGGGCAAGTGGACGGACGCTCGGATCTCTGGGCGCTGGCGGTGATCGCCTACCAGTGCGTGACCGGGCAGCTGCCGTTCGACGGCAGCAGCATCGCGGACGTGCTGATGGCCGTGGTCAACGGTGCGGCGCGCCCGCCCTCCGAGCTGGCGATGTTGCCGCTCGGCTTCGACGACTGGTTCGAACGGGCGACGCGCAAGAACCCCGACGAGCGGTTTCAGTCCGCGCTCGAGCTGAATCGAGAGCTCGAGCTATCCCTCGGCGAGCCGGGGGAAAACCGCGAGCGGCGCAGCGCGAAGCGCTCGCCATCGAGCATCCCAGCGGCGCTCGACGGGCGGCGTGACATGTCCTCGCTCGGGCTCACGCGGGACATCAGCGAATCCGGCGCGCTGCTGCTCACCCGGCGCGCGTATCAGCCTGGCCAGCGGGTGCACATCGATCTGTATTTGAAGGGCGACGTCGCCATCAGCACCGCCGGTCAGGTCGTCCGGATTTCTTCTCGCTCCGGCAGCGACGCGCGGCTCTGGCGCTACCGCGTCGCGATCCGCTTCGAAAAGCGGATCGGCGATCTCGCGGTGAAGTGACGCGCGCGGCGCTGTCGCGGCTTTACCCACCAAAGCGTCGGGCGCACGGCGAGGCTTCCACCGCGGGCGAAAACGGCGAGAAAAACCGGCGCCTTCGCCGTTGTTCGGGGCTCGGGGCGTGCTTAGGTCGTTCAGGTCGCCCCAGCGCTTCTCCAAACAGCGGACGAGCAGTGATCCAGACGATCCCAATCGAACGATCGTATTCACTTTCCGACTACGAGAAGAACGTTCAGCTCACCCGCGCGGTGCTCGATCTCAGGACGGAGGCCGCCGCCCTGGTGCCGCGCTTGTCGGGGCGCAAGGTGTGGATGGTCAACTCGGCCGCGCACGGCGGCGGCGTCGCGGAGATGCTGCCAAAGCTCGTCTCGCTGTTGCGGCAGGTCGGGGTCGACTGCGAGTGGGTCGTGATGGCCACCGACCAGGCCGAGTTCTTCGGGCTCACCAAACAGCTGCACAACCTCATTCACGGCGCGGGTGAACCCGTCGTGAACGGCCACCAGCAACAGCTCTATCGCCGCGTGAGCGGAGCGCTCGCGCGCGAAATGCTGCCGATGCTGGCCCCGGACGACATCTTGGTGTGCCACGATCCGCAGCCAGCCGGCATGGGCGCGCTGATCAAGCAGCAGCTCGGCCTCCCTGCGATCTGGCGTTGTCACATCGGCCTGGACGAGACGACCCAGCAGACGGAGGCCGCCTGGCAGTTCTTGGAGCCGTACGTCACCGCCTACGACCACGCCGTCTTCTCGGCGCCGGAGTACCTTCCTCGCTATTTGACCAACAAGGTCAGCATCATCCACCCCTCGCTGGATCCGTTGAGCTTCAAAAATCGCGAGCTTACCCCGCACATGGTGGCTGGCGTGCTCACCTGCGCCGGGCTGATCGAGTCGCGGCATCCCGTGAGCACGCCGCCGTTCGAACGACAGGCCGAGCGGCTGCAGCCAGACGGCAGCTTTGGGCCCGCCGACCGCCCCGAGGAGATCGGCCTTCTATTTCGCACCATCGTCACTCAGATTTCCCGCTGGGATCGGCTCAAGGGCTGGCAGCCGCTGCTCGAGGCGTTCACGCGCATGAAGCGGCGAGCCGCGAGCGGTGAGATCGAGCTCACCCCACACGAGCGGCGGCGGGTGCAGCTCGCGCGGCTGGTGTTGGCGGGGCCGGAGCCCGCCTCGGTGGCGGACGATCCGGAGGCGACGGAGGTGCTCGGGAGGCTGGTCGAGAGCTACCGCGCTCTGGATCGGCAAATGCAGAAGGACGTCGTGCTGCTGAGCCTGCCGATGACCTCCCGGCGCGAGAACCACCTCATGGTCAACGCCCTGCAGCGCTGCTCGAGCGTGGTGGTCCAAAACTCGCTGCGCGAGGGGTTCGGGCTCACCGTGACCGAGGCGATGTGGAAGCGCATCGCCGTGCTGGGCTCGTCCGCCTGCGGCATCCGCCAGCAGATCCGAGATGGCATCGACGGTCGGCTCTCGGCCGACCCATCGGAGCCGGCTCAGGTGGAGGCGACATTGGTCGAGCTCTTGAACGACATCGAGGGGCGGGACGCCTACGCGCTGAGCGCCCAGCGCCGGGTGCACGATGAATTCTTGATGTTCGCTCACGTCCGGCGCTGGCTCGAGGTCTTGGTGCACACCGTGGCCGATCGACCGAGCGTCCCGGTGCTCTAGCGGCCGGAAGAGGACGGAGGTGCTGTTTGGCGGACATTCGCGTCGGGATCTCGGGCTTTCGCTATGCCGGGTGGCGAGGGGAGTTCTACCCGAAGGGGCTGCCGCAACGGCAGGAGCTCGAGTACGCGGCGCGCTGCTTCCGATCGATCGAACTCAACGGATCCTTTTACTCTCTGCAGCGCCCGGAGTCCTTCGAGCACTGGCGCGAGCAGACGCCCGACGATTTCGTCTTCGCCGTCAAGGGCGGCCGCTTCATCACCCACATGAAGAAGCTGCGCGACGTGGAGACGCCGCTCGCCAACTTCTTCGCGTCCGGGCTTTTGTGTCTGGGGCCGAAGCTCGGCCCGATCCTGTGGCAGTTTCCCGAGCGGATGCCCTTCGACGAGCGCTTCGAGCGATTTTTCTCGCTGCTGCCGCAGAGCAGCGACGAGGCCGCGGCGCTGTCCCGCAAACACGACGAGCGCCTCGAAGGGCGGAGCTTCACTCGGGCGACTTGCTCGATGCCCCTCCGCCACGCGGTCGAGATCCGCAGCGAGAGCTGCCGCTCCGAGGCGTTCATCGCGCTGCTGCGCCGCCATGGCATCGCGCTGGTCGTCGCGGACACCGCCGGCAAGTGGCCGTACCTCGAAGACGTGACGACTGACTTCATGTACGTCCGACTGCACGGCGCCGAGGAGCTCTACACCAGCGGGTACTCGCCAGCGGCCATCGGCCGCTGGGCGCGGCGCGTGCGCGCCTGGAGCCAGGGCTCCGAGCCCGAGGACGCCGTGCGCATCGGGGCGCCGGCTCGCCGGGTGGCGGGGCGCGACGTGTACGTCTACTTCGACAACGATGCCAAGGTGAAGGCGCCGTTCGACGCCCTCGCGCTCGCAGGAGAGCTCGGTCTCGACCCGCCGGCACCGACGCGCCGGCGGCCAGCGGCGTGCGCCACCCGCCGCCGTCAGCAGGGGGCCCGCAGCGCGGCGCGCTGAGCCCCGTTGACCGAGCGCGGCGTCCGACCCGCGGCGCGGAGCAACGGCCTCAGGTAGGACGCCGTGTGGCTGTCGCGGCAGCGCGCCAGCGCCTCCGGCGTGCCACAGGCGACGACCCGGCCGCCGGCCTCTCCGCCCTCCGGGCCCAGGTCGATGACGTGGTCGGCGTGCGCGATGACGTCGAGGTTGTGCTCGATGACGATCACGGTGTTGCCGGCATCCACCAGGCGCGAGAGCACCGACAGCAGCCGTTCGACGTCGGCGAAGTGCAGCCCCGTGGTCGGCTCGTCCAGGACGTAGAGGGTGCGACCGGTGCTGGCCCGCGACAGCTCCCGGGCGAGCTTGATGCGCTGCGCTTCGCCGCCGGACAGGGTGGGGGAGGGCTGCCCGATCTGCAGATACCCGAGCCCGACGTCGGCGAGCGTCTTCAGGCCGCGCGTGATGGCCGGGTGCGCGGCGAACTGCTCGAGCCCTTCACGAACGCTCATCGCCAGCGTGTCGGCGATGGTCTTGCCCTTGTAGGTCACGCGCAAGGTCGCCTCGTTGAAGCGCCGTCCGTGGCATTCGTCGCAGGTGACGTAGACGTCGGGGAGAAAATGCATCTCGACCTGCCGCACGCCGTCGCCCGCGCAGGCCTCGCAGCGACCCCCCTTGACGTTGAACGAGAACCGCCCGGCGCCGAACCCGAACGCGCGCGCCTCGGGCGTGGCCGCGTACAGATCGCGGATCGCATCGAACACCTTGGTGTAGGTGGCGGGGTTGGAGCGCGGCGTTCGCCCGATCGGGCGCTGATCGATGGCGATGATCTTGTCGATGTGCTCGACGCCTTCGATGCGCAGGTGCCGTCCAGCCGTCCGCCGTTCCCCCATCAGCTCGGCGACCAGCGCGGGGTACAGGACGCCGTTGATCAGGGTCGATTTGCCGGCGCCGCTGACCCCGCTGACCGCGACGAAGGTGCCGAGCGGGAAATGAACGTCGATGTCGTCGAGGTTGTTCTCGGCGGCCCCGATGATCGACAGCGTGTGTCCGTTGCCGGCGCGGCGCCGCTCGGGCACCGGGATGGTCTTGCGTCCGGACAGGTAGGCGCCGGTGAGCGAGGCCGGGTGCGCCATCACCTCTGCCGGGGTGCCTTCGGCGACGACCTCGCCGCCGAGCTCGCCGGCGCCCGGCCCGAAATCGATCAGGTGATCGGCGGCCAACATCGTCTCGCCATCGTGCTCGACCACGATCACGGAGTTGTCGAGATCGCGCAGCGACTCGAGCGTGGCGATCAGCTTTTGATTGTCGCGCTGGTGGAGGCCGATCGACGGCTCATCGAGGATGTAGATGACCCCGGTGAGCTCGGACCCAATTTGGGACGCCAGGCGGATGCGCTGGCTCTCGCCACCGGACAGGGTGGCGCTCGCCCGATCGAGGCTGAGGTACGAGAGGCCGACGTTGACCAAAAACCCGAGGCGGGCGGCGATTTCTCGCCGGAGCTCGTGGGTGACGCGGGCGTCCATGTCCGACAGCTCCAGGCCCTCGACGAAGGCGAGCGCCGCGTCGATGCGCAGCCGCGACAGCCGATCGATGCTGGTGTCACCGATGCGAACCGCGCGGCTCTCGGGGCGCAGCCGCGTCCCCTCGCAGGGGGCGCACGGGCGCTGGGAGAAGAAGCGCAAGTAGTAGCTCTTCATCTCCTCGCTGGTGGTGGCCTTCAGGCGCCGCATCAGCTGGTTCAGCAGCCCCTCCCACTGTTCGCCCCTGCGTTTGGCCCCGTACAACACCCGCTGCTTTTGCGCGGCGGACAGCTTGTTCCAGGGCTTGTCGAGGTCGATGCCGAAGGTGTCGGCGATCCACTCGATGCTGTCGGCCACCCAGCCCTCGCCGCGCGCCAGCGCTGGCGCCCACAGGGCGATGGCGCCGTCGCGGATGGAGAGCTCGGGTCGCGGGACGACCAGGTTGGGATCCATCTCGGGACGGGCGCCGAGCCCGTTGCAGTCGCTGCAGAAGCCGAGCGGCGAGTTGAACGAAAACGACTGCGGTGCCAGCTCGGGGAACGAGATCGAACAGCGCGGGCACGCCGTATCGCGGCTGAAGCTGCGCTCCTGCTCGCCCACCACCGCCACGAGCTGCCCCTTGCCTTCACGCAGCGCCTGCTCCACCGAGTCGTTGACCCGCGCGCGGTTGTCAGCGGTGAGCCGCACGCGGTCGAGGACCAGATCGATGTCGTGCTTGCGCTTCTTGTCGAGCGTGGGGAGCTGCCCGTCGAGCCGCAGGATCTTGCCGTCGAGGCGCACCCGCGTGAACCCGGCCTTGGCGAGCTCTGCCAGAACCTTTTGGTGCTCGCCCTTGCGTTGGCGCTCGAGCGGCGCCAGGAGCAGCACCTCGGCGCCGGGCCAGGTCGAATACAGATCCTCGATCATACGCAGCGGGGACTGCCCGCGCGCTCGGGCGCCGCAGCGGTGGCAGTGCTGCACCCCGATGCTCGCATACAGCACGCGGAGGTAGTCGTGGATCTCGGTCACCGTCCCGACGGTGGAGCGCGGGTTGCTCGACGCCGTCTTCTGTTCGATCGAGATCGTCGGGGACAGGCCGCGGATGGTGTCGTACTTTGGCTTGTCCATCTGGCCCAGGAACTGGCGGGCGTAGCTCGACAAGCTCTCGACGTAGCGACGTTGCCCTTCGGCGTACAACGTGTCGAAGGCGAGCGACGACTTGCCGCTGCCCGACACTCCCGTGAAGACGACGATTTTGCGCTTCGGGATGGTGACGTCGAGATTTTTTAGGTTGTGCTCGCGAGCGCCGCGGATGCGAATGGCGTCCGAAATGGGGGAGCTTGCCACGGGCTTCGAGGTAGCACCGCGCTCGGCGGCCTGCCATCCCGCGGCGGCTTTGGCCGATGCCCCCCCCGGTCAGGTGCGCTTG
Organism: Pseudomonadota bacterium; assembly: GCA_023418705.1. Taxonomy (GTDB): domain Bacteria; phylum Myxococcota_A; class Polyangia; order Polyangiales; family Polyangiaceae; genus JAEZYZ01. The sequence goes on along the minus strand of JAEZYZ010000002.1, from coordinate 1,439 downwards.
CGCCGGCGGAGCGGCAAGAGCAGCAAGGCCAGCAGGGCGGCGGCGCCCGGAGCGCGCGCGCCGAACGGCGCCGAGACCTGGCAGCCGCCCTGGCTTTGGAAGCGGTCCGGCGGATACACCGCACACATGCCCGCCTGATCGTCGGGTTCGAGCGACCGCGCCGCCAGTCCACCGCCGACGTACCTGCCGTACATGGTGGGGCCGGGGGTCGGCAGATCGTTCAACCCGAAGACATGTCCGACTTCGTGGGTCAGCAGACCCAGCAGATCGAAGTCGATATTCTTGTCGTCGACGGTGAACCGGAACGCGAACGAGTTGATCTCGATGTCCGTGTCGACGATCCGGCCCGTGTCCACGGTGTACGTCACCGTCGTGAGGCCGACGGCGTGGTTGCTGGCGATGTGCGGCCAGAGATCATCTTGAAAGGTGATGAGGTTGATGCCGTCGTACCCGACGAGCTCGGATGGGGCGTCGACGTCCGGAGCCGCCACCGTCAACGCTGCGACGTCGATCGTCGGCCCGATGCCGCCGCAGTCACTGCCGAGCCACTGCCGCACGGCGGTTTCGGTGAGCGCGCGGGTCGTCTCCGCGCTGATCCCGCGGCGCGGAGAGCCGCGCGGATCGATGAGCAGCTCGATCGCTGGCTCCGGCCAAGCCACGGGGCGCCCGTTGGCGGGGCAGCCGTGGGCGTCGATCTCACAGCCCTCGGGCAAGGCGGAGCAGGTCGTCGTGCGGCAGTAGCCGTGAGCCTCCGCCGCAAGACAGCACACGGCGACGGCCAAGCAAGGGACGAGAGGCTTCATAGGGGGGTACGGTGCGGACATCATAGCCCGGCTCTTCGCTGGCTTGTCGAGCGCGAGCTCGGCGTGCGACGGCCCCCATGTAGGGCCGCGTAAGACCCGGCAAGAATGCCACGAAGTGCCCTCCGGAGCGTGAAAGATTGGGGGGATCCGCCCGTTGTCTCCAAGACGGGATAAAAAGCGGTCACGAAGGACGCGCCCGCGAGCACTTGGTCAGGGAGGCGACATTGGGAGCTCGGACATCGGTCGAAGCAGAAACCAGCGATGCGGCGGTCTCGGCCACGTCGGGGGGGTCAGAGCCGGGCGCCAGCGCTGCCCCACCGGACGACGGCAGCCCGAGCCGCGTCGGCCTCGCCCCGTGCCCGGATCCCGACGCGCAGATCCTCGCGGCCATCCGGGGTGGGCAGCTGAAAGAGGCGCTCGCGCTCTGCGCGCGTCATCACGCGCTGGCCGTGGGTCGGCTGTGCATGGCGCTGACCGGGACGCAGGCAGAGGCCGAAGATCTCACGCAAGAGACGCTGCTGCTCGCCTACGACGGGTTGGCGGGCTTTCGAGGCGACGGCAGCGTGCGCGGCTGGCTGTTCGCGATCGCCCGCCGCCGCTGCGCGCGCCACCTCGAGCGGCGGCAGCGGCGAGAGA
>JAEZYZ010000508.1 GCA_023418705.1 Pseudomonadota bacterium | reverse complement strand
GTCGAGCGCCGCGCCGGCAGCCAGCGTTGCCGCCAGCGGGTCGACGCTCGACGAGGACCTCGTGTTCGCGCCGCGCAAGCGCAACGTCGCCTTGATGGTGGCGCTCGCGGCGGCGGGCGTCCTGGCGACGCTGGCGGCCGTGTTCGGCCTGAGCTCGACGGACGCGCCAGCACCGGAGGCCCCATCGCCGCCGGCAGCTCCCGCGGTCGCTCACCCGGCGCCCCCGCCCCCCGCCGCCGAGCTCGAGCCGCCGCTCGAAAGCGCGAGCGAGGGCGAAGGGATCGAGCCTCGAACGCCACCGAACCGTGCCCCCAAGCGCGCTGCGCCCGCGGAGCGCCAGGCCGCTCCCGCGCGGGCTGCTGGGGGGCGCAAGCCCGCTCGCTCCAGCGCTCCGGCGCGCTCCGCTCAGGGCAGCAAGGTGCCCGCCGCTCGCAAGCCATCCGGCCCTGGCAAGATCATCCGCGAGGCGCCTTTCTGAGCGCCCCGGAGCGGGAAGGCCCTTCCGCTGCCTCGTTGTTTGACCCGGTTCCCCCTCGATCCATCGACCATGCAGCTGCTACGTCCAACTCGCGTCGTGTTGCTCGCGGGCATTTTGGCGCACGCCACGTCCACCCTGCCCGTCGGTGCACAATCCGCAGACGACGCGGCCACCGAAATGGCGCGCGAGCGCTTCCAAGAAGGCGTGCGCTTCTATGACTTGAAGGAGTACGAGAAGGCCCGGGCAGCATTTTTGCAGGCGTATGCGCTCAAGCAGCACCCCGCGGTGTTGTTGAACCTGGCGCAGAGCGAGCTGCGCTCCGGCCACGAAGCGGACGCCGCGACCCACTTCGCGCGCTACCTCCGCACCAACCCCGATCCGCAGTCGCCCGAGCGCGCCGAGGCCGAGAGAGGCTTGGCAGCAGCCAAGGAGAAGGTCGCGGAGGTGCACGTCACCACGCCCGACAGCGGCTACCGCATCCTGGTCGACGGTGAGGAGCAGGGAGTGTCGCCCCTCGAAGGGCCCCTGTACCTTGCCCCCGGGTCGCACCAGCTCGAAGCGATCAAGCAGGGCGCGCCGATCCGCCGGGAGCTGATCGCCGAGCCAGGACAAAGCACCACGGTCGATTTCACCCCGTCCGCCCGCAAGGCGCCGGCGCCGACCGTCGCCGACGAACCCGACCCGCTGATGGAGACCGAAGCGACGTTCGACGATCGCAGCAGCCAATCCTTCTTCAGCTGGTTTGCCGAGACGCCCGGTGCGTGGGTGGGCGCTGGGGTCACTGCGCTCGGCCTTGCGGGTGGCATCGGGTTCGCGCTCACCTCGAAGAACCGCTACGACCGCGCCGACGACATCGCCGGGAGGATCCGCGAGGCCGCGCGGACCGGCGATCCGCCCACCCAGAACCCGGGCGCCCCCTGCGCCAACTTGGCGCCAGGCGATCCGTACACCACCGCTTGCCAGCGCTACCTCGATCGCGTCGACGAGGGCGATCGCTTCAAGACCCTCTCCATCGCGGGGTTCGTCGTCGCCGGTGTCGGCGCCGCCGGGACCATCGTCTACTATCTCATCGACGGCGGCGGCTCGACGGAGCAGGCCAGGCCAGGCGAGCGGCGCAACACGGCGATCGTGCCGGTGATCGGCGCGCGCTTCGCGGGCATGTCGGTGAGCGGCGAATTTTGACCTCAAGCGTCCGCGTCCGCGCCCTCGGCGCGGGCCCGCTCGAGCCAGGAGCGAAAGGTGCTGCGCGCCACGCCCGCGGCGCGCGCGGCGGCGCTCACGTTGCCGTGGTGCTGGGCCAAGATGAGCAGCGCGCGCTCCGCGGCGCCGGGGCCATGCGACGCGCGTGGTGCGCTCTCTAGCTTGATGTGCGCGGCGTCGATGTTGGGCCCAGCGCTCGCCACGGCCGCGCGATACAGCACGCTGAACAGCTCACGCACGTTGCCGGGCCACGGGTACGACACGAGCCGTCCGAGCGCCGCGCTCGTCAACCGCTTGCGCCCCGTCTCGCCGGCGATCCGCTGGAGCAGCGCCGCGCTCAAAGCCGGGATGTCGGAAGTGCGGCTGCGCAGCGGCGGGAGCCGCAGCACCACCGTCGACAGGCGATGGAAGAGGTCGGCCCGGAAGCGACCCTGCTGCACCCGTTCTTCGAGCGACGCCCAGGAGGCGGACACGACCCTCACATCGACCTGCATCGGGCGGGTCGCGCCGAGCGGGCGCAGCAACCCGTCTTCGACGATGCGCAAGAGCTTCACCTGAATCGATGGCGCAAGGTCGGCGATCTCGTCGAGGAACAGGCTGCCGCCGTGCGCCTGCTCGAAGGCGCCCGGGCGGTTGGCGACGGCGCCGGTGAACGCCCCGCGGCGGTGGCCAAACAGCTCCGCGTCGGCGAGCGACTCCTGCAAGGCGCCGACGTTGAGCGGGACGTAGCTGCCCGATCGACCGCTCAGATCATGGAGGCACCGCGCGACGACGTCCTTGCCGGTGCCGGACTCGCCCTGGATCAGCACCGGCGCCTTCAGCCGTGCGTGGCGGCGCACCTCTGCGGCCACGCGCAGCATGGCGGCGGAGCCACCCACCAGGCCGTCGAGGGGTGCACCCGGCGGCGCGGCGTCGAGGTCTTCGGTGCGGCAGAGGCGGACGCTGGTCCGACCGATGACGAAGGCCGCGCCGTCCCCCCGCAGCTCCGCCGCGGGCACGCGACCGGAGCCGACGAAGGTGCCGTTCTTCGACCCCAGGTCGCGCACCAGCACCGCGTGCGGTCGAACCTGAACCGAGCAGTGACGGCTGCTGACGGCCCGGTCCTCGACCCGAACGTCCGCCGCCGGGGAGGAGCCGAGCACCAGCTCGCGACCGGCGTCCAGCGGGACCACCTGCGTGGAAGCCTCCGAGCCGAGCTCCAGGGCCCAGGGACCGTAGTGCTCGAGCCCGGTGATTTCGAGGGTTCTTCCGCTTTCCGGAGCATGGCCAGAGTCGAACATGGTGCCCGCCGCATCGGAGCGCCCCACCGGCTGGTTGCGCGCCCCGCGGACGATCCCGTCCTTTGCCAGCGGCGCCCCGCCTGACGGGCACAAAAAACCAGATCGCGGGAGCGCGCTGTAGTACTTAGGCGCGCATGCGCTTCTGCCGACTCCTGGGCATCGCGGCCCTCTCCGCGTGGCCGGCGCCCGCGCTCGCACAGGCGCCGTCGGGCCCGCCTGGCTCCGATCCCGCGCCGGCTCCCGCCCCTGGCGCGCCGGCTCCCGCTCCTGCCGAACCGGGCCCCGCCGCCTCGCCTGCAACCGGGAACGCACCCGCTCCGGACCCGGTCGGTGCTCCGACGCCGGAAGCCAGCCCCGCGCCAGAAGCCGGGGCGCCTCCCGCGGCGCAGCCGGCCGAGGCCGACGCCTCACCACCGAGCGGGGGCGAACCGCCGCCCGCGGTGGCGGCGCCCGAGGAGGAAGCGGATGACGTGCCGGTCCCCGTGCCCCCGGCGCGCGATACGCTGGGGGGTCACTTCATCCTGGCCGCCGGTGGTGGCTTCGCGCTGCCGTTCGGCGACTTCGAGGGGAACGTTCCGCAGAGCTTGATGGATCCGGGCTGGATGCTGACGGCCGATCTCGGCGTCGGCGTGAGCCGCCTGGTGGCCGTTGGCGCCTGGGGCCAGTTCATCCGCTACGGCGACGACGCCTGCGAGGCGGGCGCGTGCGACGCGTCGAGCATCGCGGCCGGTCTGTTCGTCCGCTATCACCTGGTCCAGGGCGTCCGCTTCGACCCCTGGATCGCCGCGGGCCCCGGCTTCCGCGTCACGAACCTGGAAGCCGGATCCTACTCGGGGGTGGAGTGGCTGCGGGTCCAGCTCGGCGGCGACTGGTACTTCGCCCCGAACCTCGGCTTCGGCCCCTTCATCGAGCTGGCCGCGGGCACGTACTTCTCGAAGTCGGACGGACCCGACCTCGAGGATCGAGCGCTGCACTGGAACTTCGGCACCGGTCTGCGCCTGGTCTTCGACGCCCCCGGCAAACACCCGTAGCGCCCCGGGCGCGCCCGATCGTTCCCCGGGCCGCGGCGGCATCCGGGCCGTGGCGCCTGCCCGCGCGGTGGCTCACCCGAACCACCGCGCGCACCCCGGCTTCCGCTTCAGGCGATCGCCAAGCCCAGCGCCTTGCGCAGCTCGGCGTAGTCCTCGCTCGCGCTGTAGACGAGCAGGTCCTTGATCTTGTCGGCCGGTGAGAGATCGCCCGGCAGCTGCGGCTCGGCCCCGACGATCTTCTTGGCGATCTCGAGGTCGCCGGACACGACGAACCCCGAGCGCACCGCCGTGAGCTCCACGGCCTGGTTCCACTTCTTGATGTTCGCCTTCGCGCCTTCTTCGATCCAGCGCTTGACGACCGTCTTGAGGTGCTCGAGCTGCACCGGCTGCATGTACTTGGCAAGCTCCTGAGCCGTGGCTCGGATCTGCTGCGCCATGTCCGGCGGCATGGGGGTCGCCGGCGCCGCGATCATCACGCCCGCGAACAACATGATGGTCAGCTCCGAGGTGGTCGGGAACAGCGTGCGGATGTAGTGCTCACCGCGGTAGTACGCCAGGTGCTTGCCGCAGATGAACGCCAGCTCCTGCGGCGAGAAGCCGCTCAGCACCGTCTGCCCTGCCACCGATGAAGGCGGCATCGAGGGCACGGCGACGATCGAGCCGGGCACGTCGTTGCGCACGTAGAGCTCGGGCGGCGTGATGCCCAGCACCTGCGAGGCCCACCCGAAGGTCTTCGCGAAGGTGACCGTCGAGTTCATCGGGTCCTGCTTGAAGCGCTTGTCGAGCACCGGCAGCTTGCCCTGTCGCTGCAGCTGGGCGATTTTCGCCTGCAGCGCAGCGGGGGCGATCATCTCGAAGATCTTCGAGATGAACAGGCTCTCGTCCCGGTGGAATAGGTGCTTGACCCACAGCTCGTTGTTGAGCCGCCCCTTCACCGGCAGCATGCCCTCCGGGCGATAGTCTTGGAAGAAGCGCTGCTCTTCCTCGTCCGTCTTGCCCATGAACGCCATGGCCGCCGCCTGGCACCAGGCTTCGTCGTAGGCGTGCTTGTGCAGGTACAGCCGGTACAGGCCGCGGTACGACTCCACGCTGAGCGGTTCTGCCGCCAAGATCAGCCGCTGCTCACCGATCGCCTCGTCGAAGCGCTCGGTCGACTCGTACAGCTCGGCCAGGATCTGGTGCTCGAGGATGACGTCGGGTTTGAGGCTCGACCCCATCTTGAACGCCTCGATGGCCTCGTCCACCTGCCCGAGCCGATCTCGATAGATCAAGCCGAGTTGATGCCACAGCGTGTGCTCGAGCTCTGCGTTGCCCTTGCCGGCGATGCGGTGGATCATCTTGCGGTACGAGCGCTCGAGCTGCTTCCAGCTCTTGTTCTGAGTGAGGACCTTGTTGATGCGCTCGAACGCCTCGAGGTAGCTGGGGTTCAGATCCAGCGCCTCGTTGAAGAGCTCCACCGCTCGGTCGTGATCCTCGAGCTTGTCACGGTAGATCTGCGCTTGGGTGTACAGGTACCGCGCCCTGAGCTCCGGCTTTTCTTCGAGATCGGCGATCGCCTGCAGCGTGTCGATCATCTTCTGCCAGTCGGAGGCGAGCTGATAGAGCTGCAAGAGCTTGTGCAAGAGCACGTGATCTTCCGGCTTGAGCTCCAGCGCCTCCTCCAGCGCCTCGATGGCCTTGACCGGGTTCTTCTCCTTCTCGGACCAGATCTCACCGATCTCGTTCAGGAGCGCGAAGCGTTCGTCGCCGTCGTGGATGCTGTCGAGGATCTGGCGCTGGTAGGCCGCGACCTGCTTCCAGTCGTTGTTCTTGCCGTACACCTGCACCAACGCCTCGAGCGTCGGCCGGTGCTCACCGTTGAGGGCCAGCGCCTTTTCGAAGTTGTTGATCGCCTGGCGCGTTTGCCCCTGCTCTTCCTTGATGCGGCCGAGCTGGTGGTAGACGTACGTGCGGTCGTCCAGGTCGTCCTCGCCGAGCGAGGTCAGCACCTTCTGGTAGTTGGTCAGCGCCGTCGGCCAATCCTGCAGCCGGAAAGCGACGTCGGCGATGCCGCGGATGGCCTCCTGATCGGTGAGGTCGAGCTGATTGGCCGCTTGGTAGGCCTTCAGGGCCTTCTCGTCGCTGCCGAGCGCGGACAACACCTGGCCGAGCAGCTTCTGCAGCGTGTGCTGCTCGTGCCGCTCGCGGTTCTTGCTCTTGCGGACGAGCATCTCCGCCAGCGGCTCGGCTTCCTGCCAGCGCTCGCTCCGGATGTACTCCTCGAGCAGCGGCAGCGCGGCTTCCTCACAGTCGTCGTCGCACTGGATCGCCTGCTCGTAGGCCTGCACCGCCAGCTCGTGCTCGCCGAGCATCTCGTCGCGCAGCTTGCCGAGCTCCACCAAGAGCTTGGCGCGAGCTCGCGGCGTCGCGGTGTTCGCCTGCTCCTGCTCGAGGTAGCGCGCCGCTCGATCCCAGTCCGCCTCGTCCACGGCGATGGTGCGCAGCGCCGCGAGCGTGGGCAGGTGCGTCGGATCGAGATCCAGCGCCATTTCGAAGCGCTCCTGCGCGGAGACGCGGTCGCCCAGCTTGTCTTCGAGCGCACGTCCGATGCGGAAGTACATCTCGACGCGCTGCTTGCCGTCCGTCGTCAGGTCGGCGACGCGGGTCATCGCCTCGATCGCGGAGGCGGCGTCCCCTTGCTTCTCGTAGAGCTTGCTCAGCGCCTCCAGAGCGGGGATGTTGGCGTCGTCGATGTCGACGATGTTGCGGTAGGCGTCGACCGCGCGCTCCACGTCCCCGACCTCGTCCGCGTACACCTCGGCGATGCGGGCGAACAGCTCGACCTTGGTCTCCTGCGTGGCCGCCTCGCTGACGTGCCGCTCGTAGGTGTTGATGAGGTCGAGCCACTGCTTGAGGCGCCGGTAGCAACGCTCGAGGGCGGTGTAGGCCCGTTCATCGGTCGGATCGATCTCGAGGGCGGCTTCGAGCCGCTGCGCCGCGACGTCCGCTTTGAGGAAGTGCTCCTCCTGGACGTTGGCGAGCTTGAGCAGCACCTCGACCCGCTCGCGCTCGGTCTCGACCACGTCGAGCTGCCGCTCCAGGGTCTCGACCAGGTCCGGCCAGTTTTGCAGCGCCTCGTCGATGCGCTCCAGGCCGCGCAACGCCTGCACGTTGCTGCCCTCGAGGTCGAGGACCTCGCGGTAGGTCTTGCCGGCGCGCTGCAGGTCCACCAGCGTGGTCTCGAACAGGCTCGCCATCCGCAGCTTCGTCTGCGCAACGGCGCCGGGATCCTTCAGCGCCTGAACCTTCGAGGCCAGGATCTCCACCAGCTGCCCGTGGTTGTTCTGCTCGCCGTAGATCCGTTCGAGCGCCTCCAGCGCCGGCAGGAACAGCGTGTCCACCTCGAGGGCACGCTTGTAGAACGAGATGCCTTGATCGAGCTGCCCCATGTGCCGCTCGAGGAGCTCTCCCAGGTCGACCAAGATCGCCTTGCGGTCCTCGTTGGCCACCGCGACGTCCAGCGCCCGGGTCAGCGTCTCGCCGACCTTTTGCCACTGCGCGCCCATGCGGTGGATGGCCGCCATCTGCCGCAGGACCTGAACGTTGTTCGGGTCGAGCTGCATGATCTGCGCGTAGTAGGGCTGCGCGTACTCGGGGTGACCGAGGTCCTGGCCGTACCACTTCGCGAGCCGCAGGGAGAGCTGAATGCGAGCCTTGTTCTCGCTCTGCTCCCCGAGCCAGGCGTTGGCGGTGTTGATGAGCTCACCCCAGCGGTTGGTCGCCTGGGCCATGCGCTCGAGGTAGCGCACCGTCTCGTCATCGCTGAAGTCTTCGGCGAAGGCGTTCACCAGGGCGTCGAACGCCTGGTTCTTGTCGTCGAGCTGCTCTTCGCAGACCTTTGCGATGCGGCGCAACAGCTCGCTGCGGTCCTCCGCCTCCTCGCGCGTCTCCAGGCGGTTGAGGTAGAGCTCGATCAGCTGCTCCCAGCGGCCGGCGGCGGTGTGCAGGCGCTCGAGCGCCTCGAAGGCCTCCTGGTGGGGCGGCTCGATGCTCAGGATCCGCTCGAACGCGGTGGTGGCCTGGTCGTAGTCGTGCACCTCGCGCTTCCACAGCTCGGTGACCTCCAGGAGCTCACGGATCGCCTCCGCCGGCTCCTCCAGCGCCTCCGCTCGCTGCATCTTCACGCCGATGACGTCCACCCAGCGATCTTCGGAGCGGTAGATCTTCTCGAGCTCCGCCATCGCCTCGAAGTCGCTCGGGTCGACCTCGAGCAGGTGCCGCCAGGCGTCCGCTGCGTCGTACTGCTGCTCGAGCGTCTGGCCGTAGATTTTGCCGAGCTCGCGGTAGATGCCCTTGAGCTCGTCGGGATCGAGCAGCGCAGCGGCCCGATCGATCGTGGCGTGCAGCGCCGTCACCAGCTCCTGGGCGTCGCCTCGGACGCGCCAGATCTGGGCCGTGGCGCGCAGGGCCGCGACGTTGCTGAAGTCGATGTCCAGCACGCGCTGCCAGGTCTCGAGCGCTTCGTCGTCGCGGTGCAGCTGCTCCGAGAAGAGCCGCGCGCGCCGCGTCAGGATGTTCACCCGATCCTCGTCCGAGTCGGCGATGTCGAAGTGCCGCTCGAGCACGTCGGTGAGCTCCGCCCACTGTCCCTGACGCTGATAGAGGTCGGCGAGCGCCCAGAGCGCCTCCGGATCCTCCCCGCGCAGATCGAGCACGCGCTTCCAGCCTTCGACGGCCTCGTCGACCTTGCCGAGCCGCTCGGAGGCGAGGTTGGCCATCTTGGCGCGGATCTCCGCCTCCTGGACGTCGCCCACGGCGTTGTCGAGCTCGCGCTGATACACGCCGCCGAGCTGCTCCCACTGCTCGGTCATCTCGTAGATGCGGCCGAGCGCGACGATTGCCTCCTCGTTCTCGGGCTGAAGCTCGTCGAAGATGGTCCGATACGCTCGGATCGCGTCGTCGGTCTGCCCGAGCTGCTCTTCGTACACCTGGCCGAGCCGCGTGTAGAGATCGACCTTCTCGTGATCGTCCTCCGAAGCGGCGGCGCGCTGCTCGAGCACGTTGGCCAGATCCGGCCACTGCTCGAGCGACGTGTAGATGCGATCCAGGTTGGCGAGCGCTTCGATTTCCTGCGGCGCGACGGTCAGGACGTAGCGGTACGTCTCCTCCGCCTTGGCCACGTCGGCCAGCTCCTCTTCGAACACCCGCGCCAGCCGCTTGCCGACGGTGGCTTGCGTCTGCGCTTCGATGTCCTCGCTGCCGAGCACGTCGGCGTAGGCGTTGGCGAGCTGCTCCCAGCCGCCGTCGATCATGCCCGCCAGCCGCTCGATCTCATCGCCGGTGTGCAGGTCGAGGGGCTGCTCTTTGAGCGCCCGGACGTACACCGAGAAGGCCAGCACCGGATCGAGCAGGCGCTCTTCGGCGTCCTCGGCGATGCGGTGATACATCCCGAGCCGCTGCTCGACGTGCTCGGTGTGCGCGAGTTGAGCCTCGCGCACGCGGATGAGCTTCTCCCACTCCGCCGTCGACTGGTAGAGCGGCTCGAGGATCTCGCCGATCTCGAGCTGCTTCGTCCCTCGCTCGAACAAATCCTCGAGCGCCTGCAGCGTCTCCAAGTGCTCGGGCGCCGCGCTGATCACCTCGCGGTACGCGGCGATGGCGCCGTCCAGATCACCGAGCTGCTGCTGGTGCACCTGCCCGAGCCGGAACTTGAACTCGAGGATCTCTTCGGGGCTCTCGCCGATCTCCGCCTCGCGGGCGAGCACGTCGGCGAGCTCGCTCCAGCGCTCCGTCTGCGTGAACAGGCGATCGAGCGCGCGAACGGCGTTCTGGTTGTGCGGATCGGCCTCCATGACGCGCCGGTAGCGCTCGACGGCTTGGTCGACGCTCTCCAGCTGCAGCTCGTATACCTGCGCCACGCGCAACCCGAGCTCCACCAGCCGGTCCGGTTCGTTGCCGAGCTTGTCGAGCTCGGCGTCGTACAAGGCGGCGACGGCTGGCCAGCGCTCGATCATCATCGCCAATCGCTCGAGCGCCTCGAGCGACTCGTAGTTCTGGCTGTCGGCCTGGACCGCGCGCGCGTACGTGTCGAACGCGCTCTGGTGGTCGCCGAGGTTCTCCTCGTAGAGGCGGGCGACCCGATGCAGCAAATCGACCTGCGCGAAGGAGTCGTCCGCGGCCTCGACCTGCACCTCCAGGACGCTGATGAGGCGCTGCCACTCGCCCATCGCATCGTAGACCGGCTCGAGCACGGCGGCCGCCGCGAGCGGCGCTCGCTCGCCGCTCTTGATGCCCTCCAACGCCTGCAGTGTCGGGGTGTGATCCGGCTGGATGTTGAGGATGTCGCGGTAGAGCTCGACCGCGCGGTCGACGTCGTCGAGGTGCCGCTCGTACAGCTCGGCGATGCGGTACTGGTAGCTCACCGCTTCGGCCGGGTCGGAGGTGAGCTCGGCTTCGTGCGTGAGCACGCTCAAGAGCTCCTGCCAGTTCTCCGCCGCCTGATAGAGCACGTCCAGCCGGCCGAGCGCCGCCAGGTCGTCCGGATCGAGCTCGAGCACGCGCTGGTAGGTGTCGATGGCCCGGCTGACGTCGCCGAGCTCGCGCTCGTAGACCGCGCCGACCTGGTAGAAGATGAGCTTCTTCTCCTCCGGGTCGATCACCAGATCGGCCTTCTTGGAGTAGACGCCGAGCAGCTCTTCCCAGCGGGCGAGCCCCAGGTAGAGGTTGATCAGCGCGTCGATGCTGCGCAGGTCCTCGGGATCGATCTCGAGGATCTTCATGTAGACGCCGATGGCGTTCTCACGCCGCTCGAGCACCTCTTCTTCGAGCGTGGCGGCCTGGTACAGCGCGGCCTTTTGCTCGTCGATGTCGTCGAGGATCTCCGCCTTGCGCTGCAAGACGAGCGACATGTCGCCGTAGCGCTCCGTCGACTGGAACAGGGCCTGCAACGACTCGGCCGCCGCCAGGTTCATGGGATCGATGCTGAGCACCTTTCGGTACAGCTCGATCGCACGATCGATGTTGCCCACGTCGGTCTCGAACACCCGAGCCGCCGCCGTGTAGAGCGAGCTGCCCACCTCCGGGTCGTCCTGCTCTGCGGCGAGCTGTTCGAAGACCTGGGCGAGGTCCTGGAAGCGCCCGGTGGCGCGGGCCAGCCGATCGAGCGCCTGCTGCGTGAGCTCGTGGGACGGATCAACGGCGAGCGCGCGCGCCATCGTCTCGAACGCGGCGTTCACGTCCCCGGCGGCGTCTTCGTAGAGCTCGGCGATCTGGTGCAGCAGCTCCACCTTGCGGTTGGGATCGTCCGCCTTGCGGACCTGGACCTCGTGAACGCCGATCAGCTTGCGGAAGTCGCCGTGCTGCCGGTAGAGCGGCTCCAGCGTCTCGGCGATCGCCAGGGCGTGCGCCTCGTCGCTACCGAGCCGCTCGAGGGCGGAGAGCGCCGGCGCGTTCTCGGGATCGCGCTCGAGCACCTGCCGGTAGCCCTCGATGGCGAGCTCGACCTCGCCCATCTGCTGCTCCCGCAGCGAGGCGAGCCGCAGCATCAGGTCGAGCTGCGCGTCGTCGGTTTCGGCCAGGCCGAGCTGGGTCTCCAGGTTCTCCGCCAGCTCACCCCACTGCTCTTGCCGCGTGAACAGGCCGTCCAGGGCAGCGAGCGCGACCTGGCTGGTCGGGTCGAGCGCCAGCACCTCGCGGTAGGCCAAAATCGCCTCTTCCGGCTTGCCCAGGCGCTCCTCGTAGACCTGCGCCATCTGGGCGTACAAGGACTCCCGCTCCGAGCCGTCCTCGGTGAGGTCGATCCTGCGGCGGAAGACGCCGATCAGCTCCTCGAAGTGACCGCTGCGCCGATAGAGCGCGTCCATCGCCTGCAGCGCCTCACCGTCGCCCGGGTCGAGCGCCAGCACCCGATCATAGGCCCGCGCCGCCTCGGCGACGCGATCCAGGCGCTCCTCGATGGCCGCCAAGCGCATCCAATAGTCGCGCGCGAGCTCGGCGTCCGTGAGCTCGGTCGCGATCGAGCCGTAGATCGCGATCAGCTTGTCCCAAGCTTGGGCCTCCTCCGCCAAGTGCTCTAGCTCGAGCCGAGCGTCGGGCAGGGACGGGTCGTGCTGCAGCGCGCGGGCCTGCGCATCGATGGCCCGATCGACGGCGCCGAGCTGCCCCGCCGCGGTCGCGGCGATCTTGCGCAACAGCTCGACCCGGCGATCGCTGGCGGCGTCCGACGCCGCCAGGATCTCGAGCGCCCCGATGAGCTTCTCCCAGTCCTCGCGAGCTTCGTAGATGGTCTCGAGGATGGACGCCGAGTCGGCCTGCAGCTCGTCGTCGTGGAGCATCGCCTCCAACGCGGTGCGGGCTCCCTCGTGATCGGGGTTCAAGAACAGAATCTCACGGTAGTTCTGCAGCGCGCCGCTCGCGTCACCCAGGTAGCGATACTGGGTGCTCGCCAGACGGAACTTCAGATCCACCAGCTCGGTTTCGCTGACGTCCAGCTCGATGCGCTGGCGCAGCACGTCTGCGTACGGCTGCCAGTCGGCCGTCTGCTGGTACAGCCGGTCCAGCGCCTCGAGCGCCACCGCGTCGGCCGGGTCGTCGTCGAGCACGGCGCGGTACGTCTCGATCGCAGACGCGGGCTCGGCGAGCCGCTGCTCGTAGAGGCCGGCGATCTCGTACAGGATGCCCTTGCGCTCGATCGGGTCGACGGCGAGCGCGAGCTTCTTCGAATACACGTCGAGCAGGTCCCGCCAGCGTTCCGTTTGCCGGTAGAGCTTCTCGAGCGCCTCGAGCGCCGTCGGATCTTCCGGCTCGGTCTCCGAGACGGCGCGGTACTCGCGCAGCGCCTCGTCCACCCGACCAACCTCTTCGACCAGCACCCGGCCGAGGCGCAGTCTCAACGAGCCGACGGCGCCCAGGTCGCCCTCCTGCTCGGAGCGGTCCACCGCCGCGCGGTAGGCCTCCACCAGGTCGTCCCAACGCCCGGTGAGCTGGGCGGCGCGCTCGACGTCGGTCTGCGACTGCTCGTCGGCGGGCGAGAGCTCGAAGGCGGCCAGGTACCGCTCGAACGCCTTCGCCTTGTCGTTGATACGCGCTTCGTAGAGTCCCGCGACCTCGCGCAAGAGCTCGAGCCGCTCCACCGGTTCCTGGACGTGGTTGAGCTTGACCTCGATGGCACCGCTCAACCCGCGCGGGTTGTTGCCGCTCGCGTAGATCGGGATCAGGCGCTCTGCCGCCGCCAGGTTGTTCTCGTCGAGCCCGAGCACCTTCTCGTAAGCGCGCGCTGCGCGATCGGGCTTGCCCTTCTGGGTCATCCACAGCTCGGCGACCTTCATCAGCATGCTGATGCGCTGCGTGATGTCCTCGGTCCGCGACTCGTTGCTCTCGAGCACGCGGATGAACTCATCCCACTTCCCCGTCTCGGCGTAGAAGAGCTCCAGATCGTCCCAGCGCCCGAGCGTCACGTAGCGCTTCTTGAGCTGCTCCTGGGCGCGCCGATCGTCCGGCTGCAGGGTGAGCAGGGTCCGGTACGCCTCGACGGCGCGGGCGTCGTCCTTGAGTCGATCGCCGGTGACCTGGCCGAGCTTGTTCAGGACGTCGATCTTGTCCTTCGTCTCGTAGGTGAGCTCGGCGAGCCGCTCGAGCACGTCCGCGAGCTTCTCGTAGTCGCGCGCCCGCTCGTAGAGCTGAGCCAGCGAGTTCAGTGCGTCCAGGTCGTCCGGATCGCTCTGAAGCACGGTCGCCCAGAGCTCGATGCACACGTCCGGCTTCTTGACGCGCTCGGTCGCGAGCAGCGCGATCTCCTTCAGCGCCGCCGTCCGCTCGAGACCTGGCTCGAGCCGCTCGGCTTGGGAGGTGTTCAGCTGAATCAGCTTCTCCCAGTCGCGCCGCTTCTCGTACATCTGGCGCAGGTACTCGATCGCCCCGACGTTGGTGGGATCGAACTCCAGCACCTTCTCGTAGGCCCGAACGGCCTCGGCTTGATTGACGAACTTGTTGACGTAGAGATCGGCGGCCTTCGAATAAAGCTCGACCTTCTCCACGGGGTCGGCCAGCTCGTCCGCCAGTGCCACCAGTGTCTTGACGTACTCGTGGTAGCGCTTGGCCCCCTCCTGCTGCTCGAGCTGCGCGCGGAGCTCGGCGACCTTGGCTTCGTCCACGGCCACCGGAGGAACGCTCGGCACGGGGGTCGGAGCCGGCGGTGCCGCCTGCGGCTCTGGCTCTGGCTCTGGTTCAGCCTCCGGCTCGGGTGCCGCGGCGACGGGCGCTTCGACGGGGGCAGGTGCCGCCGCCGGAGCGGCCGAAAGGCGCTGGCCAATCTGCGCTTCGAACGCCTGCAGCGCGGGGTGGGCGGCGTCGACCTCCCCGAGCCGCTCGAAGTACCCCTTCGCCTTGATCAAATCGCCGAGCTCCCGCCAGGCGATGAGCCCGGCGTTCGCCAGCAGGTAGGCTCGAGCCCGCCCGTCATTGGACTGCTCGGCGATCTCGCTCGCCAGCTCCACCACGTGGGCCCAGTTGCCGCCGCGCGTCCCGTAGATGTCGCGCAGGTACACGAACGCCGCCTCGCGGCTCGGATCGAGCTTCAGCGCCTCTTCGAGCAGCTGCGCCCCGAGCTCCGGATTTTGGTGCCGCAGGGCCCAGCGCACCCCGAAACGGAACAGCGCCTCGGCCCGCTTGCCGGCGTCACCGGCCGACTCCACCACCGAGCGCTGCGTCTCCAAGATCGTGTCGGTGCGCTCGGCGTCGACCAACATGCCCTCGTACAGCGCGGCCGCCACGACGCTGCTCGGATCGGCGCCGTAGGCCTGGGCGAGGATACCCTCGACCTCTTCGGGGGCGTAGCGGCGCGCGATGCGCGCGGCGCGCAGAAAGGCCACCACCTTTTGGGTCGCGTCGCGCGACTCGTGGCCGGCGCGCAACAAAAGCCCGATGCGCTCCTGCCACTCCTCCGAGCCGATCTGCACGTCCTCCAGCAGCTGGCCGAGATCGGCGGGCTCGCCGTTGCTGTTCTGCAGCGCCTTCGCGTAGGCCTCGGTCGCGCGGTCGTAATCGCCCTGGTCGAACAGCACGTCCCCGAGCTCGCGGTACAGGCTGGCGGCGCGCGCCGGATCACTGGTGGCCTTGAGCTGCAGCTCCAGCAGCTTCTGGACCATGTTGAGCTTGCCGAGCTCCCAGTAGATGCTGCGCGCTTCGGCCAGCGCGTCGACCAGGCTCGGGTTCAGCTTGTAGGCGTCCTGGAAGTGCTTGAGCGCTTTGACGCCTTGAAGGAAGCGAGAGTGGAGAAGACGCCCCAATCGAAGGTGAAGCTCCGCCTGAGCCGCCGGCTCCTCGGTACTGGCCAATCCCTGTTCGAGCGCCTCGGCGAGGCCGTGCCAGTCGTGGTGGCGTTCCAGGTGATTTAGACGCTGCTCTAGATCCATGCTTCCTCAGGCTGATTGCGGGCCATGCCGCTCGTGCGGGCCCGACCCAGTCGGACCCGCCTCGAAAACCGAACCGTGGATTTTGCGGCACCCTTGGGTGCCCAGACTAAGCTGACTGTAGGGTGAGGCTTCCCCGGCTCCGAGCGCGTCGCGCCGGGTCCGCCTCCCCCGCCTTGGCTCAATTGACCTTGCCGCCCAGCTGCTGGATCAAGGTCGAGCTGGTCTCACACTGCTCTTTGAACTTGTTCGCGTTCGCGCCGCGGCACGCTCGCTTGCTGAAGGAGCTCAGCAGGCGCACGGCCTTCTCCTTCTGCGGAGGGTCCATGACCGCGTAGGTGCTGCCGAGGTTGAACGCGATCTCCGGATGCTTGTCGCCAGCCACCTCTTGCGCCTTCTCCATTGCTGCGACCATTCCAGCCTTGTCGTCCTTGGCCTGCGAGACCTGGAACATCAGGACGTACATGCCGTAGAGGGAGTTGTTCACGCCTTCCTCGCCCGGCTGCAGCACCCGCGTTCCCTCTTGGAGAACCTTGTGCGCCTCGTCATAGAACTTCAACGTGATGTACGTATCGGCGAGTGGCGGATAGAAGTAAGCCTTCGTCGGATCATGCTCGATGGCTTTGGTGTAGTTGGCCAGGGCGTCCTGTGTGTCCTCGCTCCACAGCTGAGCCTCTCCCAGGAAGTGATAGCATTCCGCCAGGTTCGGATCCTTTTCGATGCACTTCTTCAAAGGCTCCTTGGCTTCCTGGTACGCATCCTTGTTGCCGGCCTCCGCCTGCTTCACCAGGGCATAGCCGCGCTTGAACCAGTAGTTGGCGAAGTCCGGCGCGACCTGGACGGCCCGCGCCAAGGTCGACGCCATCTTGTCCCAGTCTTCCTTCTTCTCGTACGCCACCGCCAGCTTCCACAGGATCCGATGATTGGTCGGATCCAGCTGAAGCGCCTGTTCGTACTTCTGAATGGCGCCCTCCACGTTGACCTTGAGGGACTGGTCGCCCTCGTTGGCCAGGTTGATGGCCTCGATGTGATCACGGCTGCAGGCGCTGACGGCGAGAGCCGCCGCCAGTCCGGCTGCACACGTGATGGCTTTGCTCATGCTGCGCAGTTTCATTGCCAGCTCACCCTCATTTCTGGGTCCCTTCCGGGAGCGAATCGGCACGGTCGATGGTTGTTTACGGAGCGGAAAACGTGACTGAACACACCACAAGCGGTGGGCGCGTCGGCGCCGCGAGTGGCCCCCGATTCACGTTTACGATAGTTCACGGTCACCAAAACGGGGGCCCGAGCATAGGCGGACGCCACCCGCGAAGTAAAGGCGCTTCGCATCATTGTGGTGCTCGGATTCTTTGATCTTTTCCTCACTCGGCCAGCCCTTTTTGCGGCGTACGTCGGGTGCTGCTTCGACACCCGAGGCAGCCTGGCCGCATGGGTGCGCGGATCGCTCATGATTCATCACATCGGGTCGGCGAGACCCTGAGCGCCTGCGCGAGCGGTAGGACAAAAGCCGCAACGCGCGACCCGCCGTGGGCAGGTCGCGCGTTGCGTGGGGCCAAGGAGGGCTCTCCCGTCAGCCCGGCGAGAACATGATCGGGTAGACGACCGTCACGATGCCGCCTTCGGGCTGCGGGAAGCTCAGGCCGTAGTAGGCGCGGATGACGCACTGCACGACCCCGCTATCCGGGATGTCGGACCCGCCATTGGAGACGTTCGAGACCGACCCGTCGCGGCCGATGACGAAGCGAACCGCCACGCGCCCTTCGAGGTTCGGGTTCTTGGCGAGGCCCTGCTCGTAGCACATGCGGAAGCGGCCGTAGTTCTGCCGCACGATGCGCTGAATGACCTCGGGAGGCAGACGCCCGCTCACCTGGGTGGCGCCCATGCGCACCTTCGGTGCCCGGGTCTTGTGGGAGCCGCCCAGACGGCCGTGACCGGAGCCGAAGCCCTGGCCCGTGCCGGTGCCGGCGCCGTGCCCCAGCGTTCCGATGCTGCCGAGGCCGATACCCTCGCCGCGACCACCGCCACCTTCACCGATGCCCGACAGACCGAGGCCGCCGGCGCCGAAGGCGTCGCCAATCTCATCGCCCCACATGTTGCCGCGAGCGCTCATCTCGTCCATGCCGAGCGAGGTGTCGCGACCCCAGGGCGCCGTCGGTGCGTTTGGATCGCCGGCCGCGCCCGTGTTCAGCAGGCCGATCATGCCGAACTCCTGAGCTTCACGCAGCGCAGCCTGGCGGGCGATGTGCGGATCGGGGTTGTCCTTGGGGCCCTGCACCGCGTAGCGCTTGTTCGTCGCCTTGGTGGTGGGGTTGCCCATCGAGCCTTCTTCGCCCTTGGCGCGCGTACCCGTTCCACCTTCCTTGTTGTCGGCGTTGTCCTCGGTGACCTGCTCGGTCTCCTTTTCCTCCTGCTCGCGCTCGGCCGCGGCGTTGAGGTACTGCTGGATCAGATAGAGCTGATCCTTGTCGATGTCCTCGTCGTCGGTCAGCCCGAGCGGCGGGACGAAGAACGCCATCGCCGCGATGATGCCGGCGTGCGCGAGGAACGACAGGCCGAAGTACATCGCGACCGACCAGTCCATGCCGGCGGCGACGCCTTTCTGCACCGGCTTGCCGGCGTTGACGGCGGCGATCTGGAACACGAAGCCCTGCACCTCGACGCGCGCCTTGGCGCCGCCGGGCAGCGACATTTGGTGGCCACCGCTCACCTCGGCGCTGGGCTGCGCTCGCGTGCGCGCTTCGTCCACGGTCATGCGCGGCTGCCCCGGGAACTCCACGAAGCCCTTTGCGCCGGGCGGGAGCACCAACGTCACGTTCATTCGATCGCCGAGCACGATCGGCATGCGCGTGGTCCCGAGCTTCTCCGAGGGGATGAAGAAGTCGCACGCGAAGTTCTTCCCCTGCTCCTCGCCGACGTAGAAGTTACGCGGGGGCGTCAGGTGCGAGACGTGCAGCACGTTCGTGCCCCACAGGATCATGACCTCGACGGCCTGCACGTGGGGCAGCTCCACCTCGTCGGGGCTGACGTCGGGGCCGCTCTTGACGAGCGTGTAGGTGTAGGTGCCGGGCGGCGCATCGTCGGGGACCGCGCCGTGGCCACCACCGAAGGGGCTCGGCGCCTGAGCCGGGAACGGGTTGCCGGCGGGTGCCCCGGCGAAGGGGTTCGAGGCGGCCGCGGCCGCGAAGGGGTTCGAGCTCGCAGCGAAGGGGTTCGAGCTGCCCGCGAACGGGTTGGACGCCACGGGAGCCTGCGGCATCGGAGGCGCCGACACCGGAGCGGCCGCAGCGACGGGAGCCGGCGGCTGCGCCACCGCACCGGCTGCGTCCGCGCTCTCCAAGACGACCTTCGTGGCGCCGATCTGAACCTGGTCGCCGACGTGCAGCTTGCACTTGTTGATGCGAGCCCCGTTGACCATGGTGCCCGGCTCGTTGCCAAGGTCGATCAACGTGATGTCGTCGGGACCGGCGACTTCGATCACCGCGTGCATGCGGGACGCCAGCTCATCGTCCACGCGCAGGTGGCTCTTCGGATCCTTGCCGACCTTGACGATGTCCTGCGCGACGGTCTCCCGGCGCTGGAACGCATCGTGCTGATACAGGGCGAACGTGAGAACAGCCTTTGCCATGCTAGTCGTCTTTCCTTGCTTGCTTTCGCGGCGTCTCGGTTCGGGCCGCGTCGCGCTCGCGCCGACGGGACGCCTCCACCGGGAAGCTCAAAATCTGATTCGGGTTAGATGTTCTCCACGGACTTGAGCATCTCGGGGACGAACGAGGTGCGGGGACGAATGAGGGTCGTCCGAGCCGCCTTGGGACGAACGCGGATGGTCGCATCGTTCGGACCGAAGCCGCCGGCGTTCAGCGGGTCGTCGTCAAACTCGTAGCCGTAGCCGTCCCCACCTTCTTCGCTGGCCGCCGCCTGGGCGAAGCTGTTCGGCGCAACAACGAAAGCGGTCATTCCCAACGCCAATGCGGCGAACGCGACTTTTACTGAGCGGGCCATTGCACTCTCCCCGAAAATTTGCGTCTGAATTACAGTGTGATTGTACTTTAAACCAATTCGAAGCGTCAACCGGGATCCGGCTGGGCGCGTGCGATGAGCCCTCGGGCAGGGTCCGTCGCGCACACGCACACGAGACACCGTGGTTTGCACCAGGTTCCCTCTAACAGACGAGAAAATGTGTGGGTGGCTTGGGTGACACCGTTGTATTCGGCCGTGGATAAACGTTTCCAGTTCGACCGCTCAAAGCGCGCGCGGCGCCCCGGGGGGCGCCACGCTGCGTCGGCCGACAGAGGAGCTCGCGCGGCCCTTGGC
>JAEZYZ010000500.1 GCA_023418705.1 Pseudomonadota bacterium | reverse complement strand
GTGCGCGCGCTATCGCTCGCGCGGGAGGGTGCGCGCACTATCGCTCGCGCGGGGCGCTTCGGATCAGGAACAAGCGGTGGCCGCGGCAGAGAGCTCGGAGGAACAGGTGGCGGCGCACACGTCGTCGGACGCGTTCAGGCAGTCGTAGTACGCCTGGATCGCGTCGGTGCAGCCGGCGGACTGGCTGCCGATGTCGTCGCACTCGGTGTCGCGACACTCATCGACGCTCGCGTACACCATGCACTGGGCTGCTTGCTCCGCGTCGCAGAAGGCGTGGCAGGCGGCCGTTGCTTCCGACGCGCTCGCTCCCGCGCCGCTGTCGTCGTCATCGTCACTGCACGCGCCAAGGGTCGCCGTCGCGAGCCAAAGGGTCAACGCACACCATCGTCGTACGGTCATGGGCATCATTCCTTTCGACGCCGCGGGGGCAGCGGCAGATGCTCATCGGTAGTGGCCGTCGCGAGCTGGATCAAGGCGATTGTCGGCTCATTCACAGGGCAGCACGCGCGCGATCCTCACCGTCTGGCTGTTCGGTCCCTGGGCGGCGTAGGCGACGCTCCCGTCCGGGAAGGCCTTGAAGGCCTGGTAACGGTGGTCGGGCACGTCGATGCTGAAGGGCTCCCCCACGGCCGCGCCGGTCGCTGCGTCGCGCACCTGTGCCGTCATGCCGGAGCCGGACTCCCAAGCCAGGATCATGTGACGATCGCCGTAGGCGACCAGGTGGGAAAAGTCCGAGCTGCCGGCGGTGAGGTCCTGGTCCACCGCGATGTCGCCGTTCGGGAGCGCCTCGGTGAAGTGCAGCAGGTGGAGGGTGCCTTGGTGGCTGACGGACACCCAGTAGCCGCCGCCGCTGGCGAGCACCAGCCCCCCCACGCTGAGCGTGCCGATGTCGGGCGCGTCGAAGATCGTACGGTAGGGGGCGGGCGCGGCGACGCGGTTGTTGTTGTCGGTGGCGCACACCAGCACGAAGCGGTCGGTGGCGGCGTCCCAGACGATGCGGGTGTTCCAGCTGTGGCTGCAGCCACCGTCGAAGGCGTCGGGGTGGTCGAGGAGAGCGCCGCTGGGGCCCACGACCTGCATGCGATCGCCCTGATGGATGTCCACGTTGCCGCCGCAGGAGTTGTTGGTGACGGTGATGGCATCGCAGAAGTAGGCGGCGTAGTTGCTGCCGTCGTGGGCCAGCCGTCCGTGGTGCTGATACCACCAGATGAAGTGGTTCCAGCCATCGTTGGCCGAGTAGGGGGGATTTTGCGCGCTGGACGAGGTGAGCTTGGTGGCCCACACCTCATTGCCGGCGTTGTCGAAGCGAACCAGGTACATGTCGTAACACCCGGGCCGATCCTGAGGCAGGATACAGAGGTTGTTCACGTCGCCGCAGTGCTGCTCGCCGGAACCTTCGGCGTCACGGGTCAGCAGCACGACGCCGCCCTCGGCGTCCGCGGCGATGTCGGAGAAGTCGTAGGCCTCGAGCGAGAAGGGGCTGCCGATCAGCTGGTCGTCGCAGCCGAGCTCGGCGACGTGCACCTGGTTGTCGGCGCTGCTGCCATAGCGGGTGTGGCCCGACAGCCACGCCACCCGCGAGCCGCCGCCGGGCATCGCGGCGATCCCGAGCGGGATGGGCAGGGTGTCCCCTTCGTTGCCGCCGGCGATCACCTCCATCCCGACGTTCACCTCCGTGATTTGGATCTGGGGAGCCGCGCACGATCCGCTGGGGCGCAGGCACCCGGCGGTCCCTCCGCCGGACCCGCCGCCGCTGGTGCCTCCGGAGGCCGACGCGCCTCCGCTCGAGATGCCGCCGCTGCCGCTGCTGCCGCTGCTGCCGCCCGATGTCGGGGCGCCTCCCGTCGACCCGCCAGAGCCACCCGCCGGTAGCGCGCCGCCGCTTCCTGCCGTCGTGCCAGCCCCGCCACCGCCTGCCGTCGTGCCACCGCCGCCGCTGCCGCCCGCGCTCGACGGGTCGGAGCCGCACGCGCTGCCCAGGGCAGCCAGATGGAAGAGCCAGAAGGCAGTCGCGATCGGCGAATTCAGGGGTCTCGTCATGTTCGCTTCCTCACACTTGGCGCTTGCGGTGCGGCGAGGGGGCTGCGGGAAGGTCCGCTGCCGCACGGGAGGCAAACCGACCCGACAATGATGACGTCTCGCCGCTCCAGCAGCAGGCAGAAGTTCCGCCTTCGCGCGAGCGGTTTCCGCGGCGGCGCGAGTTTGCGGCCTCACGGTTCGCTGTGGGTTGGCTGCTTGGCCAGGCTCGGGCCGGCTCAGCCGCGGGGGGGAGACGGGCCGTCCAAGACCTCGCGCACCTTGCGCGTCAGCGCGCCAGGGGTGAGGGGCTTCTGCAAGAAGGGGACACCGGAATCGAGCAAGCCGTGCTGCAAGACCGAGTCGTCCGTGTACCCGGACATGTACAGCACCTTCATCCCCGGCCGGAGCTTGACGAGGCGCTCCGCGACCTGGCGACCGCTCATCCGCGGCAGCACCACGTCGGTGAGCAAGAGGTGCACCGTCGATCCGTGCTGCTCGCAGACCAGGAGCGCTTCCCCGCCGTTCGCGGCTTCGAGCACGACGTACCCGTTGCGCCGCAGGACGTCGCGAGCGAGCTTGCGCACCTGCTCATCGTCCTCGACCAGCAGGATCGTCTCGTTGCCGCGGCTCGAGGTGGGGGCGGGGCGGTCGGTGACGCGCGTTTCGATAACGCCCGGCGCCCGTGGGAAATAGAGCTTGAAGGTCGTGCCGGACCCAGGCTCGCTGTAGACCCAAATGTGGCCCCGGTTCTGCTTGACGGCGCCGAACACGCTGGACAGCCCAAGTCCCGTCCCTTTGCCCGCTTGCTTGGTCGTAAAGAACGGTTCGAAGATCCGCGCCTGCGTCTCCTTGTCCATGCCGATCCCGGTGTCGGTCACCGCCAGCATCACGTAGCAGCCCGGCGTGACCTCGAGGTGGGCGCGGGCGTACTCCTCGTTCAGCTCGACATTGGCCGTCTGGATCGTGAGCTTCCCGCCGTCTTGCATCGCGTCTCGAGCGTTCACGGCGAGGTTCATCACCAGCTGTTCGATCTGACCAGGATCGGCCTTGATGTTCCAAAGGCCGCTCGCGGCCAGCGTCGTCAGCTCGATGTCCGCTCCGAGCAACCGTCGCAGCATCTTCTCGAGCCCGTCCAGGACCTGGTTCAAGCTCAGCACCTGGGGAGCGAGCACCTGCTGGCGGCTGAAGGTGAGCAGCTGTCCGGTGAGCGTCGCCGCGCGCTCGGCCGCCAAGCGAACCTCCCGGACGTCCTGATAGAGCGGATCTTCGCGACGCAGGTCGCTGGCGATCAGCTCGGCGTAGCTCAGGATCACCGAAAGGACGTTGTTGAAGTCATGCGCGACGCCGCCTGCCAAGCGGCCCACAGCCTCCATCTTCTGCGCGTGCCGCAGCTGTTCCTGGCTGCGAGCGAGCTCCTGCTCCGAGCGTTTCCGCGCCGTGATGTCGAGGGAAAGAATACAGGTCCCTTGCGGGACCGGGATGAAGCTCAGCTCGAACCACCCGGTCGATCCATCGGGGAAGGTGAACTGGTTCTCCATCCGTTGCCGCGCGCGTTCCTTCATACAGCGTCGCAGCCCATCGAACATCTCCGTCTGCTCGATGCCGGGGTAGCACTCCATCATCGTGCGCCCGATGAGCTGTTCCCGCGTTCGCTGCCCGTGCTGAGTGACGGCGTCGTTGACGTAGACGTAGCGCCAGTCGAAGTCGATGATCTGGCAGCCCTCGAACAGGCTCTCGAGGATCGAAAAACCCAGATCGTGGACGTTTTCTCCCCTTTCAGTCACGCAGGGGAGTATCGCCCGGGCGTCCTGGATTGGCAATGGCGTGGGCCGGTCGCTTTGGGTCTGCGGGCGGTCGATGGATCGTCCATCGCTTCGGCGCACAGCGCGCGGCCAACGTCGAGGTGGTCGAGATTGAGAGAACCGGCGTTGCCCGCGCTCAAACGTCCTCGGTCCACTGACGGTGGAGCTCGAGCGTGCGGTGGTTGTCTCGGATCGCGGCGAACGCCGCGCGATCGCCGGCACGCGTCAGGCGCTGCATCCGGCGCTCGAGGCGTTCGCGGGCGTCCCGGATGGCCGCGCTGCTTTGCGGCTGTCGAGCGAGGGCCCGCAGGCACTCCGCCAAGATCAGCGGCGGCAGCGACTCTCCTTGCAGGAGCCCGCCCTGTCGCCGCAAGATGGCCATGGCTCGCTCCGCAAAAGGCAACGCCGCAGCGCGTTCGTCACAGGCGAGCAGCGCCCGGGCGTGACTTGCCAGCGCCCATGCCTGCAGACCCGGCGAGACGGCGAGCCGCTCGACTGCGCGCTCCGACGCGCGAAGCTCGGCTGAGTGGTCGCCGGCGAGGTGCTCCAGGGCGGCCAGGTGCGACAGCGCCCAGCCCTCCAGGCGCCGATTGCTGACGCTCCGGCAATCAGCGATGGCGCGGCTCAGGAGCTCCCGCGCCTCCCCCAGCCGACCGGGCCGGTGCGTCAGGATATAGCCGAGGTTGACCCGGCCGTACGTCAGCGCCTGCTGCGCGCCGAGCTCCTCGCAGAAGCTCAAGTTTCGCCGGCACAGGCGCTCGGCTTTTTCAAAATCGCCGAGCTCGGCGTGGCACCAGGCCACGGTGGTCTTCTCGAGGCACACGTTGCGCGCGTCACCCGCGCGTTCGAACGCCGCCACGGCGTCGAGCAGGTGCTCGAGAAAGCGCGGCACGTCGCCGACGTGGGCCGCTCGTAGACCGCGCACGTGGTGCACCTGGGCGCTCACCGGCGCCTCCAGCGCCGCGATCGCGCCTGCGATTTCATCGATGCGGCCGAGCACCACGTCGGCCTCGTCGAAGCGGCCGTTGAAGATGAGCTGGAACGTCCCGCGGCACAGACAAACCAGCTGCGCTCCCTCGGCGCCGCTGGCCGGCGGGGTTTGAAGGGCTTGCTCGAACCGACGATCGACCTCGGCGTAGTCGCCCAGCCGCGCAGCGGACACCAACGCCGTGCCGAGCGCCTTGAACCAATCTCCCCCGCCGCTGGGCAACAGCGAGGTCGCCGCGTCCCCGCTCGCTGCGGCCGTCTCGTAGTGGCCCTGCCAGTAGGCGGCGTTGGCCTGCAAACCTCGCAATGCGCCGAGGGCGACGCCGCTTGCCCCGGCGGCGATGGCGCGCTCTGCGCGCTCGATGGCGGCTTGCAGGTCGTTGCCCTCGAGCGCCTGATCCGCGGCGCGGCGAAACCATTTGATGGCGCGCTCGGGCTCCTGTCCGCGGGAGTAGTGCTCGGCCAGCACCAGCGCGTCGCGCTCCCCGCAGTGCTCGAGCCAGGCTCCGGCCAGGGCATGGCCGAGCACCCGGTCTTCATGCGTCAGCATCTCGTAGGCGGCGTCCCTCACCAGAGCGTGACGGAACCTGAACTCGACCTGATCGGGGATCCTCGAGGTGGGGGCCTTCACCAGCAGCTCGCGTTCGGTCAGCTCGGCCAGCCACTCCTGCACGTTGAAGGTCGTTTGATCGAGGCCCACGAGGTGCCGGACGCCGCCTTCCCAAAACACCTCCCCGAAGACGCTGGCCGCCCGGAGCAGACGCCGCGCCTCGGGATCGATCGACGCGAGGCGCGACTGCACCATCCCCACCACGGTGCTCGGCAACGATTCCGGCGCGCCGTCGGCGACCGCGCGGATCAGCTCTTCCAGGAAGAACGCGTTGCCTCCGGCGCGCTCGACCAGGGTGGCGGCAAGCTCGGCGTCGACGTCGTCGCCGAGGGCGTGCCGCACGAGCTGCAGGCTCGCCCGCTGGCTCAACCCGTGCAGGCGAAGCTGCTCGACCTCCCGCTGGGCCCAGAGCGTGGGGAAGGTGAGGTGCACCTCCGGGCGCGCCAGCGCCAGGACCATGAACGGCCGGGTCGCCAGCGCGCGCAGGGCGGAGTCCACGAACTGCACGGACGGCAAATCCCCCCAGTGCAGGTCCTCAAGCACCAGCAGCACCGCTCCGCGGCCCGCTTCGGCCTGCAGCCAGCGCTCCCAGGCGGCGCGCATGAGATCGTTGAGCAGGATGGGGTCCTCGCGCGCCGCGCGCAGGGCCTCGTGACCTTCGACGTCGTAAGGTGTCCCGATCAACTCTGCGATGAACGGCGCGTCCCGCTCGGCCTGCCGCGGATCACACGAGGCGGACAGGCGCTCGATCAGCTTGTTCCGGCAAACCAGCGGCGGCTCACCATCGAGGATCTTGGCCGAGCGCCGGATCGCAGGGGCGATCATCACGAACGGCGAGCCGGCGCTCAAAGAGTCGCCCTGCCCGTGCAGCACCGTCACGTTCGGGTGGGCTTTCCTTACGGCCTTGACGAACTCCTGCTGGAGCCGGGTCTTGCCGAGGCCCGCCGGCCCCGTCACGAGCACCGTTCGCGCGACGCTCTCCTCGATGCACTCCTCGAAGGTGTTCATCAACAGGGACAGCTCGCGCCGGCGCCCGACCCACGGCGTCGGCTTGCCGAGCAGCGTGCGGCTCTGCTCGGTTTGTCGCTCCCCGATCAGACGGTACGTCTCGCCGTGCTGGGCGAGATCGAAGCGTGCCTCGAGCAGGGCGGCGGTGAGGGCGTCGGTGGCGACGGCGCCTGGGGGTGTCGCCGCCAGCATCTGAACGGCGTGATCGACGACGTCGCCCACGGGGACCGGCCCCTGCGGCTGTCCACGTCCGGTCACCACCGCGATGGGCAACCCCCCTGCGCGGTGCTGCAGCGCCATCGCCACGCGGATCGCCGCCGTGGCTTGCTCCTTCGGTGCCTGGCCGGTGTCGAGCATCACCAAAAAGGACCCCTGGCCATCGGCCAGGCCGTGCAGCTGTCCCCCATGACGTCGGGCGGCGGCTTCGAGCTCCTCGAGGGTCGCGCCGCAGCCGGGCACGCGGCGCGCAAACAGCAATGACAAGACCCGCGCCTCGTTGGACGTGAGCCCGCTCGGGCGCCCGCTGTCGTCGGGATCCTCGTCGTATTCGGCGCTCCGCAGCGTGCTGTCGTCGTCATCGCCGCGACGCCGCTCCCCGCTCTCGCGCTGCAGGCGCGGCGGGGGCGCGGCGGGGCGCGGGCGGCGACTGGAAGACGGCGCCCGCAGCGGCGGTGGCGGTTCGACCGGGACGCGCGGCGTGGGCGCGGTCGACTCGCGCAGCGCCAGCAGCGCCTCAGCGATGTCCGCGGCGCTGGCGGGTCGCCGCAGCGGATCTTTATCGAGCATCCGCCCGATGAGCGACGCGAGCGGGCGCGGGATGTCGGGGCAGAGCTGCTCGAGCGGCAGGGGATCTTCGACCAGGATCCGTGCGAGGATCGCCAGCGGGTGTCCCGCTCGGAACGGCGGGACACCCGCGGCGCATTCGTAGAGCACGCAGCCGAGCGCCCAGATGTCCACGGCCGGCGTCAGATCCGGCGCGCCGCGTGCCTGCTCGGGCGCCATGTAGGATGGAGTCCCGACCAGGGCGCCCGTGCCGGTGAGCCGCTGGTCTTGGCCTCGAGTGTGCAGCACGCCGAGGTCGACGACCTTCGCCTGCTCCGGCGCTCCGCCGACCAGGAAGATGTTGCTGGGCTTCAGATCGCGGTGGATGATCTGCATGCGGTGCAGCTCCGACAACGCCGAGGCCACCCGCAACCCGACGGTGACGAGCTCCGGAACGCTGATCGGGCTGGCGGCGGGCAGCGGTCCGCTGGCGCGGGCCGTCGCCGAACCGCCCGAGGCGAGCGTGACGGCAGCGGCTCGCTCCTCCGACCAGCGCCGCTCCCCGCCGATCCGCTGCCTCCCGAGCACGGCGCCGAGGTCCTCCCCCTCGAGCCACTCCATCGCCAGGTAGGGGGTTCTCTGATGAGTGCCGTGCGCGATGTAGCGCACCAGCCCAGGGTGCCGGAGCGCTGCCAACGCGGCCGCCTCCCGCTGGAACCGCTCGAGCGCCGTCGCCTCCCCCTCCCAGGCGATGACCTTGAGCGCGACGGCTTCCCCGGACAGCCGATCCTCTGCCCGGTAGATCTGTCCCATCCCGCCTTTGGCGACGGCGTGTCGTATCTGGAATCGCCCGTCGATGACGTCCCCGGCGCGCATGACCCGTGGGACCGGAGCGGGGTAGCGTGCTCCGGCGGCGGGAACGATACCACGAGATGACAGGGCACAAGGACCCAGGCGGGCCAAGCCGGCGCCGGCCAGGCGCCTATTTCGAGCCGCGAAGGTCGATTCTGTCGGGTACTTCGTGTAAGCGTCGAGCCGATGGCCAACCTGAGGGACGAGCTGCTCGACTATCTTGGTTTCGCCGCGGAGCTCGAACACTTACTGATGTGCCAGTACCTGTTCGCGGCCTACTCGCTCAAGCGTGGCCCCGACGAGGGCCTCGATCCCGAGCGGCTCGAGCGCGTGCGACGCTGGGGGACGAAGGTGACGTACATCGCGCGCCAGGAAATGGCGCACCTGGGCATCGTGATGAACCTGCGCGCCGCCATCGGCGGAGAGCCGGTGTTTGGGCGAGCGGAGTTCCCGGTGAAGAACGCCAAGTGGGGGGCGCTGTCGGAGCAGGATTTGCTGCCGTTCACGCGCGCGTCGGTGACCCGGTTTTTGCGCTTCGAGGCGCCGGGCGGGGACGAGCAGGAGGCGGAGGACGCCGCGCCCCCGGTCTCCGTCGCGCCACCGGCCTCCGCTTCACCACGGCTGAGCCCGGGGCTGCTCCCTCACGACGAGCTCACCCGCAGGCTCCGTGACAGCATGCGACCGCAGGTCAAAAAGCTCGTGCTCGAGGACGCGCCACGCTGGAGGAGGACGGAGGGCGCCGTGGAGTTCAACTCCATCAGCGATCTTTATTTGCAGATCTACGACAAATTCGTCGCCGGCGGGGAGGCGCTCTTCGATGACCGGTATGCGCGCCGCCAGATCCCCCTCCCGGGTGAGGTGTTCGCTGGGATGAACTCGCTCAATCAGTACGGGCTCGACCTGGTTCGGGTCGAAAACCTGGATTCGGCCAAGAACGCGATCGCCACGATCCTGGTGCAGGGGGAGGGGACGTCGCTGCCCAACATCGGCTATTCGGTCCTGGAGGATCACACCCACTACGGTTATTTCACCAGCATCCTCCAGGAGCTCGGCGGCCTGGATTTCGACGGGGTCGAGGTCTGCCGGGCGGTCGTTGCGAACCCGACGGTCCGCTCCGAGCCCCGCGCCGGGCAGACGCCGCTCCAGAACGACGACACGCGGCAGGTCGCGGAGCTGTTCAACCGCTGCTACCGGCTCATGCTGGCGATGCTGCACTGCCTGTACGGGGAGTCTGGGCTCGACGAGCGTCAGCTGACCGGGCTGGCCAACGGGGCCTTCTTCCCGCTCATGACCATGTTCATTCGCCCGCTCGCCGAGGTCCTGACCCTGCTGCCCGCTGGCGATCGGGACGAGCGCGTGG
This sequence comes from Pseudomonadota bacterium, assembly GCA_023418705.1. Taxonomy (GTDB): domain Bacteria; phylum Myxococcota_A; class Polyangia; order Polyangiales; family Polyangiaceae; genus JAEZYZ01. The sequence goes on along the minus strand of JAEZYZ010000500.1, from coordinate 8,796 downwards.
CCGGCGCCCCGTTCGAGCTATGGACCGGCGACGAGCAGCTGGAGCTGTATCCGAGCTACGCTTCGGGCTGGTTCGGTGAAGAGCTCGAGCGACTGAGCACGACCTTCCGCGCGCTCGATCCCAAACGGTACGAACGCTACTCCGAGCAGGCCGCCCGGCGGCTCGAGGCCATGGCCCAGCACATGGCGCGGCTATCGCAGAACTGGAACGCCGACTGGGAGAACGTCGGCAGGACGAGGTGATCATGTTCGACACGGCATCCGATCGTGGCCCCAGCGGACAGACCTCTCGGCTGAGGCTCGTCTTCGAGGGGCACGTGCAGCTGCGCATGGCGACCGACCCCGATCCCAGCACCGACGCCCGGGGTCTGTCCGGCTACACCTTCGCGCTCCCGGGAGAGCCTGATTTCGACGGCGTGCTGCATTTTCAACCCGATGAGCCGGGCGTCTTCGAGCGCGATTGCGGCGGCCACGCATTCTCGCCCAGGGTCGGCGTCCGCATCCGCCGGGTGATTCGGAACGGCCGCGAAGAGCCCGCATCGCCGCTGGTTGGAGGACGGTTTTCCCTGCTCGGCGCAGAGCTCGTCGAGCACAACGGCCTGGTGACGCGCAACGACGTCTTCGCTCTGGATCCGGTGCATGTCCGCGTCGAGGACGCCGCCGGCAGGCTGGTGATCGAGCGCCGCGACGAGCTCGTGCCCGGCGAGCCGAGCTTCTGCATCTTCGACGCCGACTCGGGCGTGCTCGAACGGCGACAGCGCCGTTCGGTGGAGCCGTTCTCCGAGGAGGTGCTGCGGGTGATGCTGAGCGACGACTACCGGCGCGAGCTCGAGCGAGCCGCTGCGGACGAGCCGGGCAAGCCGGCATCGATCGAAGCCCGGCTGTTGCAAATTCGTCGCGACCGCTACGTCCACCTCCGGGCGCTGAAAGACACGCGCCCCGACGATCAGGGGCTGGAGACGCGCCTGCAAGAGCTGCTCATCACCAATCACTTCTGGGATCTGCCCAACGACGAGCACAGCAACCCGGCCGCGCTCGATCGGCGCGTCGCGACCCTCGGCCTGCGCATGGGCTGGGGCGTGGATGTGAACGGCAAGTGCAGCGCGAACACCCTCGGCGCGGACCCGGCCCGCACCTGGCCCCTGGCGTTCTGGATCGGGGGGTGGGACGCGGACACGCTGTGCGCCTACGTGTCCGGTCATTGGGACGTGGCGCTCTAGAGCACCGAATCAGTTTGCCAGCCGAGAGCCCCCAGGCATCGGGGCCCCACTTTGGGTGAGGGCCCCGATGCCTAGGGAAACCCACAGCGTTGCTCGCGGATCGGTGCTCTAGATTGTCTCATTTTTCGCGACAAACGGTGTGCGCTGCGAACCGTTTGTCGCTCTAGGCTCTGGGGATACTCAGAGCGCGCTCAAGAACGCCACGAGATCCTGCTCTTCGGCCTCGCTGAAGTCGAACCCCAGCGCGTTCTCATAGTGAGTGACCACGTCGTGCAGGGTTTCGGCGATGCCGTTGTGAAAGTAGGGGGCGCGCGCGGACAGGCCGCGCAGGTGCGGCGTCTTGAAGCGATCCATGTCGTCCCAAAGCCCGGTTCTCAGGGCTAGCCCGATGTCGGTCGACGCGCGCACCTCGCCGGTCTCGAGGTTCTGGAAGGTGTAGATGGCCATGTCGGCCTTCGCCAGCGCGGGGTTGGAGGCGCCCACATCGAAGAGGCGGCCCTCGACGTTCTCTCCGACGTTGGCCGCGTTGTGACAGCCGCCGCAGCGCAGCCCGTTGGCGTCGCCGTTGTTGAACAGCTCCTGACCGCGGGCGATCTGCGCCCGGCGGGGGTTGCCATGCCCAATCCAAGCGTCGAACAGGTCGAAGCGCCCCGCGACGAGCGGCTGAGCGGCGAGGGCTTGCGGCCCCCCACGGGCCCCTCCAGAGTCCAACCGTCCGACGCCGGGTACGATCAACTGGGCGTGGCTCAGGCCAAGCTCGAACGCGACGATGGCCTCGATCACCTCTTCTGGCGCCGGGTCGCCCTGTTGGGCGCCGGTGACGTTGCCGCGAGCCTGTCGGGCCAGACCCTCGTGCAAGGTGGCCTGGGTGTTGGCGCTGTCCCAGCTCACCGTGACACTGCGGAAGTTCGCGGTGGCCATCGCCTTGCGGAAGTTGTGAATGGCGGTGCAGCTGCCGAAGTCGAACGGATCGTCGGCGTCGATGCACGCGAACTCGGCGTTCGCCGGCATGCCGCGGTTTCGAACGAACTTCGCCTGCAGCAGCATGCTGTAGGATTCACGCCGGGCTTCGACCGTGGAGACGTCGGACAACGTGCGGCGGTTGGCGTCCACCGGGTTGAAGAGCGGGTGCAGCCCGTCGGTCGCGTCGAAGAGCCGTTGCGCGGTGGCCGGTGTGAGCCCCCAGCCATCCTGGGGAGCGTGGCAGGTCACACAGGATCGTCCGTTCGTCCCCTGCGGCGTCGCGAACTCGGAGGTGAGATCGATGAAGCCGGCCGTGCTGTAGCTGGCCGCCTTGCCGCCAGCGTTCGGGATCGGTTTGTTGTTCGGCAGGTAGCTCGCGCACAGCTCGGAGCGGGTCGTGCCGCTCGCTTCGTCGTTCGAGCTGCCGCTGCTGCAGGCCAGCGCGAACGACACCGCCCCCAAGGCGGCGCTCGGACAAAAACGTCGACCGAACGAGAACATCGAATGTTTCATTGGCGCTCCTCGAGCTCGTTTGGACAGACCCCCTCGGCCGTGCCGATCGAGCAAGGGCATGCTCGGCGCGACGGCCTGGCCTTGTCAAGCAAAGGAATGATGAGCGCGCGAGGCAGAAGGGTCGGTCTTGCGGGGTTCGCGGGCGGGCTTTTTCGGTGTCTGAAAATGGTTAACTGTAACGCGGTGACGTTCTTTTCCGCGCTGACGGTCCAGGATTCGAGTTGGAGCATCGGGCGAATGCCGATGTTCTCGGTCGGCGTTCTCCTGTGCCTGGCCGCCGGGTGCACGCCGCGTGCCGAGCGCCGCGCTCTGCCGGGGGTGCGCTACGACCCCTCTGAGCCCGAGGTGGTGGCGCAGATGTTGAAGCTCGGGGACGTCGGCGCCGAGGATGTCGTCTACGATCTCGGGTGCGGCGACGGGCGCATCGTGATCGCCGCCGCGCGGGACCGCGGCGCGCGCGGCGTCTGCGTGGACATCGATCCAGACCGCATCGAGGACAGCCGAGAGAATGCGCGCCACGCTGGCGTCAGTGAGCGCATCGAATTTCGCCAGCAGGACCTGTTCGAGACCGACTTGACGGGTGCGACGGTCGTGATGCTGTTCCTCTCGCCGACCTTCAACCTGCAGCTGCGGCCGAAGTTGACCCGGGAGCTTCGGCCCGGGACCAGGGTCGTCAGCCATTGGCACGACATGGGCGATTGGCAGCCCGACCAGGTGGTGACCCTCGCTCCGGGAGGGCGCGCCCGAAACGTCTATCTCTGGAAGATCGCCGAGCGCGCCCCTTCGCAGGAGTGAGCTTCGACGGTCCTCGCTCGATCAGGCTCGGCGGTCCGAGGCCGCCTCCAGCGCGCGAGCGAGGGCCGCCGACAGCCGATCGACCTCGAACGGCTTCGCCAGCACCGGGATCCCCGACATGGCGGCGGCGCGGTCGGTCAGCGCGTCCTCGGTGTACCCGGAGAGGAACAGCACCGGGAGTGACGGGTGACGCTTGCGCACCTCCGCGACGAACATGGGCCCGTTGAGATCGGGCATGATCACGTCCGAGACCAGCAGATCGACCGAGCTCAGGGCGGGCGGGTCGAGCGCCTCGAGCGCCTGCCTGGCGGAGGCGAAGGGCAGCACGTGGTAGCCCAGGTGGTCGAGCATTCGACGCGTCACCTCGCGCACGGCGTCCTGGTCCTCCACCAGCACGACGGTGCCGCTGCGTCGAGTCACACCGGGCATGACGGCAGCGACCGGTGTATCGTTGTCCTCCACTTCGGGCAGATACACTCGAAATGACGTGCCGCGCCCTGGCTCGCTGTCGACCAGCACGAAACCGCCGGCTTGCTCGACGATGCCGTAGACGGTCGCCAGCCCGAGCCCGGTCCCCTTGCCCGCCGGCTTGGTCGTGAAAAATGGCTCGAACACCCGATCCAAAAGCTCGGGGACGATGCCGGTTCCCGAGTCGCTCACGCCAACGATGGCGTAGCTCGGCTTCTCCTCCGAGCCCGTGTGAAAGCCGGCCGGTCGCCTTCCAGGGGGTGCGGGTGCGCGGCAGGTCTCGATGGTCAAGACGCCCTGCTCCGGCATGGCGTCTCGGGCGTTCACGCACAGATTCACGAGGATCTGCTCGAGCTGGGAGGGATCGATCCTGGCGCACAGGCGAGGCTCGTGGTGGATGGTGTGGGTGGTGATGTTTTCTCCCAACAGGCGGGCGATGAGACGGTGCGCGTCGTCGACCGCTTTGACCAGATCGATGGTCTTCGGGTCGACCACCTGGCGCCGCGCGAACGCCAGCAGCTGCTGGGTGAGCGCCGTCGCGCTGTGGCCCGCGCTCTCGATCTCCGCGAGCAGCTCGCGCTGACGTTCGCTGGTCTCACCCATCGTCATCAGCCGCGCGTTGCCCAAGATCACGGTGAGCAGGTTGTTGAAGTCGTGAGCCACCCCGCCTGCGAGCCGGCCCAGCGCCTCCAGGCGTTGCGACGTCTCGAGGCGCTGCTTGAGCTGTTCGCGCGCCGCCTCTGCCGCGTGGCGCTCTTCCATTTCCTGCCGCAGCGCCTGGTTGGCCCGAGACAGCTCCTGGGTGCGCTCGGTCACCCGGAGCTCGAGCGCGTCGCGCGCCTTTCGCACGTCGTCCTCGGCGCGCCGGCGAGCGCTCACGTCGTGCAGCTGAATGACGCGCCCCTCGACCCCCGAGCCGGTGCGCAGCTCGGACTCGTGTAGCTCGAACACGCGATCGCCGAGCGTGACCTCGTCTGCTGAAGCCTTCAGCGCCGCCGACACCTGCGCGAACTCGGCAGAGCGCGTCGCGGCCTGATCCGTGCTCCACCCGGCGACGCCCGGCGGCAGCGCGAAGAGCTCGAGCGCGGCCGGGTTGGCGTCGGCGACGCGTCCGCGCTCGTCCAGCACCACGAGCGGGAGCGGCAGTTGGTCGAGCACGGCGTCATAGGGAATGGGCGAGAGGTCGAACAGACGCTGGCGGTAGAGCGCCCAGGTGACCACCACCGATCCGGCGCCGAACAGGATCACCATGCCCAGGTCACGTTGTCCGAACAGACGCAGATCGAAGACGATGCTCGGGATACTCCCCAGCGCTGGCATCGCGACCGCCAGCGCGACGACGGCGGCCTGAGCTCGGAAGGCGGGCGATCGGCGCCAGGCGCGGTGCAGGCTGAACGTCGCCCCGTACGCGGAGAGCGCGTACAGCTCGGCGATGTTGATCCACTCGAGCGTCGAGAACGAATAGTCGAGGGTGGTGTGGCCGTCGATGTCGACGAGCCTGGCATCGGGCCTGGCCAACCCGTGCCAGCCGTCCGTCAGCACGAACGCCGACGTCGCGATCGGCAGCGCCGCGAGCAGGAGCCAGCCGCCGCGGCTGATCCGACCTTCGGAGCGCTCGCTGCCGAACCAGCGCTCGGCGAAGTGCACCAGCGCGAACGGCAATCCCATCGTGAGCACCGTGGAGAGGCTGTCCCAGAGCAGCTTGCCGCTCAGCGTCCGCGCGGACCCTTCCCCGGCGAGGGCGAGCGCGCACACGATCTGCAGCGCCAGGACGAGCAGGAAGGCTTCGGCCGCGGAACCGCGGGCCCTGGCACGGCCGAGCGCGCGGTGGGCAACGTACGCCGAGCAGACCGCGGTGAGCAGCGCAGAAGCAAGAGCGATGGAGACAAGCGGAGCCATCACCAATTTGCCCGAGCGAAACACCCGCGGCGGACCGATGGCAAGGGACGGGCGAAGCGCGCGTCAAATCTCGGGCCCAGCGTGCGGCGGCGAGCGCTCGCCGGACCGGTGCCCCCGGCGTTCGTCAAATGCAACGCCGTCCACCCGATCGGGGGCGTTCCGGCCACTCAACACAAAAAGCCCTGCCAATTTCGCTAGGGCTTGGACGTTCCATACTTGCTGTTGCTGCCCTCGCAGCTCGTCCACCCAAAAGGTAGTCAAATGTCGCGTAATGTGCCGCTGATCGCTGGTTTCTGCCTGGTCGTGCTCCTCGGCTGCTCGTCCGACACGCAGGGGGACGGCGGCGGGGCCAGCGGCAGCTCGTCCGGCACCGGCGCCGCGAGCGGTGACGGGGGCGCGGCGGGCGGCGGCAGCGGCGCAGGGGGGACCGGGGCGAGCCCTGGCTTGGGGGGCGGGATCGCCTCGGGCGGCTTTGGGGCCGGGCTCAACCCGGACCCGGGCGGCAGCGGCGGCAGCGGCGCGACCGGCAACGGCACCCCGGAGCTGTGCGACGGCATCGACAACGACGAAAACGGCATCATCGACGACCTCGACGTCGGCGGTGACGGCGTCTGCGATTGCCTGAACATCGCGACCATCGGGCAGATCGGCCCCTGGAGCGACGGCGGCAACATCTTCGCCACCTGGCTCAACGAGCGCAGCCCTCAGGGAGCCGTGGCGCTCGACGGCCAGGTCCTGACGCCGGAGCTCTTGCAGCCGCACCAGGTCATCGTGGTGCTCTACGTTGGGGACGAGGACGTCACCGGCAACGACCGGACGGCGGCCGCCCACCACCTCTTCTCCGCGGAGGAGGCCGCCGCGATGCAGGCCTGGATCGAGAACGGGGGCGGGGTGATGACGACCATCGGTTACAGTAGCGACGAGGCCGGGGAGGCGAGCAACATCAACACGTTGCTCGGCGGCGTGGGCATGGGCTACAGCACGACCGAGCTCGACGTCGACGGCTTCGTCAACCGCTGGGATCCCCACCCGGTGACGCAAGGCGTGTCGAACATCTCCACGCACAACGGCGTGCGCCCGAGCGGCAACGGGACCATCCTGGCTTGGGACAGCAGCGACCGGCCAGCCCTCGATGTCGCGCAGGCTGGCGACGGGCGCGTGGTCGTCTGGGGCGATGAGTGGATCACCTACGACAGCGAGTGGCAAGACGTCGACGATCAGCAGGTGGAGCTCTTCTGGCTGAACATCCTCAAATGGCTCAGTCCTCCCAACGAGTGCCAGGTGCCGATCCCGCCGGTCGAATGACGGCCGAACGGGCGCGCCTCAGAAGCTCAACCCGGCGCTGACACCCCGGCCCGGTCCCAGCCAGGGCATCAGGCGGAGCCGGCCAAAGACGTCGCTCTCCGGGGTTGGCTCGTAGCGGTCCGGATCGTCGCCGAGCACGAGCAGGAGCAAGCCCGTCCCGAGCAACGCTGCTCCAGCGCCAAGGCCGATGACGCCGTAGACGTCCCGTCCTTGGGCGGTGTCCAGATCTTCGATCGCCAGCGTCAGGGCGGTCTGGCATTCCCGCGGGGGCCCGGTGCTCCGATCACAGTCCCCCCCGTCCTCCCAGCGAGCGAACTGCTGGTCGACGTCGCGCTGAGCGTCCGACTTGGCGCCGTGATTCCAGACGAGAAACCCGGCAGCGCCCGCTGCCAGCGCGCTGCCCGCGCCGACGCCCACCCAGGCCAGCGTGCGGACGCGGCGCGTGGCGGTGCGGTAGCGGTCCCGCTCCGCCGGGGTCGGCTCGAGCTCGACCTCGACCTGCGTGCGTCGTCCCGGCTCGACCTGGACTTCGCGCTCGAACACCAGGAAACGCGCATGCTCCACGCGCAGGCTATGCGACCCGGGCGGCAGGCGCAGCGCGGTGGACGCTCGCACGGAGGCTCCGTCGACGAAGACGCTGGCGCCCGGCTCGCTGATGGACAACCAGAGCTCACCCCCTTCGCGCGCGAGCAGGGCTGGATCGGTCGCCGGCGTCGCGACGAGCTTCCCTTCGGCAGCAGGGCCCAGCACGACCTGTTCGCTGACGGTTCGGTAGCCGCGGCGCCGCAGCTCGACGCGGTGGGTGCCGGGCGGGAGGGTGAGCGGCGCCGCCAAGGGCGTGACCCCGACGCGCTCGCCGTTCACGAACACATCGGCGTCGGCGATCGAAGCCTCGACGCTGAGGCGCGCCAGCGCCGATGCCAGCGGGACGAGCTCGAAGGTCACGCGCGTCCGAGTCTGGCCGGCGACGGTGATCGTCTTGCGTGACGGCGCGTGTCCGGGAGCGACCAGGGTCAGGAGGTGCTGCCCACTGGCGACGCGCAGCGGCGCGTCGAAGGGTGCCGCGCCCACCTCGATGCCGTCGATGGAGAGCGTCGCGGGAGCGACGGGGGCGACGACCTCGAGCTCGGCGATGCGCAGCGCTTGCTCGGCGCGCACCGAACGGGCGCGCTGGGCGCGTTCGGGGCTGAGCGCGCCCGGCGCGGCGAGCAGGCGATCCAGCGCTTCGACGGCAGCGACCGGATCGCCCATCGCGGCGTGCACCAGGCCGATGTTGTACAGGACGAGCGGGTGCGGCACGAGCTCATGGGCGCGCAGAAATTCGGCGAGTGCCCCGGCGTTGTCTCCCTGGTTGAACCGGCGAAGGCCCCGATCGAACCGCTCACGGGCTTCGGCGCGCACGTCGGCTCGCGCTGGCACGGGCGCGTCTTCGGCCGCGGCAGGGGCGCTGGCAGCGACGATCGACAAGGACACCGCTGCGGCGACCTGCAGCGATTGGAAGGCTCGGCGGCAGCCGGCGAACGCTCGACCAGCTCGGTGTCTCATCGAAACGGGTTCTCTTCTGCCAGCCCGTGCTCGGCGCTGCGCGAGGGCGCGCTCGGAGGGGGCACCGGCGTCGGCGCTCCGAGCCGTCC
>JAEZYZ010000451.1 GCA_023418705.1 Pseudomonadota bacterium | reverse complement strand
GCGGGGGCTCTACCGGGGGCACCGGCGGGGCAACCGGCGGCAGCGGCGGCGCGACCGGCGGCAGCGGCGGCGCGACCGGCGGAACGGGCGGGACCGGTGGCGGCACCGGGGGCACAGGCACGCTCAGCTGCGAGGATCCTCCCGTTGGCGCGACGCAGTGGGGCTGCACGGACCCGCAGAACGCCTGCGAGGAGTGCCTGGCCGCCAATTGCTGCGACGCGTTCAGCCAGTGCTACGCCTACGAGCCGGACGACCTCTGCGGTTGGGGCGGACCGGAGACGGGCGGCAATCGTCCCGGAGAGTATGGCTGCTGGGTGCAGTGCATGCTGGATTCCGCCGACAGCGCGATGGAGTTCGATACTCGGGTGGCGACCTGTGCTGGTGAGTGCGTGACCCCGGAGTGCGGGCTCCCCGTCGTGGGCGAGGCCACCGACGCGCTGATCGCCTGCACCATCAACAATGATGACTGCGTGACCGCCTGCCTGATCCCCTGATGCGCTGACGTCTCGGGCAGGCGGGAGCGATCGCCCCCGCAGGTCGAAGATCGAAGACCAACCCCTGGGCTCCCGCACGCGCCTGACGCGCGTGGCGGGAGCCAACGATTTTGTCATTCGAAGGCGGGATCGCACCCTCGTGACGTGCACCGTCGGCGCTGCGCACGGGTCGCGCGCCCGGGTCCCGAGGCCTCGTCATTGGATCCGCGCAAAGTCGCCCTAGCCGATCGGCTCGGCTGTGTTAGGGTTCTGCCGCCATGATTACGGTGGGTTGCGCTGGTTTTGCGGTCCCCGCGACGCGGTACTTCAAGGAGTACCTGTTCGTCGAGGTGCAGGAGACGCACCTTGCCACGCCCGGCCCCGGCACGATCCGCCGCTGGCGCCGAGAGGCACCCCAGGGCTTCGAGTTCGCGCTGCTCGGCCCCCGCCAGATCAGCCAGGAGAACTTCCGCGAAGGCAAGGTGATCGAGACCGCGCTGACCGGCCTCGGAGAGATCGCCAAGGAGCTCGACGCCACGACGGCGGTCTTTCTTGCGGGCACGGACTTCCCTGCCACGCGCAACAACCGCGCTGCGCTGCGGGACTTCCTGAAGGGCGTCCGCGAGCAGTTTTCCACCATCGTGTTCGAGGCCGGCCCCGCGTGGGATCCCGACGACGCCGATGGCCTCGCCGAGGACACCAAGACGATCGCCGCCCGCGATCCCCTACAGCACGGCCTGTCCAAGCGCCCGATCGCCTACTACCGCCTGCCCGGCCCCGCGGGCCACAAATCCCGCTACGAAGATCCGGCCATCGAACGGCTCGCCCAGATCTGCAAGCAGGGCGGCGACCAGAACGCCACCTACGTCTTCACCAACGTCGACATGTTCGCCGACGCCAAGCGCTTCAAGAAAGCCGCGGGGCTCTGAGCGCCGTCGTCCGGTCGTCAGCGCGTGGTGGTGGCGTGATCGGCCTGCCGCCGGAGCACGGAAGGTGGCGCCCCGCCGCCGGGTCAAGCTCGGGCTCGCGCCACCTTCCGGTCCATCGGGTTTGAGCTGCGCGTCAGCTCGCAACGTCGCGGAGCAGCGTCACGGGCAGCGAGAGCCGATAGCCGTGCCGCCGCTTGGTGGCGACGGGATCACGGTAGCCCGCCTGCATCAACCGCTGTCGGATCTCCATGATGTGGTTGCGGACACTGCCTCCGTCGCCGCACGTGTTGAGAACACAGCGCAGCACCTCCTGAGCGGAGACGTAGCGGTGAGAGTTCTCGGCGAGGTAGACGAGCACGGCCCGGGCGCTCGGTCGCAGCCCAGGGTCGTTGCCCGCCAGCTCGACGTGGCCATTGGCGCGCACCACCAACGGCACGGCGGCAGCGTCGACCGTCTTCATGAACGACCCAAACGCGCTGCCCTGGCTCAAAGCCGATGGCAGGCGCGATCCCCTGTGCGAAGCAACTGCAGACATCATTTGGCTCTTGCTCTCCAGATTTCGGCGAAGGGAGCGCGCGAAGCGCCCTCCGCCAGCCCCTTGAGCAAGCCGTGTGCCGACCCCGATGTCGCCGCCGGGCTTCGAATTTTCGTCGATCGCGGGCCCTCACGGGCCCGGGTGTCTCAAATCGCTGGTACACCGACCCCCCGAGTGTCCCAGGACACCGTCACGGAGCGCCCGAGACCTCCGTCACCACCGAGACCAGCACCTGACCTTCGTGATCTTCGAAGTGGACCAGGGCCGATGTTTCGCCGCGGCGAATCCACCAAACCGCCGCCTCGGCGAGCCGCGCCGGCGTGTGTCCCGCGCCGTTCGGCGGCTGCACCTGCCAGCCCATACCGCGAAGGCGCTCGGCGTACGCCGTCCTCAGCGGGGCGCTCGCCTTCCCGCGGACCGCGTACACCGTGATCGCTCCGGGGCCCGACTCCGCCCAGCCCGAAATCAGCCGTCGACCGCCCTCAGGGCGCGGCAACGCCGCCGGATCCTGACCCGGGGCGTCCCCCTGCTGGGGAAACATGTCGTAGACGTTGATCGCCGAGACCGCGGCGGCGACGACCAGCACCGAGCCCCCCTCCGACGCCGGCTCGATGAACACGCTCACCGGGGTGCCAATTTCGCTCAGATCGCCGCTCCGCAAGAAGCGCGACACACTCTCGGCGAACGCTGCCCAGGAGTCCGACCGCTCCGAGAGCAGACAGACGACGCCCACGCGCGGACCGTCCTCGAAGCTGAACACGTGCCGCGCCATCGCAGCCGGCGCCAGCCTCGAGGCTGGCTCGACCGCCGCCGCCAGCGCCGCCGGCACGTCCGGGGCCGGCGCGCGCGCGGCGCACCACGACGCCACACGGTCGGCCGCATCCGAGACGCTCAGCGCGCTCCTGGCCGTGCTGATCTCGAAGCGGGCGCCGTTGAGATGCAGCCGTTCGCCGCCCCTTGGATCCCCCTGCACCAGCCGTGCGGTCTCCGCGCCGATGCCGAGCACGATTTCCCCGGCCTTCGCGAAGGCGCGGTCCAAACACCAGATCCCGAACAGCGCCTGCAGCGCGAGCAGGGTGAGCCCGACGCGCACGACGGCCTTGCAGTGCGCGAGCGGCCGCCAGCGCGCAAGCGACCCGGCCGTGCTCCAGCTCGCCCGCTTCATGGCCCCACCGCGTCCCAAATTTCGGCCGCCACGTCGCCCAGGTCCTTCGGAGCGAGGTTGCAGGCGAGGTGGTAGCTCGCCGTGACGCGGATCTCCCTCCCGCCGAGCAGCCACGGCTCGAGGATGACCTCGGACGTCTCGGTGCGGACGCTCTCACCGAACAGGCCCGACAGCGGATCGTCGATGATGTCGTGCACCGCATCGGTCGTCTTTCGCCCATGCTCACCTTGGCCCGGCTCCAGGCGCCGCCGGGTCGCCTCCACCGTGGCCTGCTCCGGCGCGGGTGTGTTCGCACGGGAAGGCGCGCCTTCGCAGGCGCGCGCCGAGAACGTCCAGGCTTGGCGCCGGGCCTCCGCCATCATTTCGAGCTTGGTGGAATGCAGTTTGAGCATGAACAACACCGCGGCAAACACGATGATCAGCACCGGCGCGACCAGCACCGCCTCCAAGCTCGCGGCTCCGCGGCGCCAGCGAGCCGAGCCCCGTCGTGCGCGATCCCGAGCCTCCCCCGGTGCGGCGCTGGAGGTTCGATCGATCGTGGTGGTGGTCATCCCGGTCATGGATTCCTCAGTGCGCGATCAGCCCGCCGAGCGCCGAGGTGCCCTGACTCACGTTCTGGCAACCCGGGTGGGCGCCGCTCCGCTGGCAGGCCTGTTCGGCGCTTTGGGCGGGCTCCATGCCGCCGTACCTTGCGATCTCGGCGTCCGACGACCCGCGCTCTGCGCCCTTCTCCGGCATCCGAAAGCGACGCAGCCGCCCGCGCCAGCGCATCTGCCACATCCACTCGGCGCGGTCGACGTTGCCGTCGAAGAAGTACTCCGACTGCGCCACCGACAACCGCCCCAGTTGTCGGGCGGCGCTCGCCAGCGGCACCTGACAATCCGGATCGATCTCCCCCGCCTCGCCGCACTCGCCGTGCGCCGCGAGCTGGAGGATCGGCACGACCTTGGTGCTCGCGCCCTGCCCGAGCACCACGATCCGAAGCTGCAGCGCTTCCCCGCCCATCTCCACGCCGTCTTCGACCCGCTGGGGCGCGCGGCCGTTCTTCTCCGAGGCATCGACCGACGCGACCCGACCCTCCATCGAGATGGTGCGCCGCTCCTTGCGCTCGCACCCCAAGACCTGGGTGACGGCGCGGTACTCGACCGTTTGCTCGTCGCCGACGCGCCGCCCTGGCGCCAGTGGGCGCGGCCCGCCGCAGAGCGGCTGCATCTGCTCCTGGCCGCGGTGGGCGCGGAGCTCGGTCCGCCACTCATCGCCGATGGCGTGCAGGTGCGGGCCACAGGGCGGCGTCGAGCCGTTGCGCACGACCGATCGCCGTGCCTCGTAGCCGAGCGAGCGCCACCGAGCGCCGTCCCACTGGAACGTCTCGGCGAGCGTCGCCTCCTGCCACTCGAAGCGGGTGATGTTCGCGTGACGCGCGGGGTTGCACTGCTCGCGTGCCAGCGCCAGGCGCCGCTCGTACTCTCCCCCGACGCCGCAGTCGGCTCCGGGCGGACAGTCGCCGTCGGGCCCCGGCGCGCCGGCTTCAGCCTCGGCGCGGGCCTCTTCACACACCTTGTGTTGATCGGCGGAGCCCTGCTCCGTCTTGTCGAGGCAGCTCTCCGTTAGCGGCGTGGACGGGTAGCCCCGCCGGACCGTCGTCGCGTGGCTCGGCGCCGGGCCCGATCCGTCGCTGCAGAAGTAGCTCGACAGCTTCTCGCCGAGCCCGCCCGCGGCGTCTTCGATCGCGTCGCTCACCAGGTCGACGCCGGGCACCTCCGAAACCGGCCCGAGCGCGAGCTTGACCAGGTTCTCGGCCGCCTTGCCGCACAATACGTCGAAGCGATCGTCGACGACCGGCAACGTCATGCGCGACGGCAGCACGAAGCCGATCTCGGCCTCGGGACGGTAATGGCCCACCACCTCGCGAATGACACCGACTTGGGCCGCCGCGGGGACGACCACGCGCACGGCGCGGGAGGTCTGGTTGAGCGCGCTGAGCGCCGGGAAGATAACCTGCTTGGCTTGGTCGTGGATGTTTCCGACCGTCGTATACAAGGTCTGCAAACTATTCACGAGCGCCGCCGCCGTCGCCCAACCGACGCCGGGCACCAACGCCAGACCCGTGGCCACGACGATGCCGACCGCGATCAACGTCTGCAGCAGCTTGAGCGCGAGCAGGATGGTGACCAGGGCCGCCATGATCAGGTTGATGAGGACGATGAAGTTCATGCCGCGGGCGTGCATGACGGCGGCAGAGAGAGCGGCGGCGTCCGAAGCGTCCTGCATCCGCTGGCGGTAGACCAGCGCGCTGCCGATCCCCATGGCGTAGTACAGGATGGCCACCACGAAGATGGCCATGAACAGGCCAATCAGCAGGATGGCACCGCGGTCATCGCGGCAAAGGTTCTTCGGAGCAGGACGCCGCATGCTTGTCTTGGAGCCTTGTCGGCGGGGCGGCGCCGCGAGTTGCGCGCCGATTCCGAACCTTCGGACGGCGGCTTTCGCGTGAAGGGAAGCGGGCTCCCGCGGAAGCTCAGTAGTAACCAGCACCCTGATTGGGCAACGTCGCCTCCGCCTGCAGGACGAAGAAGCGCTCGCCGGAGACCAGGAGCGGGAGCTGGAGCGCCGGCATTTCGGCTTTCTCGAGCTCCTTGGCGAGCCGGCGCTGCTCGGCCGTCATCGCGGCCTGTTTGCCGAGCCGCGACAGCGTGCGGGCCGCCTCCTCGGGCGCGACGCCGGCGCCCGCCACCTCGCGTAGGTTCGGCAACACGTCCGTCATGCCCAGGATGGCGTGGAGCGGTTGACAGATCAGCGCCGCGGCGATCGGCACGCCGCAGTGAAACAGGTAGGTGACCCGCACCGTCACCTCCGCGTCGCGCGGGATCGGCTCCGTCGCGGGGTCCTTGGAGCCGGGCGCGGCCGGCAGCGTGACCGCGGCGGCGGCGCGATTGTACACGGCGTAGCCGAGCGCGAGGCGCGTCAACGGATCGCTGCCGATGGCGCCAGCGAGGCTCTTTTTCACGGAAAAGAGCGAGCTCAAGCTGTGCGATGGGGCGACTGCGGCCAGCGGCGCGTACGCGGCGCTTCGGATCACCTGCAGCCGCGCCCCGCCCCGGGTGCTCGTGCGGTCCGAGGCGCGCGCTTGCTGCCCGAGCAGCTCGAGCAGCGCCGCATCCGACCGCGGCCGGCTCTTTCCTTGGTAGTGCCCCCGCGGCGCTCCGCCATAATGCTTCGGGTCGTCTTCCAAGACGACGATGGCCGAGCGCACGGCGGCGGACGCGGCGTGCTGCACGACGAGCTTGCCGACCATCAACAGCGCGTACTGGCAAATGGCCAGGAAGAGGATGAACAGCGGCACGAACGCCACCAGAAACTCCACGTAGACGGCGCCCCGCGCTTCGCGGACGAGGCGACGCTGGAGCGAGGGCTCGGGTCGCATGGTGACCTTTCACGCCAGCGTCAAGCGGCCCAAAGGGACCACCAAGAGGCTTCGACCGCGGTGGTCGCCAGCGTGGCCAGCCAGATCGCCGGACCCATTCGCAGCGCCGTCAGTAGCTCTGGGGTGATGGGGCGGCGACGCTCCGGCCGCCGCAGCGGTTGGATGACCAGCAAGAGTGAGTTGCCGAGGGCGGCGAGCAAGCGCCCCCGCCAGGCGAGCATGAGCAAGCCGGCGGCGAGCACGACGCCGTAGGCCACGAGCTGCGTTTGCACGCCGAGCACCGGTCCGAGGAGCGCGCCGAGCGCCGCGAACAGCTTGATGTCGCCGCCGCCGATCGCCACGCCGCGGCTCAAGGCGTAAACCAGCGCCGGGGCGCCGCCGCAAAGCAGCGCTCCGGCGAGCGCTTCCAACGCGGCGCCGCCCCCGCCGACGGCCAGCGCGAGCAACGGGCCCGACGCGAGCGCGGGCAACGTCAGCCAATTGGGGATGCGGCCGTGACGGAAGTCCGTCACGGCCGCGACCGTGGTGACGAGCAGCGCCAGCGGCAGCGACCAGCTCTCCACCGCGGGGGTCACCGGTCGGCCCCGAGCCCTACGAGTTCATCCGTGGCGTTCTCGACTTTGGTCACGAGTTCCGCGCCGAAGGTGTTCCAAGCCCCGATCGCCAAGACGGCGATCAGCACCAGGATGATCACGTATTCCACGGTCGACAGGCCGCGCTCGTCAGCGACCAGCGAGTGTTTCCGGGCAGCCCTCCGCAGGCGTTCCAAAAGAGTCATTGTGCTCGATCCTTTCTGTCCGGCGTCGCTGTCGGACGCCGGGTTTCCGTTCAGGGACCTCTTCGGGCGCGCTGGGATCCGGTTGCCGGATTTTTCGGCCGCGCCCGGGCGGTCAGGGGATGGGCAGGGTCAGCCAGGCGAGCTGCGCTTGAAACAGCCGGAGCAGCGGCAAGCCAACGCTGGCGATCGCGACCGCGCCCGTCACCGCGACCAGTGTCAACAGGACGACGTACTCGACGAACACCGTCCCCCGGGCGTCGCTCGCCAGCTGTTTCGGGTCGAAGGCTTGCATCCGCTCAGTCCAGCCGATAGGGCACGCGCTTCGGCGCCCGGGGGCGGCGCCGGGGCGGGGGCTTCTTCGCGCGGGTGAAGCTCTGATCGAACACGAACAGCGCCTCGCTGCTCGTCACCGTGAACGAGCGGCGCGGGTTCTGTGGCCGCAGGTCGGGGGCGTCGGAGGTGTCGAGCTCCACGGTCAACGTGGTGCTCGGTTCGAGGGGGTAGACGAGGTGGAGGACGCCCTCGGCGTCGGTGCGCGCGGCGTGCTCCCCATTGACGACCACGGGCAGCCCGGGTTGTTCGGTGGCCCGCACCGCGACGACGACGTACCGCTCTTCCGGCGCGCAGCGGATGATCACCCGCAGCGGCGCCTCGGCCCCGTTCAGGCCGACCAGCTGCTGCAAGCGCAGATCGGGGACCGCTTCGGCCAACCGAAACCCGTCGGGGCAGCGCGCCTCGATGGCGAAGCTGTCGCCGGGCTGCCCCTCGATCTCGGCCGACAACCGGCCGCCGGCGGAGGTCCGTCCGCCGAAGCGATCGGACGCCACGGCGACCCCCTCGAGCGGCGCGCCGAGGTCATCGAGGGCTTGCACCTCGACCTGGTGGCGCGGGGCCGGGGCGGCTTCGGAGCCGCAGCCGGCGACCAACAGCACCCCCAACCCGGCGCCGAGCAGGCGGCGGCAAACGCTCATGGCGACGTCTCCTTCGGCAAGCCAGTGCTCGCGGTGAGCTCCCGGCGCAGAATGCTGGCGGCCGCCGCGTAGCTGGGCTCGGCGGGCGTGGCGCGGGCGAGCCGCTCGTACTCGGCCAGCGCTTCTTCGCGCCGGCCCGCGATCAGGAGGTCGACCGCCTGGCGTGGACTGGCCGGGGGCTCGGGTTGCGCCGCGGCTTCTGGTTGGACGCTCGGATCCGGCGCCTCCTCGAGCACCGGCGCTGGAGCGGCGCTCACCACCGGCGGTGGCTCGGCCGCCGCCGGCGCCGCACCCTCGGCAGCCAGCGCGGGGGACGCCGCCGGCGCCGATCGAGTCTCGGGGGCGCCGTCCTTTGCGCTGGCAGACCAGCGCACGAGGCCAACGACGAGGGTAAACGCCGCCGCCAGCGCAGCGGTCGCCGCCAGCATCCAGACCCGCCTGGGCAGCCTCACCGCCGAAATCCGGCTGCGAACCGAGGTTGCCCAGCGTTCGATGTTCGCCCAAAGCCGCCCGGACCGAGCAACCACCTTTGCGGAGGGAGCTTCACACACGGTGACGGTGGGTAGACCGGCAGCGGGCGTCGCCGTGGGTAGACCGGCAGCGGGCGTCGCCGTGGGCAGGCCGGCGGCGGCGTCCGCGGGAGGACGACCTTCGGCCGTGACGGGCGCCCACGCGCCCCACGGACGCGCTTCGAACACGGTCGCGTCGGCGTCGAGCGGCTGCGTCTCGAGCGCGCGGCCGGGCGAGGGCCGGGCGAAGACGAGCGGCTCGATCGGGACGGTCTTCAGCTGGCGCTGCATGCCGGCGCCTCCTTCGAACCGAGGTTCGAGCTGTCCCCCCCGCCCGCCAGGCCGTGCGCGCCGAGCCGCTCGAGGCAGCGGGCGGCGTCTTCGGTGAGCCCCAAGGTCCAGCCGCGCGGCCCCATCGTTCCGATGAACAGGTCCACCAGCGCGTAGCCGTGGTCGGCGGCGCGCACCTCGGTGACGTGCGTGACGCGGCGGGTGCCGTCGGCGAGCCGCGCGGTTTGCACGACGATGTCCACGGCCGAGGCGAGCTGCGAGCGCAGCGCCAAGAGCGGCAGCTCCACGTTGCTCATCAGGGCCAGCGTCTCCAGCCGGCCGAGCGTGTCCCGGGGCGTGCTGGCGTGCACCGTCGACAGGCAGCCGCCATGGCCAGAGGTCATGGCCTGGATCAGATCGAGCGCCTCCCCTCCCCGGATCTCCCCGACGACGATGCGATCGGGACGCATGCGCAGGCTCGCCTTGAACAAATCCCGGATCGTGATCGCCCCGCGCCCCCGCTCGTCCGGGGGCCGGGCTTCCAGCGAGAGCACGTGCTCCCGCTGCAGCTGCAGCTCGCGAGCGTCTTCGATGGTGATGATCCGCTCGCCTTCCGGGATGAATGATGACAGGGCGTTCAGCAACGACGTCTTGCCGGACCCGGTGCCACCCGAGACGATGATGTTGCATTTGACCGCGACCAGCCTGGCCAACACCTCGGCCGCCGCTCGGGTGAACGCGCCGAGCTCCAAGAGCCGAGCGACGGTCAGCCGCTCCTTGGAGAAGCGGCGAATGGCCACGCTCGGACCGCCGGCGGCGAGCGGCGGGAGCAGCGCTTCGATGCGCGAGCCGTCGGGCAGCCGCCCTTCGAGGATCGGGTGCTGGTCGTCGAGGGGGTGACCGACGTATTGCGCCACGTTGCGCAGAGCGGCGGTGAGCGCCCGGGGTGAGCTGAAGGCCGCCGCGGTTCGCTCGAGCCGTCCGCGCCGCTCGACGTAGATCTCCGACGGCCCATTGATGAGGATTTCACTGACGCTCGGATCGTCCAGGAAGACCGCCACTGGCGCGAACAAGCTCCGGATCGATTGCTCGAAGACGCTCTCGGGGATCATCGACCGGCTCCTTCGCGCTCCGGGGCTCGCTGCGGGAGAGCTGCGGCTGGGGCCTCGTCCGGCGCCGACAACGACAGCAGCGGGGCGCGCTGCTGCTCGCGCAGCCAGGCCACCACCTCCGGCACCTGCGCCCCGCGCGGCGCGAGCCGCAGATAGCGCTCGAAATGGCGGCGCGCGGCCTTGGCGTCGCCGTACACGTCCCAGGCGATGGCTCCCGCCAGGTAGGCGCTCGGGGCGTGGTGCGGATCGGTGGAGGAGATGCGCTCGAGCTCCTGCAGGGCCTTCGGCGCCTGCTCGAGGCCGAGGTAGATGGTGGCCACCAAGTAGCGCAGCGCCACCTCATCCGGGTGCGCCTTGAGATAGGGCAAGGCGTGCCCCAGCGCGCTCTGCAGTCGGCCGGCGACGATGCACACCCGGAGCAGCCCCGGCAAGAGCGGCGCGGCCCGGGCCCCCGCGCGGAGCGCGGCCACCAGGTACTGCTCCGCGCGCACGCCGTCGCCCGCCTTCGCGAAGGAACGCCCCTGCGCGGCCAGCGCCTCCGCGCTCGGCGCTTGGGGCGGCGCCTCGGCGGGCGCCGCGGGCGCCGCGCCACAAGCCGAGACGCCCAACGCTGCCACCAGCAGCCACCCGAAGCGACGCGCCGAGCCGCTCATCGCCGCTCCCCCTTGGCGGCCTGGCGGGCGACGGCGCCTTGAAGCTCGACCTCCTGCTTCCAGAGCCACTTGCCAAACTCGGAATCGCGTTCGCGCCACAGCGTCCTCAACGCCTGCACCTCGGTCAGCGCCTCGTCGAGTTGTCGGTTTTCGATCGCGCGCTCCAGGCGCAGCCGCTGCGCCAGCACGTCCTGCCACACGCGGGCGCGCACGGCTTGCAGCCGTTCGCCGGCCCGCTCCGCTCCGGCGGCGTCCCCGGCGCGCCGGTGGCAATCGCTGGCCTCGGCATACAAGCGCGCCGCCGCCACGCCCTCGAGCCGCTCGAAGGGATAGCGCTGCACCCGGGCCAGCGCGTCGCGTTCGGCCGTCTCCGCCCGGTGGTCCGCACTTTCCCCGGGGGCCGGGCGGCAGGGCGGGTCGGCGCCGAAGAGCGCCTGAGGTTCGAACGACTCGCGCTCGGCCTGCGGCACCTCCGCGGGGCGCAGCAGCACTCCGGCCGCCGCCACCAGCGTGACGAGCACGAGCACCGGCAGCCGCCACTTGGGTTGGGTTTGTTCGACGTCGCTCATATGGGCACTCCAGTGGCCAGAAACGGTCCAAGCAGCAGCAGCAGCACGCAGCCCATCAAGAGGAGCATCGGCAGCAGCATCAGCACCCCGGCGCGCACGGCGAGCTCCTCGGCGGCCACGCTCCGCTGCAAGCGGCCCATCCGCGCCTGCACCGCCAACGCCTCGGCGACCGGCGTGCCCTTCTCTTCCGCCAGCACCAGCGCGCGCACCAAGTCGCGGACCGGGCCGATCGGCACGCGGCGTTCGAAGGCCTGCAGCGCCTCACGCCGGGTCTGTCCGAGCGCCAGCGCCTCCAGCACGCGGCCGAGCTCGACCGTCAGCGGCTCCGCCGGGTCGAAGTCGCTGACGACCGAGCGCACCGCGGACGGAAAATCCAGCCCGGCGCCGACCGCGAGCGCCGCCAGGTCGATCGCCGGCGGCAGCAGGCGTTTGACGCGCTTGAAGCGGCGCGTGGCCGCCGACCGGAGCTGCAGCGTGGGCGCCGCGGCCCCAAAGATGGCCGCTGGCAGCAGGTACAGGTGGCCCTGCTCGAGCACCGCCGAGAGCGCCGCCCCGGCCAGGGCCCCTGCCGCTGCGCCGAGCACGCGGGCCGCCAGGAGCTCGTCCGGCGTGATCCCCCACGGCTCCCCAGCCTGTTCGAGCAGGAGCGCGTCGCGTCCGCGCCGGGCGTCGCGCGCGGGCTCGAGCCGAAGGATCCTGGCGGCGGCGGTGACCACCACCGTCGTCGCACGCAAGAGGGGCTCCACGGCGCGGAACGCCGGCGCCCGCTCCAGCATGCGGCGCCGGGCGACCCCGCGGTGCCCGAGCTCCGGACGCGCCGACATGCCCACCCCCGCCAGGCCGATCGCGCCGAGCGCGAGGGCCAACCCGAGCGCCGCTTCCGCGGCCAGACGCAAGAGCTCCGACGTCGACATGCCCGCTCCTATCGACGCGCGGCTGCGTCGAGTTGCGTCAGATGTCGACGTCCAGGATCTTGCGCGACAGGAGGATCGCGCAGAGCCACAGCGCGCCGGCCGCTGCAAAGATCAGGTGACCGGTGAAGGTCGTCTCCAGCGGGCGGAAGAACTCCGGGCTCAGCACGCGCACGCCGAGATAGAGGGGCGCGGGGATGGCGCCGATCACGAACGCCTGCGCCTTGCCTTCGGCAGTCTTGGTGCGCACGACCCCTTCGAGCCGCGCCATCTCCCGCAAGCTCGAGGCCGAGGTCTCCAAGATCTCCGGCAAGTTTCCGCCGCTGCGGCGAGCGGTCTTCAGGATACCGACCGCGGCCCGGAAGGTCCGGCTCCCCAGGCGATCCGCAGCGCGCGTCAGCGCCTGATCGAGCGGACAGCCGAGCTCGTACTCACTGGTGATGAGCTCGATCTCCGAGCTCATCGGATCGCTCATCAGGCGGCTGGTGACCCCGAGCGCCTCGCCCAACGAGGGGCTGGCGCGCAGGGCGCTGGCGAGCGCCGTCAGCCAGGGCTCGATCTGCGCCTCGACGGCGAGCACCCGCGCCGCCCGGCGGCGGGCGAGCACAAACGGCGGGCAGAAGGCGAGCGCCGCCAAAGCGGCGCCGAACAGCAACGCCCCCAAGCCAGCCAGCGTCGACCCGCCGATCAGCGCCAGCGCCTGACCAACCAGCACACGCTTGGCCGGCAAGGACACCCTCAGAAAATCCAGGTCGTGCTGCAGCCGGGCCAGGTAGCGGCCGGCCCACGCGCTGGCGGGCCCGTAGAGCGCCCAGCCCAGCAGCGCCAGCGCGCCGAGCAGCAGCGCAGCGCCCGCGCGCCCGAGCCAGAGATCGTCCATCAAAAAAGCCCCTCGACGCCGAGGCCATGAGCGAGGAAAGCGTCCACGAAGGACGGCAAGATGCCCGTCGGTACGAACTCTCCCAGGACCTGCCCGCTGTCGCTCGTGCCTTGCCGCTCGAAGCAGAAGATCTCCCGCAGCTCCACCTCGCCGCCATCACCGAGCCCGGCGACCTCCGCGACGCTGACGACCCGGCGCGTGCCGTCGGAGAACCGCATCTGCTGCACGATCAAGTGCACGCTGGTGGCGATCTGCCGGCGGATGGCGCTGACCGGCAGATCCACGCCTGCCATCAAGCACAGGGTCTCGATACGGGCGAGCGCTTCGCGCGGCGTGTTGGCGTGGGTCGTGGTCATCGAGCCCTCGTGCCCCGTGTTCATCGCCTGCAGCATGTCGATGCTCTCCGGACCGCGGCACTCGCCGACGATGATGCGATCGGGCCGCATGCGCAGGGCGTTCTTCAAGAGGTCGCGGATCGTGTATTCGCCCCTGCCCTCCAGGTTCGGCGGGCGGGACTCCAACGACACCACGTGCGGCTGGCGCAGACGCAGCTCGGCGGCATCCTCGATGGTGACGAGGCGCTCGCTCGCCGGGATGGCCGCCGACAGGACGTTGAGCAGCGTCGTCTTGCCGCTGCCGGTGCCCCCGGAGACGACGATGTTCTTGCGCAAGCGCACGGCCCGCTCGAGAAAATTGGCCATCTTCTCGCTGAGGGTGCCGAGGCGGATCAGGTCGGGCATCGACAGCGCCTCGGCGGGAAACTTCCGGATGGTGATGCAGGGGCCTTGGACGGCCAGCGGTGGGATGACGGCGTTGACCCGCGAGCCGTCCTTCAGCCGGGCGTCGACCATCGGAGCCGACTCGTCGATGCGGCGCCCCAGGGGGGTGACGATGCGCTCGATCGCCGCCCGCACCGAGTCGTCGTCGGTGAACATGAGACCGGTGAGCTCGAGCTTGCCCCCGCGTTCGGCGTAGATGGTCCGCGGCTCCACGACCATGATCTCGCTGACCCTGGGGTCGCGCAAGAGCTCCTCGAGCGGCCCCAGCCCGAGGGCTTCGTCGCACAGCTGCTGCACGAGCCGTTCACGGTCGATGTCTGCCCCGAGCTCGGCGTGGAGCTCACCCACGATGCGCCAGAGCCCCGCCAGCACCTTGCTGCGCAGCTCGTCGCTCGGGACCTGCTGGAAGTCGAGCTTTGGCAGCTCCAGGTGGTCGAGCAGCCGCCGGTGGATGCGACGGCGCAGCTCGGCGAGCCTGCGTTCCGCCTCGACCTCCGTGACGGCGGCGCGCTCGCCCGCAGCGGCGGGTTGGGCCGGCGCAGGGGGCGCCGGAAGGGCCGTGGCAGCCGGTGCCTGCGGCGGCGCGATCCGCTGCGGGGGCACCTTCTCGACGCGCAGCTCGAGCTCGAACGGGCCCACGGTGAGCTTGGCCGAAGCGTCGGGGAGCACCCGCGCGGAGCGCTTGAGCCAGCTGCGGTCGAGCAGCGTCCCGTTGTGGGAGTGGTCGCTCAGCACGAGCTTATCACCCTTTCGAGTGATGAGCGCGTGCCGCCGTGAGATCCCTGGCGAGGACAGCACCACCTCGCAGCCGTCGCTCCGGCCGATCGCGACGGTCTTGCCCTCCTCGAGCAAGAAGCTCCACACCCGCTCGGACCCGGAACGCAGCGAGAGCCCGAGCAACGGGGCGTCCGTGGTGGTCATCTCGAGCCCTCCAGGGTGGCTTCGGGACGCCGCGGGCTCCGGGGTGGCGGCCCGTCCAGCAGGGGCGCCTGATCGGTGCTGCCCGAGTACTCTTCGTAGCTGGACAGCGCCTCCTGGATGCGGCGGCGCGCGTCGAGCGACGCCGCGTCGACCACGCTGGGCACGATCATCACCAGGTTGTCGCTGTCCTGGCGGCTCTTCGCGTGGGTGCCGAAGAGCGCGCCAAAGATCGGGATCTGACTGAGCACGGGCAGCCCGGCGCGGCTGCCCGCCTCGCTGCTCGCCGACAACCCCGCGAGCACCAGGGACTGGCCGAGCTCGAGGTTGACGACCGTGTCGAGCGTGGCCGTCACCCTGCCGGGGGCCCCGCTGCCGTGATCGTCGGTCAGGTCGCTGACCTCCGCGTGGACGTAGAGCTCCAAGCGACCCGTCGCCGCGTCGTAGCGAGGCTGCACCACGATCGAGCTGCCGAACTGGATCTGGTGGATGCCGGTCGAGAGCCCCCCCGCCAGCGGGATGTTGACCTCCCCGCCCCCGGTGAAGGTCGCCCGCTCCCCGTTGGCGGCGATCAGGGCTGCGTGGCGCCTGAGCTTGGCCCAACCGGTCGCCTGCGCCATGTCCAGGCGCGGCAGGGGCTGATCGGTCACCACCGCGGTGGCGGAGGTGAAACGCTGGGTGAGCAGGTCGAGCTCCGCCCCCACACTGCCGCCGCCGATCGTCGCCGGCCAGCCGATCCCGACCCGGTGCTGGTACGACCGATCGAGCTGCACGAAGTAGAAGTCCAGCCGCACGTTGTCCCGAGGCGCGACGCCGTCCGCGGCCATGGCGCCGCTGGCGGGCTTCGCGGGATCGCTCACCTCGATGCGGTACTGGCGGCGGCTGCCGTCTTCGAGGATGAACAGCAGCGAGGTCTTGCCGGGCGCGAGGGCGACCAGCACGAACTCCGAGGCGTCGCGGGTCAGGCGGACGTCGACCACGCCGCGCGCGCCTTCCGAGTAGCTGCGGACGCCCGCCGCCGGCAGCACGTGTTGCTCGCCGATGTCGAGCGTCAGGGTCGTCGTGTCCGCCGTTTCCGTCGGGGCGGCGGCGCCCGGCTGCGCCGCCGCGGTCGCGGCCGACCCGCTCAGGCAGGCTGCGAGGAGAAGGGCTGTAAACCTGGATGCTCTCATCACCATCACTCCACACGCTCGATCGTCTTGGCCGCGGGCCGCGCGCGGGCGACGTCCCAACGCAGCCGCTCCCGGGCGGTCTCCACGTCCTTGCGCCCGGTGGTCGGCAGGCCCTCCACCAGCACGATGTCCGCGTGGTTGCGCAGGACGAGGCGCAGCTTTCCGAACTGCTCGGCGTGCGTGATGAGCTGCGCCTGCTCGGTGGTGACGCTGAGCACCACCGAGTTCGAGGCGCAGCCGCCGTTCGAGCCGTCGCCCATGTCTCCGGACACCGCCAGCACGAGCAGGTTCTGCAGCAGGGTGGCGGTCTCGTCGGCGCCGGCCTGCGAGGTGAACAGCACGTCCACGCGATCCCCGGGCCGCAGCAGGCCGTCGAAGAGCCGGTCGGCGTTGAGGTTGATGGCGCGCATCCCCTCTTGCACGAGGCCCGATAGCTCACGCCCCCCACTGGCCACGCCGACGTCCGACCAGACCAGCGCGTCCCCTGCCTTGAGCGGCGCCCCGACGCGCAGGCCCAGCACCTTCTCGGCATCCGAGCGGGCGATCAGGCGCCGGTCGACATAGGCCGACGGGATCTCGCGAGCGGCGACCTGCTCCTTGCCGAGCAGCGCCCCCGGAGCCAGGTCCGTCGCCGCCACCAGGACGGCGACCTTCGGCCCCCCGGCGACTTCGGACTCGAGCTTGCCGAGATAGAGGTGAACGAGGAAAGCCCCGGCGGCTGCCAGAGCAAGGGCGATCGCGATCCGTTTCGAGGCCATGCGGGGTGCTCCCGGCGGCGACGGCTCTTGTTCGCCGCGCCTGCCGTCCGCCGTTTCGGCGACTGGGGCGCTCGGGTTGTGCGGAAAAGCGGCCGTCCGATCCGAACGAGGGCAGCGGCCCGCGCGACCTGGATCGGGGCGCTGTCGAGGCGCTGGGGCCATAGCGGCCGTCGACTGGCCCCTGCCGCGGGAACGGGGGACTTGCCGGCGGGCCC
>JAEZYZ010000431.1 GCA_023418705.1 Pseudomonadota bacterium | reverse complement strand
GCTGGGGTCAGCGGGGACGCGGGTGCCGCTGGCGCCGCCGGTGCGGGCGGGCTCGGCGGCGCAGCGGGCGGCGGCAGCGATCCAGAGCCAGACCCCAGCGCGCTCGAGCCTTGCGACGACGCCGTGTTCCCCGACCCCGTCACGACCTTGCCGGTGGCCCCCACGCGTCTGGTCGCCGCGTCGGTCGCGCCTTCGGACGTCACCAGCGACGGCCACGTCGTCTATCGCCAGGGCAACACCCTGATGGCAGTGCGCGCCGAAGCGGGAGCCACGCCGGTGGAGGTGCTGTCGGGCTCCGGCACGGTCGCCGTGAAGGGCCCCGTCGTGTTCTACTGGACCAGCCCGGACTATGAAGCGGGCACCGGACAGCTCTCGATTTGGACCGGGTCCAGCTGTAGCCGCACGGTCGGGACGACCCTGCTCGCCGAAGACCTGGTCGTCGTCAGCCCCGACGGCTCGCGCCTGCTCTACCCCATCAATGTGACCGATCAGAGCTTCGACCTGGTGGTCGCGAACCGCGACTTCACCGGTCGCCACGTCTTGGTGAGGGGTATCGGGCGGGCCAGCGAGGAGACCTGCCGGCCACTGTATGGATTTGCGGGCGCGCAAGTCGTCGTGGGCCACTGCGCTCCGGGCACGCGGGAGGCCAGCCTCGAGGTGTTCTCTCGCAGCGGCGACGACTACGCGGGCCAGCTGCTGAGCGCTTCGGCGCAGCCGTTGTGGTCGGCCGACGCCACCGGGACCGGCATCGCCTACCTCGGGAGCGACTACGACGTCTACTACTTCGACGGCACCGACCACATCCTGGTCGACCACAGCGCCAATTGGGTGCAGCTCGGCGAGGACGGCTCGACGTTGTTTTATGCCGTTGGGGATCAGCTGCGTCGAACCAACTTGGCGGACCTGCTGGTCATTCCGGTGGTCACCCGCCAAGCGCGCGTCATCAACGAGTGGTCACCGACCTTCGACCACGTGCTCTACTCGTCCACGGTGATCTACGAAGGCGGCGAGCGACGCGACCTCTTCCTCACGCCCACGGCGACCTTCAACCCGACACCCACTCAGCTGTCGGACGTGTCGGCGCGGCTCTCTCGCCATGCGTTCACCGACGCCGGCAACCACGTCGCTTACCTGACGGAGGTGAGCGAGACGACGGGCGCCGGCACCCTGCACGTCGTGCCGGTCGCTGGCGGCGACGAACGCGTCTTCGACGCCGTGGACACGGTGGCCGCTGCCTTCGACGACATCCTCGTGTTCAGCGACAACCGATCGGATCCGGAGATCTTCCCCGTCGTCGCCGACCTCAAGCTGCTCGACGCCTCGAGCGCGGAGGAGCCGCAGACCATCCAGGCCTCCATCCGCGACGGGCGCTCGTTCCGCGTCTTGCCGGGCGGCGGCGCGGTGGTCTACGCCCGGCCGGGAGACGTCGATGCGGAAGGGATCTGGCTCCACCCGCTGGTGACCGGCGCTCCGTGACGCCCGCTCACTCGCTCGGGAGCAGCACGATCTTCGCCGGGGACCCTGCCGCGACGCGCGCGTACGCCGTCGCGGCAGCCTCCAGCGGAAAGCACTCGACGGGCTGCCGTAGAACGAGCTTGCCGCTCTCGAACTGCGGCGCCAAATCGGCGAGGATGCGCGCACCATCCGCGGCCTCGAGCGCGCCGGTGTTCACGCCGGCGACGAATAGCCGCCGGCGATACAGATCGAACAGGTCGAGCGGCGCTTGCCGCCCGGCCGCCGCCGAATACACCACCAGGCGCCCGCCAGCGGCGAGCGCCTCGATGAGCGGCTGAAAGATCGCGGCACCCACGCCGTTGAGCGCCAGCTCGGCTCCCTTTCCGCCGGTCACCTCCCGCGTGACGCGCTCGAGGTCGCCGCCCTCCACGCTCGCCACCCCGGCGATCTTGTTGCGATCGATGCGCCGGGCCTGATCGACGGACCTGACCAGGGCGATCACCCGTGCGCCCCTCGCCGCGGCGATCTCGACCGCGGCGCTGCCGACCGCGCCCAGAGCCCCTGAAACGACCACGGTCTCCCCCGCTGCGACGCGCCCCAGCTCCACCAGCGCGAGCCACGCCGTCACGAACGGAACGCCGACGGCGGCCGCTTGTTCCGCCGAAAGGTTCTTTGGCCGGCGCGCCACCCCAGCCGCCGGCAGCACGATCTGCTCGGCGTGCGTGCCGTCGCGGGTGATGCCCAGATCGCCGCCGCTGCCGAAGACCTCGGCGCCGAGCCACTCGGGCGGCCCCTCGACGACCCGACCCGCGAAGTCTCGTCCCAGAATGCGCGGCAGCCGTGCATGCGCAAACCGCCCTTCGGCGCTGCCAACATCGCTCGGGTTCACACCGGCAGCCTGCACCTCCACCCGCACCTCACCCGCTTGGACGATGGGCAGCGGGGCTTCGCGCGGCCGTAGGTCGGCGTAGGGACCGTGCCGATCGATGAGCAATGCTTTCATGCCGGGGCTCCTCTCTGCGGCCAGCAATGCGCCGGCCGATTGGCTCACCGCTCTATCACGAACGGGCTGCTTTAGGCGGGAGCAGGTGCCAGCGGATCCGTCCGATGCGTTCCACACCGGCTGCCATTCGCCAACGGTCCGTCGACCCCCGCCCGCCTTGCGCGCGGTGACACGACAGGTTAACGACGAAGGCCGTGCGTGTCGTCCTGCGTGCGCCCCGGCCCGAACCGTGCCGAAGCCTCTTCATGCTCGTGTGCGGCTTGTTCGCCCACCTCGGGTGCGACAAGGGCGCGGAGCCTGCCTCACCGGCCGCAGCGGCGAAACCCGCCGCGAGCGCGCCAGCCGTGAGCGGCGCAGACGCCGCGTCGTCCGGGGCGACGGCGACCGCCGATGCCGCCCAGCAGCCGCCAGGGACGAATGGATCGACGAGCATGGACGGCGCGCAGTGCTTTGGCCGAAACGAGATCGAGACCGATCCGGCGCGGCTGAAGGAGGCGTTCATGATCGGGAGCGATTTGAGCGTGGTGCGGGTCGCTCCCGACGACACGCTGAGCGTGCGCGAGAAGCCAGCTCCCGAGGCTCGCAAGGTGCATGCCCTCGGCCACGGGGCGCGCGGGCTTCGACCGAGCGGCAACGTTTGTGTCCGCGGCGAGACCGCCTGGATCGAGATCTCGGCAGACGGCCGCCGCGGCTGGGTGCATGGCGCCTTCGTCAAGCCCTCGACCCCGCCGAAGGACGCCTCGACCCGCCTTCGAACGGCAGCCCCTGCGCCCGCTGCGTCCCCCGCAGCCCTGGCCGCCGCGGTGGCCAGCAAGCTGGGTGGCGAGCTCGAAGGCGAAGGCAAACGTGAGGTGGAGGTGCTCGGGACGTCGGTGCAGGGAGCACGGGCGCGCGCCGAGGTTTGGCTGTGCTGCTTCGCCGACGATTCGGTGATGGGCGAGCAGATCTCGCTCGAGATGCAGCGCTCCCAGGCGGGCGAGTGGTCGATCGCTTCGGCCAGCGCTCGGAGCATCTGTCGGCGGGGACTGTCGGGAGACCTGTGCCTCTGAGGGCGGCGGTGCCACCACACGCACATCACGGCCATCGACGCGCTCCACCGACGTGTACAATCGTCGAATGCGCTCCGCAGTGTTCGTAAGGGCCGCTCTCCTGCTGGCTGCTAGCTTGGCGCTGATCGCCTGCGGCGGAGGCGACGCCGATGACTTCGACGTCTCGAGCGGCGTGTTGAGCGGAACGGTCGGCGGCCAGCCCTGGTCGCTCGCGCAAGCAGAGACGAATGCCTCTCTCTCCGACGATCGCGAGCTTTGGGCCGACTTCTATGCCGAGGCCGCTGACACCCCCTGCTCGGGCAGTCGCACGAGCGATCGCCACCACCTCCTCGTCAGCGTTCCCAGGGACCCCGGGCGCTACCCCCTGGGCCTCTCCTTGAGCGCGACGTTCGTGATCGAAGGTCCGAGCGGCACGCTCGAATACTTGGTCGCCACCACCGGTGTCATCGAGGTCGATGCCGTGAGCGACACCAACGTCCAGGGCGGTGCTCACATCGAGTTCGACAGCGACAACGTCGTCAACGGCCGCTTCGACCTCACCGTCTGCCCGTGACCAGGCGGGCGTCGCGGCGCCAGGGGCGGGCATGAAGCCCCTGCCCCTCGCGCGCCCTTCCTGCTAGACACCCGGATGGAGCGGCGAGCGGACATGACGGCGCGAAACCTCTCGGTGGCGGATCTTCAAGCACGCACCCAGCGCGCCGTCGCTGCCGCCGTCGGTGCCGGTCGCGACCTCGGGTTGACGGTCTCCGGCGGTGAGGTGCTGCACGATGCCTTCTCGGTCATCGTGCGGCTTCTGCCTTTGCCGGTGGTCGCTCGGGTACCGGTGGCGCTACCGCGGGATATGGATCTGGCGACGCTGTCCGCCAGGCAGTCGCGTGAGCTCGCCGTCACCGGTTGGCTCGCGAGCCGCGGGGCGCCCGTCGTGCGTCCGAGCCCCTTGGTACCCGTCGCACCGCGGCAGCGGGACGGGTTCTCGATCACCTTCTGGGAACGGGTCGAGGTCGATCCGAACGCGGCGCCCGACTACGTCGCCGACGCCCGCTACGCCGCGGAGCTGCACCGGGCGCTGCAGGGTTGCCCGGTGCCGTTGCCCTTCCTCGCCCCGTTGGTCCACACCGTCCCGAGCTGCCTCGCGTTCCTGGAGCAGCACCCGGACCTGATCGCCGCCGCGGATCTCGAGCGCGCGCGGGCCGAATGGGAACGCCTCGAGCCGATCTTGTCATCCGAGGCGGCGTTCATCAGGGCGTTCCCCGCGGCCTCCGTGCAGGTCATCCACGGTGACGCTCCGGCGTACAACCTGATCCACACCCGCGCGGGTCCGCTCTACTCGGACTTCGAGGACGTCGCGCGCGGTCCCGTCGAGTGGGACGTGGCCGGGTTCGGCGCCGAGGCGGCCGATCACTACGACGCCGCGGCGGCGCGCTGCGGCGTCCGGTCGCTCGATCGCGACGCCCTCCGCGTCATGGACGCGGCTCGGTCGCTGCAAGGCGTCAGCTCGCTCGCGCTCACGCCGCAGCTCCCCGCGCTGCCCGAGTGGCTCGCCCCCTGGCTCGAGCAGTGGCGCAGCTCGCCCTTCGCGGGCGGCCTGTGAGGTCTCTGTTTCAGCGGGCCGGCGGGCGGAAGCTCTTGCGAGCGCGTAGCACCTGCTTGCGGACCACGCAGTCGTCCACGTGATCGTTGACCAGGCCCATGGCCTGCATGAACGCGTACACCGTCGTCGGCCCGACGAACTTGAAGCCGAGCCGCTTCAGATCCTTCGACAGCGCGATCGCCTCCGGCGACGTCGACACCGTCTGGGGCGCGGCGAGCGTCTTTCGATCGGGTTCATAGCGCCAGATGAAGCTCGCCAGCGATCCTTCGCGCTTCACGATCTCGCGCGCCCGTCGCGCGTTGTTGATGACCGCCTCGATCTTGCCGCGATGACGCACGATCCCCGCGTCTTTCAAGAGGCGCGTCACGTCGCGATCGGAGAAGCGCGCCACGCGGTCGATGTCGAACCCGTGAAAGGCCGCGCGGAAGCTCTCACGTTTGGCCAAGATCGTGCGCCAGCTGAGCCCCGACTGAAACCCCTCCAGGCTCAGCTTCTCGAACAATCGTCGATCGTCAGCGACGGGGAAGCCCCACTCGCGGTCGTGGTAGTGGAGAAACTCCGGAGCGGCGCCGCTCCAGCGGCAGCGGGGCTTGCCGTCAGGGCCGACGAAGCTCAAGCTCATGTGTTGCGTTACTCCTCGAACACGATCTCGACGTTGCGGATGGCGCCGCCCCCCACAACATCGCCGACACCATAGCTCGCGTCGAGCTCGACCGTCACTTCCGCCAAGATCTCCTCGCCGCCCACCAGCGCGCCTTGCGTCATGCAGCCGCCCCTGCCGTTCGGCGCGCACGCCTCACAGGTGCCCGAGGTTTGGGAGCAATCGAGGCTCGTTCCGGCCGTGGCAGCAAAGGTGAAGGTCCCCGGTTCGATGCGCGCGGCGCGGTCGCAGGCGCTGATCCCGCTGTTGCCTCCCTGGGGCAAGCACTGGTCGGGCAACGCCACGTCCACCGCGTATTGGCCGCTCCACTCGACCTGGGTCGCCTCGCCGGGTTTTAGCGTGATGGTCGACGGGTAGGCGCAAAACGCCGGACAGCCCAGCGGGCCATCCCGCATGACCGCCTCGCACGGCTGCCGGCACATCGAAAAGTCCGCCAGGAGCACGCCCTGTTCGAACACGTCGAATGGACGCGGCACGCCGCAGCTGACCTCGCGCTGCCCAAGGTGCAACGGGGCGCCCGTCTGATTGGTGATTTGCACCATCAGTGACCAGGTCGGGGCATCCTCGTACTGCGAGCAATCCGCGCCGCTGCCGCCGCTGCCGCCGCTGCCTCCGCTGCCCATCGAACCGGAGCTGCCGCCCGCCGCGCTGGAGCCGCCGGTGCCGCTGCCGCTCCCACTCCCCCCGC
>JAEZYZ010000417.1 GCA_023418705.1 Pseudomonadota bacterium | reverse complement strand
AAAAAAACCCGAACCCACCCCGCCCCCCGCGGGGGGCGGGCGGCCCTCATGACGGGGGCCGCGCGCGCCATTTGGGCGAAGGATCGTTCATCGACCCGGTGAAAGGATCTCGTCCGCGATCGCTTCGCCGGCATACATCGACGCCTGATGGTCCGCCCTTCCAGAACGGGCTTAGATCCCCTTCACCCGCCCCGTGAAGCTCGGCACACCGCTGCCGTCGGGATAGACGAAGCACTCGACCTCGAGGTGCGCGGCTCCGGCGGCGTAGCCCACGAGCTGGCTCGAGGCACCAAGAGAAGGCAGGTCTGGTCGACCTCAAACACTGATCGCATCCTTCCTGAAATCGCTCTTGGCGATCTTCACGTTGACGCACGCCGGCACATCGCTTGCAAAAGCTGCATCCAGCGCTGGCCCGAGCTCAGTGGTGCGCTCGACCCAGAAGCCGCGGCCGCCGAGGGCTTCGACGACGCGGTCGTAGCGGGTGTGGTCGAGGGCGGTGGCGACGGCGCGCTCGGCGCCGTAGATGGCGACCTGGCCGCGGCGGATTTGGGTCCAGGCGGCGTCGTTGCCGATGACGGCGACGACGGGGATGCCCTGGCGGACCATGGCCTCGAACTCGAGGGCGTGGAGGCCGAAGGCGCCGTCGCCGTAGACGATGACGACGCGGGAGTCGGGACGAGCGAGCTTGGCGGCCATGGCGTAGCCGGGGCCGATGCCGAGGGTGCCGAGGGGGCCGGGGTCCATCCAGAGCTGGGGGGCCTTCAGGGGCAGGACGTAGGCGGCGGTGGCGACGAAGTCGCCGCCGTCGCCGATGACGATGTCGTGCTTGCCGAGGCGCAGGCCGATCTCGTGGCAGACGCGCAGCGGGTTGGGCGGGTCGGCGTCGGCGTGGATTTCGGCCTCCATCTTCTGGCGGCGGGCGACCTCGGCGGTGCGGAGCTCGGCGAGCCAGGGGGCGGCGTCTTTCTCGCCGACGGCGTCGAGGAGCTGGGCGAGGACGCGGCCGGTGTCGCCGTGGATGGGGACCTCGACGGCGCGGTTGCGCCCGAGCTCGGCGCCGTCGAGGTCGATCTGGACGACCTTGGCGGTGGGGTTCCAGGTGCCGGGGCGGCCGTAGTCGACGCGGAAGTCGAAGGGGGTGCCGAAGACGAAGATGAGATCGCTCTGGGCCAGGGCCTGGCGGCGGGAGCGAGTGAACAGGCAGGGGTGATCGAAGGGCAGGGCGCCGCGGGCCATGCCGTTGAGGAAGATGGGGGCGCGGACGGCGTCGGCGAAGCGCGGCAGGATCTCGCGCTCGGGGGACCAGCGGAGCTGGGCGCCGACCAGGAAGGTCGGACGCTGGGCGTCGCGGAGCAGCGCGGCGGCGCGCGCGATGGCGTCCGGATCGCCGGCGGGGCGGGAAGGGGGGGTCGGGGCGGTGAGGGGCGGGTCGTCGGGTGCGAAGCTCATCAAGACGTCGAGCGGGATCTCGAGGTAGACGGGCCCGGGGACGCCGGCTTGAGCGATGCGGAAGGCAGCGTCGACGAACTCCTGCAGGCGGCGGGCCTCGGCGACCTGCACGCTCCACTTGGTGATGGATCGCATCAGGGTGACGCTGTCCATGTCCTGGAGCGATCCCATGTGGGCGAGGGCCATGGGGCCGGCGCCGCCGATGCAGACCATGGGCACGCTGGCGCGCTGGGCGTTGGCGACGGCGGTGACGGCGTCGGTCACGCCGGGGCCGGCGGTGACGAGGCACACGCCGGGCCGGCCCGTGACGCGGGCGTAGCCGTCGGCGGCGTGGCCCGCGGTCTGCTCGTGCCGGGTGTCGACGACGCGAATGCCTTCGTCGAGGCAGCCGTCGTAGATCGCCTGGATGTGGCCCCCGCAGAGGGTGAACACATGATCGATGCCGTGCCGCTTGAGCGCCCGGGCCACCAGGCGGCCCCCGTGAACCTGTGCCATGCGCTCACTATACTGCCGGCGGCAGGCGCGCGCCGCGACGTCCTCGGGCCGCGCAGCACTGTAGCGGCCTGGCGGCGTCGCTCAGTGGACCGCGCCGACCAGCCACGCCATCGCCGGCACCAGCACCTCTTCGGGTGAGGCGCCGCCCTGGCGCGCGGCGGACGTGCCGCTGTCGTGCGCGTCGAGCAAAAAGCCGTGGTCGCCGAAGACCATCACGAGGGTGCGCGGGGGCAGGCGCAGGAAGTGCTCGGCGAGGACGTTGGAGATCTCGCCAGCCAGGTCGGAGAGCCGTTCTTCGGCGGCGGGGCCGGGCTCGTTCAGGCGCGCCTCCACGAGGTCGAGCTTGAACAGCTCGCGGTGTCCGGCCTTGACGCGGCGGATCACGCTCGCGCCGCGCCCGCGCGCCACGGGTGGGTCGGAGTCGGGGGCGCCGAGCGGCTCGCGCAGACCTTCGGGCCCGCGGCCAAGAAGCTCGAGCTGGGTGGAGGTGGTGGTCGGCAGGGCCGACCAGAGCAGCAGCCGCTCGGTGAGCGCGGCACGATCGGGGAGGCGACGGCAGAGGCTCTGCTCGACGCGCATGCCGAGATCGAAGCGCAAGCCGTCGACCAGGAGCAGCTGCACGGAGCGGGCGCCGTGCAGGCGCCCGAGGCGCAGCGCCAGATCCGGCACGTCGAGCACCATGTTGGGGCGCTTGCCGCGCAGCCTGAGCGCGTCGAAGGCGTCCGAGTAGCTCTTGTCGAAGCTCGCGGCCCAGGTCTCGAGGGCCTTGCGAGCGCGGGCATCGCCGTCGCCGCGCGCCACCGCTTCGGCGAGCGGCACGTAGGCGCTGACGAAGGTGCGCTCGACCAGCGACAGGGGCTTGGGGCCGCGGACGCCCTCGAGCTCTCGCACCCAGCGCGCACAGTCTTCTGCGGAGGCGCGGCGCACGGCTTTGGGGGACAGCGGCTCGAGCTCGATGGGTTGGGGGGCGGCGGGCGGCGGAGCCTCGGGCTGGGGCGCGGGCGGGGAGGCGCGGTTCGCGATCGGCTCGGCGGTGACGGTCGGGAGGGGTGCGTCCTCGAACAAGGCGGCCATGGCGCGAGCGGTTTGGCTCGCGATCGGCGCGGTGCTCTCCGCCTCCACGACCTCGCCCTTGGGATCTTCGCCCTCCGCGCCTTCGGTCTCCGCGCTTTCGGTCTCCGCGCTTTCGGTCTCCGCGCTCTCGGTCTTCGCGCTTTCGGTCTCCGCGCTTTCGGCGACCGCGGCTTCGGCCTCCGCGGCTTCGATGTCCGCGGTTTCCAGCGATGGCGCGGCGTGCGGTGGGTCGGCGCTCAGATCGATCTCGAGGTGATCGAGGTGCTGAGCGTCGGCCGCCTCGGCCTCGGCGGGCGCGTCGACGCCAGCGACCGATTCGGCCGGCAGCTCGGCGGCTTCGCGCGCGACGCTGGCATCAGGCGCCACGGCTACCACGCGCTCGCGATCGTCCTCGGTTGCCGTGGGCTCAGGGGCGTCCGGCGTGGGGAGGGCTTCGGCCACGGGCTCGAGCTCCGTGGGGAGGGCTTCGGCCACGGGCTCGAGCTGCGTGTGGAGCGCATCGGCCACGGGCTCGAGCGGTGCGGCGTTCGGCGCTGGCGAAAACACGCGCTGCGCCACGATCGCTTGCAGGCTGGTGGGCGCGGCGTACACGCCGCGGTAGCGATCGCTCTGGTGGAACAGCAGCTGGACCGGCCGCTCGCTCGTGGCGGCGATCCACCACCTGAGCACGGCGCTGTCCTCAGCGTCGAGGGCGCCGGCGAGGTTTGCGATGGGCAAGAGCTCCGGCACGCACAACAGAAGGCCGCGCCGGCCCACCTTTCGCAGCCGATACAGCTGGTCGCTGAGGCTCGCGTCGAGATCACGCGCCGAGATGCCGGCCGGCGGCGCCCCGAGCCGCTCGAGCCGCTCTTCGATCGCCGCCTCGAGCGTGGCGGCCAGTCGTCCTCGGAGCGCGGGGCGGAGCGGCTCGGGCTCCACCACCAGGAGCCGCTCGCCTTCGGCGTGCGCGACGAGCAGGGCTCGGCTGCCGCCGTCGCCGAGCAGGCAGAGCCCTCGAGGATCGCCGTCTTCGTCGTTCGGATCGGTGGTGTCGAACGCGGCCCGGTCGGACCCGGGCTCGCTGTTCGGTGCGTCGTCCGAGGGCGCGTCGAAAAGGCCGCGCGGGCGTTCGTCGGCGATTGCTTCGAGAGGTGCGAAGGTCATCGGCGGTGACCATCGCCGAGGCCGTTGGGGGTGGCCCAGTTTTCGGCGGATGGGCCGCACCGAGGGGGATCATCATCGGCGCGGAGGTCAAGAAAAATGTGGCGCTGCGCGGCCGCTGGGAGCACCGCCCGCGTGGCGCTTTGGAGGCGTCAGAATGTGCTGAGCGACCGTTGACGCTTTGTCTTCTAGAAGTAGATTGAAGGTGTTCCCTCTGTGGAACTCGTCGGACCGCGTAACGAATCCCTTACAAGCCATCGAGCCAGGGTGACGAGCACCGTGACGGAGAGCTAGGCCCGGATCACTTCACCGGGAAGCCGGAAGTCACAGCGAGTTTCCCACCTAGCGAAGCTAGGGGTTCGGTTACCGATTCACTCCGACGGTTCCGGCGGTAAGGAACCCAATGACGGGCCGGCGCGACAGCGTCGGCCCGTTCGCCTCTCTCGTGTGCGCCGGTCGTCACTGAGGGTCCCGCGACGTTGCCCGCGCGCCGTCCGGCGCCGGCGACCGACGGTAGCGGTGGGAGGGTGGACACCTGGGTGCGGCTCGCCCACGAGTGCTGCCTTGGACCCAAGGCTCCGGCTCGACAAGCACCTAACGGACGGCGCTCTTTGGAGCGCCGCTCGGAGCGAGCGCGTGCGCCGTGGAGCGACCCCGAGCATTTTCAGCAAAGTTTTTTCATCGCATTGAAGGGGCGACCCGGCGCTGGATGTGGTCAAAGCGCCGCCGCCGGTCAGACCCTTCCGAAAAACGAGGCTCTCGGCTACCGTTCCGAAACGTCATGGGAAACCCGGAAAACTCTGCGCGCCGGTCGCCGCTTCGAGGCGCCGCCTTCGACCGAGAACCTCGACTTCCAAGGCGCGTCGCACGCGTCGCAGGGCTGCTCGCGTTGTGCGCGCTCGCGGTACCGGCCCACGCCGCCAAGGTGCGGGGGCGGGTGACCCAGTTCGAGCTGCTCGAGAACCCCGTCTGGGCGGAGGCGCGGGAACCGACGCGGCACGGCTACTCGTTCCGCGAACCGGTCCCGACCGTCCCGGCCAAGTACCGCAAGCCCTTTCCCCACATCCCCAAAGAGCTGTGTTTGGCCGCGATCAGCACCACGGCACAGAAGCCGCCGCGCCCGATCCTGATCCGCGTGGGTGGGGGGCGCACCACGCCGGTCACCATCGTGGTGCCGCCGGGCACGCAGCTCACCTTTCAAAACACCGATCCCTTCAGCCACCGCCTGTACGGCGTCGGCATCAAGACGTTCCCGCCGAACGACACCAGCAAGGGCTCGACCCGGGACTGGACGGTCCCGGCTGCCGGCGTGTTCGAGATCCGCGACGAGCTGGCGCCCAGCTTGCGGATGTGGGTGGTGGCCGAGGCGAACGTGGCCGCCATCGCCTACCCGTCGATGAAGGGTGAGTTCGCGCTCGGCGTCGACGAGCCCGGCGAGTACCAAATCCAGGCCTTTTTCGCGGGCAAGAAGGTCGGCAAGCCGATGCCGGTGACGGTCGAGGCCAGGGACGTGGTGATCAAAGAGTCGATCGTCGTCGCCGACAAGAACAAGAAGAAGGCCGAATAATGCTGGCGTCGCGCTTTTGGTACGTCGTTCTGTCGCTGGTCGTCGGCGGCGCGGTGTTCGTCCTCTACCTGGCCGTCAGCATGTTCAACCGTGCCGGCGCGCGCGCGATGGGGGAGGGGTTGTCCTCCGACAGCCAGGTCGTCTCCTGGTACCTGAAGGACGACGCTCGGCAGCGTTCGGCGCAGCTCATCAATTTTGCGCTCGACGCGGACATCGCCAAGTACCTCGACGCATCGAGCAAGTCCGAGAGCAAGGTGCCGGCGAGCGCCCAGGACAAGGTGCGGGCGGCGCTTCGAAGGGTGCACGAGCGGATCCCCAAGGAGGAGAGCTTCGACGCGGTCTTCGCCGTCGACCAGCACGGCCGCGTCGTGGCCCACCTCGGCTACGAACAAGCCACCGGCATGACCGATTTCGAGCTCGGCGGCTATCCCGTCGTGGCCGACGCGCTCCACGGCTACATCCGTGACGACACGTTGGTGCTCGACCGGCTGTACCGCGTGGTGGCGCGGCCGGTGGAGCACGACGTCGGTCAGATGCCGGCGGGCGCGATCGTCGGCGCTCGCATCATGGACGATCGCTTCGCGCGCGAGCTGTCGACGCGGACCGGCGCCGCCGTGGCCTTCTACGCCAATGGCCAGCGTGTCTCGTCGGGAGCCCCCGAAGGCTTCAACAAGGCCCAGCTCGACCAAATCGTGACCGACCTGGACGAGCTGGCGCAGAGCGACGCGGAGTACCGGGAGAAGGGGCGCAGCAACATCCGCACCATCGGCACGCTGCTCGGGGTTCAGTATTCGCGCTTGCCGGGCGAAGCCTGGGACCTCGGGGCCGGCTACGCCGTCGCCCGCCTGCCCCAACACGTCGACAGCCCGCTCGGGTTCTTCGAGAAGGCCGACGACAAGGACAAGGCCGACGCCAACGTGTTGTTCGCCGGGCTGATCGCGCTCGGTGGCGCGGCGCTCGGGTTGGCGTTCAGCTTCGTCGAGTACAGCCGCCCACTCTCCGTGTTTCGGGGGGAGGCCGAGCGGCTCGCCAAGGGGGAGCTCGATCAGCTCGCGCCCAGCCGCTTCCGCGGCGCCTACCGCAAGATCGCGGCCGACCTCACCGCCGGCATGGACAAGCTGGCCGCCAAGGGGGGCGCG
>JAEZYZ010000378.1 GCA_023418705.1 Pseudomonadota bacterium | reverse complement strand
GACCGGCCGTTGGCCAGCTTTCTTGGAAGCGCTCTTGGCGGCGGGCTGGGTCGGCTGCCGCGGGGGCGTTCGTTGCCCCTTGTGGCTTTTGCCCTTGCGCTTGCCCCGCTTGGGCTCGCGCCCGCTCCGCTGCGGATCGGCGTTGGCGGCTTCGGCGGCGCGCCGGCGGCCGAGCAGACGTTTGCCCTTTTTCGCCGACGGCACCGCTGGGACGGCACGCGCTGTCTTGGCCGGAGCGCTGGGTGCGCGGTGCTCGCCCTGCGTCCGGATCGGCAGGGCCGCCACGGGCGCGCGGTCGGCAGCGGGATTTTCCCACCCCTGATCCAGCGCCTCGAGCGCGGCGGTGTCTTTGGGCAAAGCTTCGGCGTCGAGCGGCGCGACTTCAGGGAGCGCGAGCTCCCAGCCCGCGTCCAAATCCCGATCTTCTTCCGAAGCGCTCACGCGCCCTGAATATCATTTTCTGCGGCGCTTGCGAAAAAACGCTTCCCATGCAATTCGAACCCTCAACGAGGTGATGATGAGCGATAAGACGCGTGAACTTCCAGAACGCAACCACCACACCGGTCACGAAGACGGGCTGACGCCCCTGCAAGCTCTGGATCTATCCGCGGTCGATTCGGTCGACGCGCTGGTCCGGGCGATGAGCACGACCGCGTTCGGTGGCAGGCGCCTGGGAGAAGCGGCCGACGTGCTCGAGGCCATGGTGGCCGAGCGCGATTGCTTCCGCGTCCTCACGGTCTCCGGCGCCATGACCATCGCCAAGCAGGGATTGGTCATCTGCGAAATGATCGATCGCGGCTGGGTCCAGGCCATCGTCTCGACCGGCGCGCTCATGACCCACGGCTTCGTCGAGGGCGCGGGCATGCACCACTTCAAGCACCGCCCGTCGATGAACGACGTCGAGCTCTTCGCCAAGGGCTATAACCGCGTCTATGACACGCTCGAGCTGGAGGCGAACCTCGACAGCACCGAGAGCGTCGTGCACCAGACGCTCGACGGGTTTCCCCCGGACGAGGTGCTCTGCAGCTACAAGATCACCGAGGCGCTCGGTCGCTACCTCGAGGCGAACGTCTCCGGGAGGGCGATCCTCAAGAGCGCGGTTCGAAAGAACGTCCCGATCTACATCCCCGCGTTCACCGACTCGGAGCTCGGGCTCGATCTGGCGCTGTACAACTATCAACGCAAGATCGCGGGCAAGCCGGTGCGCTCGTTCGATCCCTTCCTGGACCTGGAGGACTACGCCGATCGGGTTCGACGCCACGAGGTGCTCGGGATCTTCACCATCGGCGGCGGGGTGCCGCGCAACTGGGCGCAGCAAATTGGCCCCTTCTTCGAGGTCATGAACAAGCGCCTGGGTGAGGAGCAGCCCGTCCGCCGCTTCAAATACGCGGTGCGCATCTGTCCGGAGCCGGAGCATTGGGGCGGCTTGTCCGGCTGCTCGTATTCGGAGGGGGTCTCCTGGGGCAAATTCGTGCCCGAGAGCCACGGGGGACGGTTCGCCGAGGTGTTCTCGGATGCCACGATCGCCTGGCCGCTGGTGGTGCGGGCGGTCATGGAGCGGACGAGCCGGTGACGGAGGGTCGGTCATGAGGCTTCGCCACGCCGCCGCGCTCTTGGCCCTGCTGTCCAGCGGCTGTCTGGTACCCCAGGCGCGCCTGGACGAGGCGGAGCAGAAGCTTCGCGCCGAATCGGCAGAGCGAAGCCGCCTTCGAACGGAGCTCGACGCCAGCGTGGCGGCGCTCTCGGCCGCGCGCGAGGAGCAGAGATCCTGTAGCGCCCGGGGGGACCAGGCCGAACAGCGGATCGCCGAGCTCGAATACCAAGCCTCCGTCTTGGACAAGGAGCGGGAAGAGGCGCAGAACCTGGTGGCGCAGCTGCAGAGCGACCTCGGGCGCTCTGCCGACCACCTGCGCCAGTTTGCGGGGAAAAACCGCGAGCTTGCCGCGACCGTGGAGCAGATGGAGGCGCTCGCGGGGCTGCTCGCGCAAGGGTCGGACGGTGACGAGCGCATCCAGCTGCTGCGCGTGGTGGCGGCCGGGCGCGCCGACGACGTGCGCGCCGGAACGATGGGCCTCTCGGTGAACCCGGTGCCGGCGATCTTGCTCACCCCGGCGGCCTTCGAGGACCAGACCGGGGAGCTCCAGCCGCGGGGCCTCGCGATCCTGGACGACCTGGCTCGAGCGCTCGAGCGTTTCCCGAGCCGAAAGGTGGTGGTGGCCTCGGCCGGGGCGGAGGCGCCCGAAGCCGAGCGGCGCGCCCGGGCCGTCATGGCCGCCTTGCTGGATCGCGGGCTCGACGCGGACCGAGTCGCCCTGGCGCCCGACCCTCGCGACAAAGCGGCGCAGACGACGATTCAAATTCGCATCGAATAGCGCGACCCCCCTATACTCCCGGCCGAGAGGACCTCATGGCGAAGACCGCTTCTTTGGTGCTGACCCTCATCGGTGCGGACCGCCCCGGGCTGGTCGAGGCCCTGTCGCAGACGATCGCGCGGTGCGACGGCAACTGGCTCGACAGTCGTATGGCGCGGTTGGCGGGGAAGTTCGCCGGTATCCTCAGGGTGGAGGTCGGCGAGGATCGCGCCGCCGAGCTCACCCGAGAGCTCGAACAGCTCACGGCGCGAGGGCTTCGCGTCATCATCGAGCCGAGCGACGACGCCGCTCCGGCCACCTCCGATCAGAGAACCGTACACCTGGAGCTCGTCGGCCAGGATCGCCCGGGCATCGTGCGCGAGATTTCCCAAGCGCTGGCGCAACGCGCGGTCAACGTCGAGGAGCTCTCCTCCGGTTGCTCGAGCGCCCCAATGTCGGGGGAGCGCCTGTTTCGTGCCTCCGCGCGTCTGAGGGTGCCGAATGGGCTGGCCTTGCACGAGCTGCGCGCCAGCCTGGAGCAGCTCGCTCACGATTTGATGGTCGAGATCAGCCTGGAAGGCTCCGAAAGCTGAAACAGCGAGCCCGGCTCTGGTCAGAGGACCCCTTGGCGCGCCGCCAGCAGGATCGCGGCCACGTGCGCGGCGTGGCGGATGCTGCCTGCCAAAATCGCCGGGAGCACCTGCTCCCTCGGGAGCAAGCCGACCTCGATGTCCTCACTCGGATCGAGCTTGGGTGGGGCGACCCGCTGCGCGTTGCGGCAAATGTAAAAATGGGCGTGGGTCGTGTGGCGGCTCGGCTCGGTCGGCAGCGTGATGAGGTGCTCAAGATCGCTGCCGGCGAAGCCGGTCTCCTCCAAGAGCTCACGCTGCGCGGCCGCGGCGGGGGTCTCCGCGTCGTCGATCATCCCGGCGGGTAGCTCGCGAGTGACCGCGGCGATCCCGTGGCGGTACTGATCGACCACCACGAGCTCGGCGTCAGGCGTGACCGCCAGGACAGCTACCCAGTCGTTGGTCTCGAGCTTGTAGAACTCGGGCAACTCCCGCCCGTTCGGCAGCACCACGTGTTCACTGCGGACCCGCAGCCACGGCCGATCGATCACGAGCGCACTTCGCTGAATTCGCCAGGGTTTCATGCTTGCCTGCCCAGGGTTGGGGCGCGCCGCATGAAAGCCTGAAAGGGGCGCCCGCGTCGACAGCCACCTTTGACCACCGCCGGCTGCGGGCGGCTCCGGCGTCGCACCTTGCAAGGCGCACCTTGGAAATCGTGGGACCGACCGAGCCGAGCCACTCGCCCACACTTGCCTTTTCAATCGACCTCGCGGAAGCTAATCGCGTGCGAGACACTGCCAAAGCGACAAATGGTTTGCAGCGCAAACCGCTTGTCGCGGGAACATGAGACGGTTTAGGGCGCCGAGTCCCAAGCAAGCAACAGGGTGGTCCACCGAACCCGGACCCGCGCACACAGCGGGGACCCAACGGTTCGGAGCCCCAGGTTTGCGACCGGACCGGCGCGCTGGGACGTGGAGCCCCAACAAGCCTCCACGGCTGGGTCGTGGCCTTCGCCGAGCGGCCCTCGCGCTAGCGTTGTGTTTCGTCCCCGCGACGCTCGCCGCCGCGCCGCCGCCCGCGGCCGCCGCCAGCGGGGCGCCCGCGGCCGTCCCGCCGAAGCCACCGGCAGCGGCCAACACCGCGC
>JAEZYZ010000374.1 GCA_023418705.1 Pseudomonadota bacterium | reverse complement strand
CTCCGGTGCCGCCGTCGCCGCCAGTCGCTCCGGTGCCGTCGCCGCCGGTCGCTCCGGTGCCGCCGCTGCCGCCCGTGCCGCCGCTGCCGCCCGTGCCGTCGGTACCACCGCACCGGACCGCCAGCTTGTCGACGAGCAGGTTCCGGTCCGCACCGTTCTGATAGTAGTCGTTGATGAAGGCGACCTCGACGGTTCGCGCCCCCGCGCTGCTCGCGTTGTACTTGAAGCTGTAGCTGCTGAAGCTGGTCGAGGAGACGTCGACGACCCCGAGCTGGGTGCCCCCGACGCTGACGCGCATGCGCGGCGCCTCGCTGCCAGCGAGCTGTCCGGCGGCGACCACCTCGATGGTGTTCGCCCCGGCGACGAAGTCGTGGCTGGTCGAGATCGAGCCGTTGGACCAGATGTTGTAGGCGCTGCCCTGCGCGGCGCCCGTCGTGCCCGACAGGTTCTCGGCCTCATAGCTGCCGTTGCACGTGCCGGATCCGGTGCTGCCCCCCGTGCCACCGCTCCCGCCCCCGGACCCGCGGGAGCCTCCCGAGCCGCCGCTGCCGCCGGTCCCGCCCGTGCCGCCGCCGCAGCTCGAACCGATCCGAGCGCAGAAGGAGTTCTGCTGCAGCCCAGCGCCACCCTGCCAGATCTCGAAGCCGGCTTGGATGCTGGTCAGGAACGTGTTCGAGCCCATCCAGCCGCGCGCCAGGATGTCATCGATGAAGGGTCTCAGGTTCATGTTGACGCTGGTGCGCTTGGAGACCGCGCGGTACGCCACGTAGTCCCACGTGATGCCGCTGCCGGACATGGTGCCGCGCCAGAGCTCCCACTCGATGCCGGCGATGTTGACCGTGCCGACGCGGCTGCCGGCGGGCTGGGCGCCGCCGTTGTGATGGATCCAGATCATCAGCTCCAGATCGTTGGGCTGCCCATTGGTGGCGCCGCCGGTGTCGAACCAAATATCGTAGGCGGCATTGTAGGCGCCCGAGCTCGGCACCGAGATCTCCCAGCTCGTGCCGACCGTGTCGGGCAGCGAGCTCACCCGCACGGGCATCCCGCTGCTCGGCGTGCAGTCGCCCCAGTGGCAGCCCTTCTGGATCATCGGGTAGGCGTTCGGCGCGCCCTGCGTGCCGTTGTTGTGCGACGCGCTGGTGATCGTGAAGGCGGTGCTGTTGCCGCCCGGAGCGTCGAGCGTCTGAACGCCGTTGAAGTAGCTCCCCCAGACGTTGTTGCCGATCACGTATTCCCCACCCAGCACGCGCACCTTGTCGAACTGGCCCGTCAGCGTCACGGCTTCGACGTTCGTCGACAGGTGCTCCTCGTCTCCCGCGAACGTCCCGGAGCACGCGACCAGCCCCGTCACGACGAACAGGGGTGCTGCCTTGCGACTGAGCGACAACTTCATCTGCAAACCTCGCTAGCGAATGGGGGAACGCACTCCAGCGTGCGGCAACAACGCCGCAAACTGCGGCTTTGGGAACACCGAAATGGGCGTGGAAGTGCGTCGGTGTCGTCGGTTTCGGCCCCATATTTCGACTATTGCGCAGCGCGGTCAAGATATGAAATCAACGCGCCACACTTTCGCGTACAGCGGTCAAGTTACAGGTTCAGATTTCATCGAAGCCGCGCTTCTTGCAGCAGCAGCGAAGCTCGACATCCTGAAAATCGC
Source organism: Pseudomonadota bacterium (assembly GCA_023418705.1). Taxonomy (GTDB): domain Bacteria; phylum Myxococcota_A; class Polyangia; order Polyangiales; family Polyangiaceae; genus JAEZYZ01. Next base: position 8,502 of record JAEZYZ010000374.1, on the reverse strand, counting down.
TGCACTTTAAAGCCGTTGTTCCGCAGCGCACGAGGAACCGACGAAAAACCGAAGCAGCACTCATAATGCTGAGTCTGAGCGACCACTCACCGCGGGCGCGCGGGGGGGGTTCTGCGGTCGCTGTCACTCAGTGGTAGGTGTACAGCAACGCGAGCGACGGCAGGACGAGGTGGTGCACTTCGCGGCCGGGCTCGTCTCGCGTCAGCCGCGCGTACTGCAAGCGCAGCGCGAGGCCCATGCTGATCTCGGTCCCGATGAAGATTTCCCAGCCAGCACCCAGCGTCACCGTCGGACCGGACATGTTGTCGCCCAGCTCGTTGCGTTCCGCGTCCCGCTCCTGGAGCGAAGCGTACCCGACCAGGACCTGCCCATACAGGCCGCGTACGGGCACGGGATAGAACGTGGCGAAGATGCCCAGCGTGCCCAGCGAGGCGTCGATGTCGTCCGGCACCTGCTCGCCGTCCACGGTCTTGTTCGCGTCGCCGCCGCCCAAGCCGAGGTGAGCGCCCACCACCAGCCCGGGCAACACGGTGCCGCCCGCTTGCAGCTCCAGAAGGAGCGCGCCGCCCCGCCGGCGCAGATCCTGTCCAGCGTTCGGGCCCGATCGAACCTCACCCCAATCCCACGAGTATCCGACCGCAACCCCGAACCGCAGATAGAACCCGTCGTGCACGAAGTCGCCGGGCTCTCGTTCGACACAAACACACCACGCCGCCGCTCCGTCGGCGCCGACGCAGCGGAGCACCTGGTCTCGCTGGCGCTCGGTGCACCACGGGGCGCTCACGGGACCGTCGGCAGCGGATGGGTCCGACGTGGTCGCCAGGGGTGCGGCGAGCACTCGCGGAGCGGCGCTCAGCAAAGCGGCCCCGAGCGCGGCCCAAGGCATCCATCCCGCACCCATCACCATCACCGGGCCCGTCCTATCCGTTCGTCGGGGGAACCGCAACCGCCCGAGCGAGCGGCGGTCCGCGGGCAGAGCGCACCACGCCAGGCAGCGGCGCCATGGAACACGCCGGGGCCGGACCCGCGCACCGCGATGCGAGCGGCTCGAGAGCATCGATCATCGAGGCGTCTTCGACCCCCGCCCCCGAGCCCCGATCTAGGCTAAGCTTTCCGCGAATGCGCCCGAAACCACGGGCCGGCCCGCCAAGCCCTGGAGGCGAAGTTTGAACGACATCGACAAGCGAGACGTGAGCTTCATGCGCTCTTTGTGCATGGGACAAATCGAAGAAGACGTGATCTTGCCGTTTCCGAAGATCGGCGAGGATGAGCGAGATACCCTGAAAGGCGTGATCGCCTCGCTCGAGCAGCTGCTCAAGCCGCGCGAGCAGGATTTCAAGGCCTGGGACCAGGCGGGCGAGCTGCCGGCTGACTTCATCGACGAGCTGCGGCAGTTCGGCATGTTCAGCTTCGTCGTGCCGGAAGAGTATGGCGGCCTCGGCTTCGGCAGCGCCGCCTACTCTCGAGCGCTGCAGGAAGTCTCGAAGTACGACGCCTCGGTGGCGGTCACCGTCGGCGCGCACAGCTCGATCGGGATGCGCGGCCTTTTGTTGTTCGGTACCGACGAACAGCGCCAGAAATTCATGCCGAAGCTGGCGACTGGCGAGATGATCGCCGCCTTCTGTTTGACCGAGCCGAGCTCCGGGTCGGACGCCGCCTCCATCCGCACGACGGCGGTCCGCGCCGGCGACGACTGGATCCTCAACGGCGACAAGCTCTGGATCACCAACGGCGGCATCGCTGACTTCTTCACGGTCTTCGCGAAGACGGGCCAGACGGAGAAGCGCGGGCAGCTTAGCGCTTTCATCGTGACGCGTGACATGTCCGGGTTCAGTGTCGGCGCTCACGACGAGAAGCTCGGCATCCGGGCCAGCTCCACCACCACGCTACACTTCGACAACGTGCGCGTGCCGCACAGCCACCTGCTCGGGGAAGAGGGCAAGGGCTTCAAGGTCGCGATGAAGATCTTGAACAGCGGGCGCACGGGTCTCGGCGGCGGCTCCGTCGGTGGCATGAAGAAGCTGATCGCGCTGGCGACTCAGCAAGCGACCGAGCGGCAGCAGTTCGGGCGTCCCATCCGCGAGTTCGGCTCCATCAAGGCCAAAGTCGGGCAGATGGTGGTCGATTGCTACGCCACCGAAGCGGTCGTCTCGATGGTCGCGGGGCTCACCGACTCCGGCTACGACGACTACCAGGTCGAAGCCGCCATCAGCAAGGTGTTCGCCAGCGAGGCGCTGTGGCGCACGGCCGACGAGGCGCTCCAGATCGCCGGCGGCAACGGCTACATGAAGGAGTTCCCGTACGAGCGGGTGCTGCGCGACGCCCGCATCAACCGCATCTTCGAGGGCACCAACGAGATCCTCAGGTTGTTCATCGCGCTGACGGCGATGAACGACGTCGGCCATCAGCTCAAGGAGCTCGCCAAGACGCTGGAGGGCGTGTTCAACGATCCGATCAAGGGCTTCGGCGTGCTCAGCGAGTACGCGCGGCACCGCGCGTCCCTCGCCACCGGCATCGGTCGCGTGAAGGGCTCGTTCACCCGGCTCAACCCCGCCCTCCGCGCCGAGGCCGCGATTTTCGAGCAAGGCACGCGGGACCTCGCGGGCGCGGCCGACCGCCTGCTCCGCAAGCACGGTCCCAAGATCATCGACAAGCAGCTCGCGACCCGTCGTCTGGCCGACATCATGATCGATCTGTTCGTTCTGGCGTGCATTTTGAGCCGGGTGGACGCGTCCATGGCCGTGCTCGGAGCGGACGGCGCGTCCAAGGAGCACGACATTTGCCGCGTGTTCGCGACCCAAGCGGAGCGCCGGATCGAAGCGAACCTGCACGATATCGATCACAACGAGGACGAGCGGCTCAAGGCGCTGGCGGACTTCGCCTTCGACGTCGGGAAGTTTAGTTGGGACACTATCTGACACCGGCCAGGCGTCCCCGGTTTTCATTTTATTTCCCCAGGGAATCATAAGCTCGGGGAGGGCCCGAGCGGGGCCCGCCCAACGTTCCCGGACGTTCCGCTCACCCCACCCGAATCGCCTACATTGCAGCAGATAGTAGCTGCAATTCGATGGGGCCTGGGGCTTTGCCGGAGGTGCGCATCGGCTATGCTTTCGGAACAAAGATGCTTCGGGAGCTGGTGGTTTATTACAGGTCGGCCGGTCTTGACCGGGCCGGACCGCAGCCCCCCTATTTCCGACGGGCTCGTCGGGCTTGCCAGTTGTCGAACACCTGAAGACTTCCGGGAGCAACGGACGGTCGATTCACCACGCGCAGCATGAAACAGCACCCGGAAAAGCTGGAGTACGCCGAGCCGCTCTCGGAGATCGAATCGTCCGCGGGCAGCAGCGGCGTGTCCGCACCGCGGCGACGGCAGTCGAGCGCGCCGGATCTCCAGCCTCGTGTGCTCGGCCGCTACTGCCTGTACGACGAGATCGCCGCGGGCGGGATGGCCACGGTGCATTTCGGCCGCCTGCTGGGTCCCGCCGGGTTCTCGCGAACCGTGGCGATCAAACAGCTGCACCCGCCGTACGCGCGCGACCCAGAGTTCGTGGCGATGTTCCTGGACGAGGCGCGCCTGGCGGCGCGCATTCGCCATCCGAACGTGGTGTCGACGATCGACGTGGTGGCGCGCGATGGCGAGCTTTTCCTGGTCATGGAGTACATCCAGGGCGAATCGTTCGCTCGCTTGCTCCGCACCGCCGCGCTCGCCGGCGAGCAGGTCCCGCCGGACGTGGTCTCGTCCATCGTGATCCAGGCGCTCTTGGGCCTCCACGCCGCGCACGAAGCCCGCGACGAGAAGGGCAGCTCGCTGCACATCGTTCACAGGGACGTCTCCCCTCAGAACATCCTCGTCGGCACCGACGGCGTCGCGCGTGTGCTCGATTTCGGCGTCGCCAAGGCGACGAGCCGGCTTCAGAACACTCACGACGGCAAGCTCAAGGGGAAAATCGCCTACATGGCGCCCGAGCAGCTGCTCAAAAACCCGGTGGATCGGCGCGCGGACATCTTCGCCGCCGCCACGGTGCTCTGGGAGGCGCTGTGCGGCGACCGCCTCTTCTCCGGCGACGACGCCGCCGCTGCGGTGGCGCACATCCTCGAGGGCGAGGTCGAGGCCCCGAGCCGTCGCGCCGCCGGGATCAGCGCGGCCGTCGACCAGATCGTCTTGCGCGGTCTGGCGAAGAAGCCGGAGCTCAGGTTCTCGACGGCGCGTGAGATGGCCCAAGCGCTCGAGAGCGCCCTGCCCCCGGCGGGCACCTTGCGCGTGAGCGAGTGGGTCGAGCGCACCGCCGGCATTTCGCTGCGCGAGCGGGCAGACCGAGTGGCGGAAATCGAGGACAGCTCGCGCTTCCCGCTCGAGCAGCTCCAGAGCGAGAGCGTCGACTCGCTGCTGTCGTCCGGCACCACCGGCGGCGCTGCGGGCGCCAGCGCGATGGCGGCGCCGAGCGAGGCTGAGACGCGGACGGACATCGAGGGGGGCGCCAAGCTCTCGCACCGCCCACCCCCTGGACCGGAGCTCGCGGCCGCCGCCGGACAGGACGAAGCGTTCGAGCAGGCGCTGCGGCCTCGCCGCCGCCGCCGCTGGCTCATCGGCGCCTTCGCGCTGGCGCTGCCCGCCGCCGCCCTGGCGCTGATCGGCGTCGGGCTCCAGGCTCAGCAGCAGCAACGGTTTCCGGAGCCAATTCCTTCTACGGCCGTCGCCGAGCACCCGCCGATCGACGAAGATCCCGCTGGCGCAACCGAGACGCCGGAGGCGATCGAAGCCCCCGCTTCGAAGAGCCCGGCCGAAGCGTCCCCCGCGGACGCGTCCGTCGCCCTCGACGCGGCAGCTTCCGAAGCGCGATCGGAGCCACCCGTGGTAACGGCCACACCCAGCCCCAAACCCCGGCCGCCGCGGCCCAGACCCGTCAAGCCAACGCCGGCTCAGCCCGCGGCCAACTGCAATCCGCCCTGGGTGTTCGACCAGCAGGGCACCAAACGCTACAAGCCCGAGTGCTTTCCCCAAAAGTAGAAAATGCGGCGGCGGCTGGGTTTCTGATAAGGAAGGGAAGCCCGCCCTCGCGACGCCGCATGCCCTCGCCCATTTCGCCTCGAAGACCCCTCGCGGGTTCAGCGCTCGGAGCCCTGCTTTTGCTGGCCGCTCCCGGCGCGCGCGCCGAGGTGCCGCCGCCCCCCCAGGCGCCCCAGTGCATCGAGCTGCACGCGCGCGGCCAGGATCTGCGCCGGGAGGGCAAGCTCTTGCAAGCCGAACAGGCGCTGCAGGCCTGCTCGCGCGACCTCGAGTGCCCGGGCGTCATTTCGACCGAGTGTGCCCAGATGCTGGAGCAGCTGCGGCCGAGCATCCCGACGCTGGTGTTCGCTGCGATCGACGCTCAGGGGCGCGATACGGCGGACGTGCAGGTGTACGTCGAGAGCGAGCAGCGGCTCGACAAGCTCCCGATCCAAGCGGTCGAGTTCAACCCGGGGCGCTACCAGTTCCGTTTCGTGGGCCCGAGCGGCGAGGTGGTCGAGAAGACGTTGCTGCTGCGCGAAGGCGAGAAGAACCGCCGCGTCGTGATCGACTTCCGCCCCGTCGATCCCCCGCCCGTGCCTGGGCCCGGTCCAGAGAGCTCCGGGAGCGGCGTGCCGGTGGCCAGCTACGTGCTCGGCGGCCTCGGGATTTTGGGGCTCGGTTCTTTCACGTACTTCGGCCTGCAAGGCAAGCTCTTGGAGGACGACTGCTCCCCGCGCTGCTCCAACGACCAGATCGACGATCTTCGGCGAAACTACTTGATCGCCGACATCTCGCTCGGCGTGGGCATCGCGGCCTTGGGCGCCGCGACCATCGTGTTCTTGGCGAGCGAGCGGGACGCTCCCGAGATCCATGCGCCGCGGGCGGCTCGGCGATCGCCCAAGCTCGAGTGGCAGCTTGGGGCGGGCCCCGGCAGCCTGCAGCTCAGCGGAAGTTTTTGATCAGAGTGGAGCATCACGCGTCGCCGCCGACGTTTCTTCGTCGGTCCGTAGCTGCGGAAATGTGTGCGGCGTGCTAGGTCGGGCAATGGAGGTTTCAATGCTGGTGCGTAGCTTTGGGTGTTACACGCTGATGGGCGCGATGGTGGCGGTCGCCGGGTGCGGTGCGACGTCGGATCCCCCTGCGACCGGGAGCGGTGGCGCGGCGAATGGCGCGGGCGGGACGACGACCGGCGCCGGCGGCACGACTCCAGGCGGCGGCACCGGCAACATCCCCATCCCCGGCGGCACCGGCGGCGGCCTCCTCCCCAGCACCGGCGGCACCACCGGGGGCAGCAGCGGCGTCAACCCGGAGACGTGCGGCAGCAACTTGATCGGCATCGTGCGGGACTTCTCGGAGAACTTCCCGGACATGGAGATCGTCCAGAAGAACCCTGCCAAGCAGTACGTCCACGATCCTGGCATGGTGGCGGCCACGCTCGGGGCCGACGACAAACCCACCTACCTCGGCGCGGCCGGGGGAACCCTGAGCACCAGCGGACCGGACGCCTTTTGGCACTGGTACAACGACTCCGATCAGAACCAGCGGATCGAGCTCGAGCTCCAGTTCAAGGAGACCGCCACCGGTAGCATGGCCGTCGACAGCAACACGGACGCGGAGTGGCAGAAGCCGCTCGGTCCCGGTGGCTTCTTCCCCGTCGACAACCAGCTCTTCGGCAACGAGTCGTCGCCCGCGCACAACTACCACTTCACCTTCGAGCTGCACACGCTCTTCCTCTATCAGCCCGGCCAGGTCTTCACCTTCCGAGGCGACGACGACGTCTGGGTGTTCATCAACAAGCAGCTCGTGGTCGATCTCGGCGGCGTGCACGTCGCCATGGAGCAATCGATCAACCTCGACCAGCTCGGGCCCGCCCTCGGCATGACGCCCGGCAACGAGTACGCGATGGACTTCTTCTTCGCCGAGCGCCACAAGACGCAGTCGAACTTCCGCATCGAGACCAACTTCGTCTTCACCGACTGCGGCGTGGTCGAGTAGCCCGCGCCGACCAAGAAATCGACGACGAACGCCCGCGCCCGCAACGCGGGCGTCGTCGCATGTGCGCTCCGCAGTGCGCGAGCGCTCGCTCCCCTGCCCTGGTTGGCGCGCGCGGAGCGTCGCTGCGCGGCCTTGTCATCGGTTGGATTGACGAGGGATGGCAAGTTTGTCGCCCCCCTCCTACGGCAATCTTGACGCTTGTTGAGCGGCTGACCCCTGGCGTAGCTGATCGGAGTCGGTGTGGTGGCGCGAGCCACTCTCCACTGTTCGAGGCAAGCCGTAAATGTCCGCCGGCGACACATATCAGCTCACCGATTGGCCGAGTGCGATCCGGCGCCTCGAGCTGCTCGCTGCGAGCTGCTCGACAGAGCCGATGAATGACCCAAGGCGTCGTCGCGTCGAGGCGCACGCGGCGCGCCAGCTGCTTCAGTCGGTCATCAGCTGGGCCGAGCGACGGCTCGAGCGAGGGCCCGTCGTCGAAAAGCCGTATGCGGACGCCCTGCTCGCGTGGCTGAAAGAGGTCACCCAGCCGCTCTGCGGCGGGCCCTCGCGGCCAGCGCTGGGCGGCGAAGAGCTGATGACCATTCTGCTCGCGGCGGCCGAGGTCCTTCGCCACCTCGAGAGCACCGCTCGCGCTTGGCCGGCAGAGGAGTTTCGACTGGAGAGGACGGCGACGCTCCTCGATGCGCTCGCCCATCTATTGACCCACCCATCGGACAGGACGCCCCTGGCGGAGTACTCGCGTGCCGCAGCCGACGTGCTCGAGGGGACCCGGCGCTGGCTCGAGCAGAGCTCCGGCATGACCGGGCTCGTCCCCCAGCTCTCTGGCAGTGAGGACAAGGCAGCGCTGGGAAGCCAGGCGAAGGCGGTCGCGGATCTGCTCTGGTTGATCTCGCTGTGTCGCGACGCTGCCGCTGCGCCCGCCGCCCCGGGGGGAAGGTTGCCGGCGAGGCTCCTTCGGTACCGCGGCATGGAGACCCCCGCGGCCGCGCCCGAGCAGCCCACGGGCGCCAAGGATGGCGAGAGCGCCCGTGGCGACGGCGGACAAACGTCGAGCGAGCGCCACGCCCGTCGTCCCCGCCGACACGATCGGGGATCCGAACCCTCTCGGCGCCCCCCTCGAGGTGACCGCGTTCGTCGATGACCAGACCGGTGCGAGCTCTGCCAGCAGCGCGCCGCACCCCGTGTATTTCAGGAGATCCGTCATGCAGCTCACGAAGACGTTCAGGAACGCGCGAATTGGGACGATCGGGCTCGTCACCTGGATGGCGCTCGGTTGCTCCTCCGATCCGGCGGACTCGCCCGGCACGGGCGGCAACGCGGGCACGACCAGCTCGACCGGCGGGACCCCTGGTGGCGGCGGGAGCGGAGCCCAGGCGAGCGGAGGCAGCGGCGCCACCGGCGGCACGCCGAGCGGCGGTGGCGGGACGGCCGCCACCGGCGGCACGCCGGCCGTAGGCGGCAGCGGTGGAACGGGCGGCGCGGTGAACACGGGGGGCACCGCCAACTCGCCCGGC
>JAEZYZ010000347.1 GCA_023418705.1 Pseudomonadota bacterium | reverse complement strand
CCTGCCCCGCGCTCCCCCACCCGCGCGAGCGCGTGTCAGCAACCGAAGGACACTTACATTACGTTCCGGTCATGGGCGATTTACCTTGACACGCTCCGGCCCCAAAGAGGCCGACGGATCACCGCCTTGCACCGAAACCCCGTCGCCGAGCCAATCAAGGCCCCCCTGGCGCGATTTCGTCGACAAACCGACTCCAAGAGCGGCAACCCACCCGCGCGCGTGACAGAGCGCATCCTCAGGGCATGAAATCTTAGGGTGTATAAGTACACCCATGCACCTCTCACTCTCATCCCTGTCCGACGACGATTTGCACACCGCCGTGCGGCGGCTCACCGCGCGCTCCAACGTGACCCTCGCCGCCCTGCTCGCGCACCTCGGCGAGGTGGAGGAGCGCGGCATCCATCGTGCCCGCGCCTGCGCGACGCTGTACGCCTACTGCCAGTACGAGCTCCGCATGAGCGAGGACGCGGCCTACCGCCGGGCCAAGGCGGCGCGGCTCGTGCATCAGCACCCGGAGCTCCGGGGCATCGTCGCTCGGGGAGAGCTGCACCTCACCGGCCTCTTGATGATCGCGCCGTACCTGGGCGGCCCGCGCCACACCGAGGTGATCGAGCGCGCGCGCTTCCGAGCGAAGAAGGAGATCGCGCGCCTGATCGCCGAGATCGACCCCAAGCCCGAGGTGCCGGCGCGCATCGAACCCGTCGCTCCCGCAGGTCCACGGCGCATGCCGATGCATGCGATCGCGAAGGCACGGCGGCCAACCTCGAGCTTCGATGCTCCCCGCACAATCTGTTGGCGGCCGAGCAGGACTTTGGTCGACCGCACATGGAGCGCCGGCGCGGCAAGAGGACCTGGCCCTGAGATCCCGAAGCCCCGAGGTATGCGAAGCCCGCGAGCGTCCCGGGGTGCCGCGGTCGCTCACGCGCTCACTCGAGACCACCGACGAAGCTCACTCGAGCCCACCGACGAAGCTCACTCGAGCCCACCGACGAAGGCGGGATACACGTCGCGAGCCGCCTCGTTCGCCCAGAACAGATCCAGGTGACCGTAGTCCCTGAACACGTGCTTGCGCGGCCGGCGCTCCGCCCCTCCCCGCCATACATGGCCGAGCAGCCACTCGTGCATCAAATCGATCGAGTCGCGGTGCCACAAACGATTTTCGGCGCCGGTGATCGAGGTGACCCGCTTGCCGCGGAAAAACGTCGGATCGAGATCCGACTCGCCCGCGATCCCCGCTCGCCCCGGACCACGCGCACGATCCACGACGTCAGCAGCCCCGAAGCGAGCCGCGAACCCGCGGCGCACCAGCTGCCCCGCGTGCTGGTAGAGCCCCAGGTGAAGCGGGCCAATCACCTCGGGCAGGTGACGCTCCACCTCGGCCGGCACACGAGCACGGCAGTACGGCTCACCGTACATGAACGTCAACCGCCGAAAGAGGGCTTCGATCGCGTTCGCAGGGCGGAGGAGCCAGGCCGACGGCCAGTGCTGAAACGCGGTCTCGAGCGGCTCGGGAAAGCGCGGCGCCTTGGGATCGACGGAGCGACAGCTAGGATCTCGGGCCACCACCCGCTCCAGCAGAAAATCTTCCGCCTTCAGCCAGCCGTCCCAAGGGGCCTCGTAGAACAACCCCAGCGTCACGAACACCAGGCGCTCGATGCGAAACGGTTCCAGAACGCCCCGTCCGACCGCCATCGCGAGCGCCCCAGCGCCGGCACAAAACCCGAACACCCCCAGGTCGACCCGCGGTCCCACTTCCTGACGGATCGCCTCCAGGGCCTTCGCGATGTCCTCGGTCGCCACGGCGTCGAACGTGTAGTGGGCGCGCTCCCGCGCCGCCGAGCCCTCGATGAAACCCACGTCCTGAAGCTGACGCATCACCTCGGGGCTGCCCCGCCAATCGAGCGTCCACACATCGAAGCGCCGGTCGGCGAGGTACTTCACGATCCCGCCCCCCGGCAGCAGGAACATGTCGCTGCCGGTGTTGGCGCCGTGCAAGAGCAAGACGGATCGCCCCGCCTTCGGATCTCCGTAGCGCCGCAGCGGCAGCGAGAGCGGCCCGCTCCGGATCGAGCCTACCGGCTCGGCCCGCCAGCGCTCGAGGGCCTCTGTGGTCATCGCCACCCACTCCGCGAAGGCGGGCGGAACCGCACGTTGGCGGGTCGCGGTTCGAACAGGCTGCGCAAGGCGCTCTCGACCTCCGGCAGGTAGACGCGCTGCAGCTGGCCGAAGAAGAAGCTCGCGAAGCAAAGGATCGCCCAGGTCGCGCGCGCCGGATCCGGGCTCTGCCCGCCATCGGTCTCGACCCGGATGCTCGGCAGCTGCTCGGTCAGAAACCCGTCGAGATCGACGTGGACCGTGCCCGCGCCGCGCAGGCGCTGCTGCGCGGAACGCGCGCCGTCCGGAGCGGGGCCCAACAAGCGCACGAACAGCGACGAGGTGTCCCGCCAAGCGTCCAGCCCCGGATCGTCGCGGATGAGCTTGAACCCGGACAAGGACCACCCGGGGCGGTCGCTGATGGAGAGCTGGTACTCCATCCGGCTCTCCGCGCCCGCAGAGGCTCCCCCGGCCCGCTGCACGCGCCCCACCCGCGTGCGGTACGCGCGCCCGGTGATCTCCTGCTGGGCCCGCCGCGCAGCGCGGCGGCGCAGACCGTAGGGTTTGTGGCGTTCAGCGAACAGCTGCAGCTGCCCGACGACCGGATGAAGGGTCGCGGTCGTCTCACCCGGCAAGCGGATGAAGGCGGTGCCGGTCAGATCGAGGCGGTGGTGAGCGTCCTCGAAGAACCGCGCCAGGTCGTCGACCTTCGCGGTCAGCTGCAGCCGCAGCGGGTAGTCCTCCCTGCCCTGGCGTTCATACTCGCGGTAGGGCGCCGGACGCTGCCCGGGGTCCGCGACATCTGGTAAATACGCTCCCTCCATGCGCTCCTGAAAGGACAGCACCAGCGGCTGGCTCGCGATCGGCCGCGGCGGCACGTCCGGGGGAGTGAGCTGCCAACCTGCTTCGGCGGCGCGAGCGGCCCACGCGCCCGCGCGCCGGGTCTGCTCCGCGTACTCGACAGCCCCCGGGCTCGTGTCGCCCGCCGGCCACGCTGGCTGTCTCTTGGTCGAGCGGATGAACTCCAGCACGTTGCGTTCGGCGATGGCGAGGATGGTCGCCGAGGGGTTCACCCCGACCGAGCGGCTCAGGATCGAGCCGTCGAGCACATGGAGCCCGGGACAGCCGTGGACGTTGCCGTTCGCGTCGGTGACGCCGTGGCGGGGCTCGTCGGCCATGCGGCAGCCGCCTTGGCTGTGCACCGTGACGGGCTTGCCGAGAAACGACCACGTCGGGCTCACGCGCAGCTCGCCCCCAAGCTGCTTGGTCAGGTCCGCCATCAAAAGCTCCTCCTTTTGGTAGAGGGGGGCCAGGCCGTACAGGTCGAGGTCGGCGATCAGGCGGTCTCGATCCCGATCGTAGAGCAGCACGCCGGACGACGTGTCGCGGCCCATCGCGAGCAACATCATCCGATGATCGGCGCCTTGGTCATCGTAGCCCAGCAGATCACGAGCGCGATCGTAGCGGTTGGACGCCCCCGCGCTGAGCGCGCTCTGCAGCGCGAAGGCGGCCAGGTGCTCGACGTCCCCGGAGCCCCAGCGCAGGGCGGCCTTGAGGCCACCGAGCCACAGGCGCTGCCAAAGGCCATCGGGGGCAGCCCACCGCGTCCACCACCACTGCCGGAGGCGCGCGCGCAGCGCCAAGTCGATCGTGTGCTCGACGATCGCTCGCAGGGCGAGCGGCGTCTCGAGCTGTTGCAAGAACCGCCGCCAGTTTAGCGCCGTTTGCTGCGAAACCAGGCGGTTCAAGTCCCCGCCGGCGCTGGCGTCCAACAGCGCGTCGAGCGGCGATGAGAGGCGGTGGGACGCGGGCAAGCTCCCCAATAGGGAAGGCTTGGGCGGAACGAAGGCGGAGCCTCTCAGCGGCGCGTCCCCGGCGCGGGTCAAGCGGTTGCGGCCGAGGAAGATGGGGGCTCTCAAGAGCCCGATCAGCCGCGCCAGCTCCGGCGCGTACCCGCCGTCCTGGATCAAGAAGTAGTGGTCGTCGTCGCTGGCGTGTTGGAGGAGCGCCTTGGGTCCGTGGTGGACGACCGCGCCCGTGATGGCGGGGCCCCACGAGGGGTACTGCGGGTGGGTGGTCTGGAAGGCCACGCCGATGGCGTCGGCGTTCGGGTAGTAGCCGAGCCCGACCCGGGCCTTGGCACCGCGGCCGTGCCCGCGCAGCTCGGCCCCGGCTAGCAAGCGGGTCGAATGCACCGTGCCCGCGCAGAGAAACACGTGAGGCGCCGTGCGCTGTTCGTTCCGCGCGTGTAGGTGGTCGAAAAACCATACGGTCCAGCTGCCGTCGGCATTTTGGACGATGCGCGTCACCTCGCACTGGGTGAGGGCGCGGGCGCCGTGGCGCTCCGCGAGCGCGAGGTAGTTGAGGTCGAGCGTGTTCTTCGCCCCCACGGGACACCCCGTGCAGCAGCGACCGCAATGGGTGCAGGCGCCTTGCGGCCGGCCGTGCTCGTTCTCCCCCTCCTTGACGTAGTTGATGGCCAAGGGTGGATGAAAGAACGCCGCAGCTCCTTGCGTCGCCGCGGCCGCTCTTCGAAGCTGCTCGGTCTTGACGAGGTTTGGATAGTGCGGGCTCGCCGTGACCGGCGCGACGTCGAGCATGTAGCCAGCCAGGTCGAAGAACGGCGCGAGCGTGGCGGGGTCCCGATAGATCTTGGGCCACCCCCGCTCGAAGATCGCGGCCGGGGGACGGAGGTGGACGTTCGCGTAGATCAGCGACCCGCCGCCGTAGCCTGCCGCCTGGACGCTGGTGATTTCCTCCAGGTCCTGCAGATCCCAGAGCCCCTGGTCGGTCTGCCAGACCCAGCGCCGCAGGTCCGGGAGGAGGGCGGGCGCCGTCGGCAACGCCGGGAAGTCGTCCTTTTCGAAGCGGCGCCCGCGCTCGAGGATCAGCACCGCGAACCCGGCCTGTGCCAGGCGGCAGGCGGCGACGGCGCCCCCGAAGCCGCTGCCGATGACGATGGCCTCGGTCCGATCGGCGGCTTGCTCTGCTGGCTGATCCATCACGGCCCGACCGAGGCTCTCACGACCCCTCGCTCCCTCTGGTCGAGAGACCGCTGACCCGAGGGTCCCCGGTCCCCACAAAGACACCAGCGCAGCGCCGCGTGAGCCGACGAAGCGCCCCTTTCTTCGACACGACCCCTGAGCATGTTCTTTATTAGGCACGAAAGCCCTACAAAATCTAGCCCGCGATGGGGCGGCCAACGACGCCCGCCGACCTTATAACTGCGTGGATCGTCTTCTTTATCCGTGAAGGCCAGCCGTGTCCGACAGCTCCGACAACGAGTTTCAGCAAGCCCTGGGGCGCGCCGCGCGCATCCCCGAGGTGGCCACGATCCCGGGCGACCTCAGCGCCGGCATGGTCCTCTGCGACCGGTTCGCCATCGAGCGCAAGCTCGGGCAGGGGGGCAGCGGCCGCGTCTACGGCGCCTTCGACCGCCGGAAAGAGTGCAGCGTCGCGCTCAAGACGCTCGGCAGCTACGGCCCGGACGCTCTCGTGCAAATCCGGCGAGAGTTTCGGGCGGCCGCCGAGCTCGTGCACCCGAACCTTGTGCGGCTGCACGAGCTCTTCTCCGAGGGTCCCGTCTCGTTCTTCACGATGGATCTGGTCCGCGGCGCTCCCCTCGCCGCGCTCATCGAAGCGGGGCTCGGCCCGGACGCCCTCCCCGACGTGTTTCGCCAGCTGGCCGCTGGCCTGCACGAGCTGCACGCCGCCGGGACCCTGCATGGTGACATCAAGCCCTCGAATTTCCTCGTGTCGCCCGACGGCCACGTGGTGCTCCTGGACTTCGGTCTGTCGCGGCCCCTCGGCATCCACAGCCTGGCGCTCGTCCGCGCCGGCACCCCGGAGTACATGGCCCCCGAGCAGACGCTTGGGGAACCGCTCACCGAAGCCGCCGATTGGTACGCCTTCGGCCTCGTGTTGCACGAGGCCCTGGCCCAGTGCGAACTGGCCCTCGGGCGCCCCTCGCTTCAAGACCTGAGCGAGCTCTCCATCGAGCTCTTGCAGGACGACCCCGCCGCGCGGCCGAGCGGCGATGAGGTGTTGCGCCGCATTGGGGCGCGCTCGCCCGCCTTGCTCAGCCCTCGACCGTCGGCGCCGCCGCCCAGCTTGGTGGGCCGCGCGGGGGAGCTGGCGGGGTTGCGGCGAGCCTTCCAACGAGCGGCCGCGCGCTCGCCTGGCCTTGTCTTTCTGCACGGGCCATCCGGCATCGGCAAGACGGTCTTGCTCGAGCGCTTCTTGCAGGAAGCGCGAGGCCTGGGCGCCCTGGTCTTCGCGGGCAAGTGCCGGGAGCGGGAGTCCGTCGGGTACAAGGCGGCCGATGGCATCGTCGATGACCTCGTCGCCTGGCTCGACGCCATGCCGGGCCCGGAGGCCCGTCGGTTGCTGCCAGCGGACCTGGCCGACCTGGTGCGGCTCTTCCCCGCCCTCAGGGCAGCAGCGCCGGTCGCGCTCGCCCCCAAGCCAGCCTTCGACACCCCCGACCGGGGCCTGGTGAAGCGCCGCGCCATCGCCGCCTTTCGGGAGCTCATCGAACAAGCCGCCCGACGTCACCCCGTGGTGTTGGGCATCGACGATCTGCAGTGGGGCGACGCGGGCACGGCGGACCTGCTCGGCCCCATCCTCGACCTGGATCGGCCCCTGCCGGTGTTGTTCGTCGGCAGCTTCCGGACGACCGGCGACGGACGGGGGCCGACGCTCGACGCGCTGCTCGCGAGCGAGACCGTGCGCCTGCCCGAGCCCATCGAGCTGCACGTGCGGCCCCTGAAGCCACCCGACGCCGAGTACCTGGCGGCCAGGCTGCTCGGAGACGCTCACCCCGAGGGAGGGAGGTTGTCGCGGACCATCGCGCGCGAAGCCAACGGAAACCCATTGTTCATCTCCGAGCTCGCGTGCTTCGCCCAAACGCCGGAGCAACGACCCGCCGCCGCCGGGCGCGCGAGCCTGTCGGCGCTGGTGCGCCTCCGCTTCGAGGCGCTGCCGAAGCCCGCCCGCGACCTGCTGGAGCTGACGGCCATCGCCGGCGGCCCCATCGCGCGAGGGATCGTGCGGCGTAGCGCCGGCATCGGCGCGGCCGAGGCCGATCGCGCCGTAGACCTGTTGCGTGCGAGCCGGCTGGCACGCACCCAGGGCACGAGCGACGACGACGAGCTCGATGTCCACCACGATCGCGTCCGGGAGCTGCTGCTGCGATCGCTGCCCCCAGCTCAGCGCGCGCACCACCACCTCACGCTCGCCAAGGTGCTCGAGAGCCGTCCGGGAGCCAAACCGGAGATGATCGCCGCCCACTATCAGGCTGGCGGTGATCTCGGGCGCGCCGGACAGTTCTGGTTGCGCGCGGCCGACAGCGCCTTCTCCACGCTCGCCTTCGAGCACGCGGCGCGCTTGTACGACGAGGGCTTGGCCCTGGCCCCGCTGAGCCATCAGGAACGAACGGGCGTGCAGATCCGGCGGGCCGAGGCGCTGGAATACGCCGGACGCGCGGTCGCGTCGGCCAACGGCTACCTGGAAGCGGCCGAGCACGTCGCCCGCGACGAGTCCGTGGAGCTCCGGCGTCGAGCCGCCGAGCAGCTATTGCTCGCCGGACATTTGGAGCGGGGCCTCGCGGTGATCCACGAGGTGTTGGCGTCGCTCGGCATGCGCCGGCCCCGGACGGGCGCCGCGGCGCTGGCGTCGATCGCCTGGGGACGCGCGCGCGTGCGCCTGCGGGGCCTCCGGCACCGGACCCGAGCGGAGCGGGACCTGTCGAGCGAAGAGCTCTCGCGCATCGACGTGTCCTTCGGCATCGCCTGCTCTCTCGGGGTGATCGACTTCGTGCGGGGCGCCGATTTTCAGAACGAGCATCTGCTGTTGGCGCTCGCCGCCGGTGAACCGAAGCGCGTGCTCCGGGCGCTGACCCTGGAGGTCGCCTACGCCGCGACCCCCGGCCTCGGCTCCGACGCCCGCACCCGCCACGTCCTCGAGCTGGCGGAGCGCCTCGCCCTGAAGCTGAACGACCCGGCCGGGCGCGCGCTGGTGATGCTCGGCCGCGGCGTCGCCGCGCACCTCAGGGGTCATGTGGCCGCGGCACTCAGCGAGTGCGAAGAGGCTCTGCAGATCTTCACCACCCGCTGCCGGGGCGCGGTCTGGGAGAGCATCACCGCGCAGCGCTTCATCGTCTGGTCGCAGTTTCATTTGGGAGACCTGTCCGCGCTGGCGCGACAGGTCCCACCGCTGGTGCAGCAGGCCGACGCGCAAGGCAACCTCTACGCGGCGACCTTCTTCAGGACCAGCTACTGCAACTCGGCGTGGCTCGTGCGCGATCAGGTGGACACCGCGCGCGAGCAGCTGCGCCGAGCCCGGCGTGAGTGGACGGCGCCCGGCGTCCAGCTCGCCCATTGCTGGATGTTGATGGGTGAAGCGCTGCTCGACTTCTATTGTGGCTCCTATGACGCCGCTCACGAGCGCATCGAGGCGGTGTGGCCGGAGATCGTCGCCGCCCAGCTGCTGCGCATCGGCATCATGCGGACGCAGCTCTGGTACTTCCGAGCCGCCAGCGCCCTGGCCGCCGCCCATCGCGCCGACGCCGCTGGCCTGCGCGATCGGTCCCGAGCGTTGCTCGAGCTCGCCGCGGAAGGCGCTCGCCGCCTGGCTCGGGAGCCGTTGCCCTTCGCGAGGCCGCTCGCCGCGCTGCTGCGGGGCGGGCTGCTGGCCGCCGCGGGCGATCTCTCCTCCGCCGTCTCCGTGCTGCGCGCGTGCAGCCGCGACTTCGAGGCGCAAACCTTCCGGTTCCACGCCGCGGGCGCCCTGGTGCGCGCGGGGCAGCTGCTGGGCGGCGACGAGGGCGACGCCTGGATCGCCCGCGGCGCGGCCGCCATCGCCAAAGAGGGCGTCAAAAACCCGTTGGCGATGCTCCGCATCGTCGCCCCGGGCTTCGCCGAGGCCTGACCGCGTCGACCGCCGATCAGGGCGCGGGCAGCCGGTGCCGGACCTGCTGATACCAACTCCGGGCCATGACCGCGTTCTCGCGCAGCTCTTCGAGCGTCCGCGTCCGTCCGCCGAGCTTCAGGGGCGCGGGGGGCACCGTCGGCGCCGCGGCCGCAGCGTGGGCGGCCGGCGAAGAGCTGAGGGACTGGATCGCGAACAGCGCCGCCGCGGCCACCCGCTTGCGACCGGGCACGGCGTGCTGCAACCGACCCGGGCCGGCGTCGATCGTCGGAAAGCCGGTGATCTCGTGCTCGGCGACGGCCAGGTCGTCGACCTGCTCGATGAGGTGGTGGACGGCCCTCGGATCCCCGAGCCGGGCCAGCGTGGCTGCGGCGACGGCGCGCCCGTAGGGGTGGGGGTCCTTCAGCGCCTGCACCCCGCTCGCGTAGGCGACGTCCGCCTCGACGAGCCAGGGGAGCTCCGCCAACAGCTCGAGCGCGCGCCCGCGCACGCCCGGATCGGGGTGCGCCAACGACCTGAGCGCGAGCGGCGCGAGATCGCCACCCTTGGCTCGCGCGGGCTCCAGCGACGGGTTGCTCTGCGCGAGCGCGAACAAGGCCGCCGAGACCAGGTGGGGCTGCTCGGCCTGCAGCGCCGCCACGAAGCACTGCACCACGTCGGCGCCGCGCCGATCGGGGCGCAGGAGGTCGAGCGCCCGCAGCGCCGCATAGCGCCGCGCGACCGGCTCACCGGGGGCGCAGGTCTCGACCAGCTCTTCGACCAGCTCGCTCCCCGGATGCTCGGCCATCAAGGGGATGCGCGCCGCGCGGAACGCGGCCCGAGCCACCGACGGGCGATCGGAGCGCAGGTGCCTCGACAGCGTGCGGTCGAGGTCGGCGTCGGGCGCGGCCTTCCGGCTCGATCGTGACGAGTACGCCGCCCCAATGGCCTGCAGCGACGCCTCGATCACCAGCGGCTCGTCGCTGGTCGCGGCGAGGTAGGTGAACAGCTTCGCGTTCGCTCGCTCGCGAGCCACCTCACCGGTGAAGCGCGGCGCCGCCTCGCTCAGGCTCTCGCGCAGCTCGACCAGCCTCAGGCGTTGCGCTGCCGTGGGCTCGAAATCGAGCTGCGAGGTGCTCCCGACCGGCGCCGGGGCAGCGACGCCGGAGGGCGCCTCGCCGTGGGGGCGGCTCACCAGCGCATAGCCCGCGAGCCCGGCCGCCAGCACGGCCGCCCACCCCATCGATCGAAGTCGCGATGCCGCCACGATCACGCCTCACGAGAGCAAGCCAGCGACGACCGCCCGAGTGCCCATCAGTCGAAACAACTGCACACCTCCGAGGTCGCCAGCAGCCCGTTGCTGCCGTTGATCAGGCGGTTGCCCCAGGTCGTGAGGCTCGAGGGATTGAACCCGTTGGTGATGTCGAGCGACGCCAGGTCCGTGCTGTTGCCCGACCAGGACCAGCCGATGTAGCCGACGCCGAGCGACTCCGCGAAGCTCATGATCGCGTCTTCGTCCACGTTGCCGCTGCTTCCGTGATCGGAGGCGAACTCTCCGACGACGAGCGGCGCGTCGTAGTTGCTCAGGAAGCCGTTGAAGTAGCTGCTGACCATCTGGGAGGTCCCGTACACGTCGTACATGTGGACCGAAAAGACCAGGTTCTTGTCCGGGTCGGCGTTCCAGATGGAAGCGCCGCCGCCGTCGCGCATGGTGTTCGACCAGTCCTGTCCCCAGTTGGGCGCGTCGATCATGAGCAGGTGACCGTAGCCGGCGTTGCGCAGCGCCTGGACGGCCGCGGCGTGGCGCGGCGCCCACTCGTTCGTCGTGTCGTTGCCCATGGGCTCGTTGCCGATGTTGAGGATGACGTAGGCCTCTTGACCGCTCAGCGCAGCTCGGATGTCGGCGCCGGTCCAGTAGTTGGTGGCGTTGCCCAAATCGACCGAGCCACTCTGCTCACTCCACCCGGTCGTGTCGTGCACCTCTACGATCGAGATCAACCTCGCTGATTTGGCCGCGTTGATGATGTTGGTGAGCGTCCCGCCGCTGGTGCGATCCCAGCGAGCGCCGGTCGCCAGCACGATGCGGACGGCGTTGGCGCCCGCCGCGGCGATGGCGCTGAAATCCTGCTGGGTGTTTCGTGACGAATACCAGGCGTACGGGTAGTTGACGCCGCGGATGATGAACTCGTTGCAGTTGCTGTCGAAGATGGCGCCCTCGGCCACGTGGAACCCGGACGCGGCGCAACCGGGATTGCCCCCGCTGCCGCCGGTCCCTCCGCCCGAGTTGCCGCTGCCGCCGCTGTTGCCGGCGCCAGCGTTGCCCATCCCTCCGGTGGACACGCTGGCCCCCGTGCCACCGCTCGACACGCCCCCGGTATTGCCCACACCCCCGGTCGACACCTGACCGCCGCTGCCGCCAGCGGGCACGCCACCAGTGTTGCCCGCGCCGCCGGTTGCAGCGCCGTTGCCGGTGCCGCCGGTGTTGACCACGCCGCCGGTGCCCCCGATACCGGGCGCCGCGCCGGACCCACCCGCGCCCGACGCCTGGCACGTGCCGCCGCTGCAGGCCTCCCCAGACGGACAGGCGTTGTTGCACGTCCCGCAGTGCAGCGCGTCCTGCGACAGGTCGACACAGCCGCTGCCGCAGTCGGCGCGCCCCTGGGTGCAGACGCAGGCGCCGCCTTGGCAGGCCTGGCCCGCCGCGCAGGTGCGCCCGCAGCCGCCGCAGTTGAGCGCGCTGGTGCGCGTGTCGGTGCAGCTCCCGTCGCACAGCTCCAGGCCGGCCCCGCACGAGCTCGAGCAGATGCCATTGGAGCAGACCAGCCCCGCGTCGCAGGCGTTGCCGCAGCTGCCGCAGTGCTGCCGATCCTCGAGCAGGTTCACGCAGCCAGCGCCGCAGGCGGTCAGCCCCGGGACGCAGAGGCACTGGCCGCTCACGCAATCCTCACCCGCTTCACAAGACTGATAGCACCCGCCGCAGTGCAGCAGGTTCTGGGTGACGTCGACGCACTCTCCACAGGCGAGCTTGCCCTCTTCGCACGAGCCCCCCGACGGCGGGGGATCCCCGACGCTGGCCGAGCAGGCGGCGGCGCCGAGCGCCAGGCTGGCCCAGCCGATCCTGAGCGTTCGGGACAGCGACGAGCGAAAGGTTTCGGTGCCAGGTCTTGAGAAGCGATGTGACATGTCGATCTTTTCGAGGCGGCAGGAGCGCGCCGTTCCGAGCGCCCGAGCTTGCCGGGTTCCGGGTTGGCGCCCTGAATGGGGGTGGCGCTCGGTTTCCTTCAATCCTCACCGCACGCATCAGGCGTTCGCGGGTCGATCCGAGCGCAGCCCAGTCTGCCTGAACTATTGCGCCCCTCTTACAACCGGAAGCCCGCGAGACCCGTCACGACAGCAAGGTGTCCAGGTCGCTTTTGGTCCCCAACTCACGTCACCGGTTCGAGCAACCAGAGGACCACGTCCAACCGCTTGGAAAAGTGCAACAGCGGCGGGGCGTCCGGCAGCTCGATGCCGTGCGGCGCGAGCAACGTGTTCTCGCGAATGTCGGCCTGTGCCGCCTGGAGCGGCCAGGGCGCGTGGTGAATGTTGCCGCGGTAGAGCCGACCGCTCGGAGCCTCTGCATAGAGGCAGTAGCGCTCGGTCAGAAAATGCTCGAGCGTGCCCGGGCGAGCTTTTTGAACCGCCGAGGTGGGTCCGTACACCGCGTGGAAACGCGCGCCGCCGCCCGCGCGCTCGCTGCGGTAGACCACGCGGTCGGCGGCGCGCTCGACGCGCATGCGCGCGTAGTAGTACGGCAAGTGGAAGAACCGCCGGGCAGCCCACACCGCAGGCCGGCTGGCTGCGTCCAGGCTCAGAAACCAGACGCCCGGCTTGCCGTCGTGCTCGACGTACAAGCGCACGTTCAGCTCGGCGAAGCTCGACAGGCCCGGCAGGTTCGGCAGTCCCCGTCCCGAGACGCCGCTCATCCAGAACGGCACCACGCCGATCCATGACATGCCATCGACCTCCTGGAGGACGAGCGGCGCCGGGACGAGCGGACGCAACGCCTCGGCGGGCACCTGCCAGTGCGCGAACAAAAGGTCGCGCCACGACTGCCGGTGCAGCCAGGGCCGCGCCGGCAGCGGCCACGGTCGGTGGCCGACGTGCTTCAAGGCCGGGTGCATCGCGATCGATGTTAACCTGCGGCGCGCCGTCTGACCACGACTCGAACGGACACCGGGGGAGCACCGAGTCACGCTCGACCCGTCCGGGGGCGCCGGCCCGCGCCTCCGGCAAAGCGCGGAGCCAGTCGACGTCGCTTGGGGGCGAGTTCAGTTTCGCAAACGGCTTTGGCCAAGCTGCGCGGTGAGATCATGACTCGCCAAGACATCATCGGACACCCTGGAGCACTGCAGCGGACAGAGGCTCGTGATACACAGAACGACCGAAGCCCGAACGATCAGGCAAGCAATGCTGCCGCGCGAGCTCGGCGCCATCATTTATGTCGGTGCTATGATATTTAGAACATGTCTGATTCATAATTTTCGACGCTTCTCCCTGGAGCCTAATGCAGGCATGTGTTACTAGCGTTTCAGCGTCGCTTGGACGCGGTGAGGCTGGCGCATGTTCGAAGAACCTCGTTCCGTCGATTGGCATTCGGACTCCGGGCACGGGCTCCAAGATTGCGACGCGAACGGGCCCACCGGCATCGTGTCGGTGCTGGCGGCGGCTGAGGAGCTCGCTCGCTGTCAGACGCTCGACCAGATCCTGCGGCGCGCCGTCGAAGTGGCGCGCGGCGACATCGGCCTCGAGCGGGTCGCCCTCTACCTTCAGGACGAGTCGGGCACGTCGTTGCGCGGTAGCTGGGGCACCGGCGCGGACGGCGCCTTCACGGACGAACGCGGCCTGCAGCGAGACCTCGGCGAGACGGAGCGGGAGGCGCACCGCCGCGCGGAGGCCGGTGTCGGCCGCTGGCTGCAGCTGTTCAACGCGCCGCTCGTCGCCACTCGCGAGGGCAAGACCGAGGTCATCGGGCAGGGCTGGCTGGTGCTCACCCCCATCCGCTCGCTGCGCGCCCCGATCGGCATGCTCTACAACGACGCGGCGATCACCAAGGCGCCGTTCGATCACAGCAAGCAGGTTCGGGCGGCGGTGTTCGCCAGCTTGCTCGGCAACTTGATCGAGGCCGCCTCGGCCCCCGTCGCGCGCTCCCGGCCGCTATCGCCGAGCGGCGCAAAGTACGGCGCGCTGGTGCGCCAAGCGATCGCCGCGTTGAACGAGGATCCGACCGCGAGCGCGGACGCGCTGGCGACCAAGCTGTCGGTCAGCTCCGCGCGGCTGGCGCGCGCGTTTCGGGCGGAGCTCGGTGTCTCCGTGGTGGAGTACCGAAACCGCCTCCGTCTGGAGCGCTTCTTCGGCCTGGTTCAGCAGGGCGGCGGCAACCTGAGCGAAGCGGCATCGGCAGCCGGCTTCGGCAGCTACGCCCAATTCCACCGTATCTTTCGCCAGCACGTCGGGGTGACGCCGCGCGACTACCTGGCGGGCCCCCGCGCGGCCGTGTGAAGCGGGCGCGCCATCATGGCGCTCTCCCGCCGCGAAACCGCGAGGCCGGGACACCCCGGAACGGCAAGCGAGCGCGAAACAGGGAGCCGGCGAGCGGCTCTCGCCGAAGCTTCTCGGGAGCGAGCCCCACGCGGGCGGTGGTGATGTAAAGCTCGTTCAGCTCGCGCCCGCCGAACGCGCACGACGTCACGTTGCTCACCGGCAGCCGCACCTCGTAGCCGATCCGGCCGCTGCTGGGGTCGACGCGGATCACCCGCGCTCCGCCGAAGAGGGCGACCCAGAGCTGGCCTTCCGCGTCGATCGTCATGCCGTCGGGCGCGCCCAGCTCGCGCGGGATCTCGGCGGCCGTGCGCCGATTGCGGAGGGTCCCGCTCTGCGGCTCGACGTCGAACCGATCGATGCGCTGCGTGGGGGTGTCGATGTAGTAAAAGCGCTGCCCGTCGCTGCTCCAGACCAGGCCGTTCGAGCAGGTCACCCCGTCGAGCTGCCGCTCGACCCGCAGATCACCGTCGAGCCGGTAGAGTGCCGCCGTGCCGGGGCGGTCGGGCTCCGCCATCGTGCCCGCCCAGAACCGCCCCTTCGGATCGCACTTGCCGTCGTTGAACCGACGCTGCGGGTCCGGGTCGGGGTCGCACACGCGCTCGAGCCGTCCGCTCTTGGGGTCCAGGAAGGCGAAACCGCTGCGCAGCGCGAGCAACAGCCGCTCATCTTCACAGACGACCACGGTGCCCACGTCCTCCCCCACGTCGACGGCGCAGTTCGCACGACGCTCCGGATCGAAGACGAACACCTTGTGGTCGAGGATGTCGACCCAGTACAGAACGTTCTGCCCGGGGTCCCACAAGCTCCCTTCCCCGAGCTCGCAGCGCGCGGGGAACGCGACCTCTGCCGGGCTGTCGCTCACGCCACCCCCTCCGCACCTGCTGAAAGAGACGATGTCTTGCCGCAAGATCTGAAGATCGATCTCGACGCCGCGGGACGGCCCGCGGCGATGGTCTCGAGCGCTGCTGAGGCTGACACGACCGTTGCCACGCCGTTCATCCAGCGGCGCCGAACGTCACCGCGGCGCGCAGCGCCAGGCCCGGCGTGAGCGCCGGCACCGATCGACCGGCGCTCGAGCGATCCGAGGACTGACCGATCGGCACCGGGACGCAACCCTGCGAACCGGACCCGGTGTAGCCAACCTGTCCGCCAACGCGAACGCCCTTGGACACGTACCGCTCGAGACCGAAGGTCAGGCTGAGCGCGCCGCTCCCTTCCGCGTCACACCCGCCGCGCGTCGAGGCATCGAGGGACGTGCCCCCGGCGCCAAACTGTACGTAGCCGTCCAGGGATCCCCGGAACGCGCCATAGATGCGCAGGACCATCTGGACCGTGGTGGCCGCGATGTGCTCATCGGCGTACCAGCCGAAGCGCGCCACGTCCCCCGAGACACCGAGTCCAACACCCGCGAACGGGCGAAACAGGAGCGTGGCACCGGCGCTCGGCCCGGGATCGACGCCGCTGGCGTTGTCCGGGTAGTTGAGGCCAGCGGTGGCCGCCAGCTCGAACCGCGGACGCGCCTCCGGATCGTCTCGCAGCGCGACACCGTCCTGGCCGCCATCTGCGACGGGCAAACCGTCTTGCACCGGCGGCGGTCCGCTGGACCCGTCCACCCGAGCGCCGGCTTCCGACCGATGGCGCGCCGGAGCGGCCCACGCGCCCGACGTGAACGCACTCGTGAAGAGCAGCGCGCCGGCGACCCGATGCACGCCCTGAAACCAGCCCAACCCTCTGTAAGCCATGCCCGGAGCCTACCATTCATTCGCGGGCTTGCACCCGAGCCTGCTTTTTTTCACAGGAAGAGCATCGGGGCCCTCGGCCCACCTCGAGTCGCTGAAAACGGATTTCTCGACCGAGACAGCGAGCTCTGTCGACGAGTCTGGCTCGGAGATGGGTCACAGCAAGGGCGGAAGAGCGGAAGGGGGGCCCCCCGCGGCGGTGCCCCCAAGGGGGCG
>JAEZYZ010000302.1 GCA_023418705.1 Pseudomonadota bacterium | reverse complement strand
CCGCTCACCCGGTCTCCGGGGTCGTCGCGCCCGCGGCGACCGCTGCGCTGCCCGCCCCGACGCCGCTCGTCAGGGAGCCTGCGCCGCGCCGCAGCGCTCACGTGCTGGCCATCTTCAACCACAAGGGCGGCACCGGCAAGACCACCACCGCCGTGACGATCGCCGCCGGCCTCGCCGCCCGCGGCAAGCGCGTGCTCCTGGTCGACACCGACGGCCAAGGCAACGTCGCCGTCTCGCTCGGCCTCAAGCAGGAGCGGTCGCTCTACCACGTCCTGGTGATGAACCTGCCGGTCGCGCAGGCGGTCGTCACGACCGCCCCTGGCTTCGACATCCTGCCTTCCAACGAGACCTTGGCAGCGGCAGAGCTGTATCTGGCCGGAAAGCGCCAACGCGACCGAGTCCTGGCGGCGCGGCTCGCCGACGCGCGGCAGAGCTACGACTTCATCGTGGTGGATTGCTCGCCGAGCTTGTCTTTAATGAACCAGAACGCGCTGGTGTTCGCCGACGCCGTGCTGTGCCCCGTCGCCTGCGACTACCTGTCGCTCGTGGGCGTCCGCCAGGTCGTCCGCACCATCAAGAGCGTCAACCGCCTGCTCGGACACCCGGTGCGGCTGTGGGGCGTGCTGCCGACGTTGTTCGACGGTCGCGCGCGGATTTGCCATGAGGCGCTGCAGACGCTGCGCGAGCACTTCGGCGACCGCTGCCTGCCGCCGGTGCGGGTCGCCATCAAGGTCAAGGAGGCGCCGGCGCAGGGCAAGACGCTCCTCGACTACGCGCCGACCTCGACCGCGACCAGCGACTACCTCGCCGTCGTGGACCGTCTGCTCGCAGACACCGAAGCCCAAGACACCGAGCCCCGAGCAGCCTGCGGCTAGCCAAGACACACAAGAAAGAGACTGGAGGAGGAGATGAGCGACCGGGACGATTTCAGGCAGGCCGCGGCCAAGATACTGGACCGCGACGAAGTAGAGGGCGTGCTCTCTTCGAGCTTCTACGCCGCTCGCCCGCGGCAGCCCGCACCCACCGAAGAGCGCAAGAGCGACAAGCCCACTCACTACAAGGTGATCTGCATCTCGATGTACACCGAGGATCTGCAGAAGCTCGACGCGATGGTCGACGACTTGAAGGCTCGCGGCCTGACCAAAGCCAACCGCAGCGCCCTCATCCGCTACGCGCTGAGCGCCGTCGATCTCGAGAGCGTCCCGCGCGGCCTGTGAGGGCCACGACGGCGCCAACGGCCCGGGGCGGCGAGGGCAAGGAGGGGGTGACGTTTGGACCGTGATAGCTTCTCTTCCATGTCTGGCTCGAGAGAGCTCGTCTTCGGTTGTGACACCGTGGTCGGCCCATGACCGGCAAATCGCCGCTGGTCGAACGCGCCCGGGCGCTGGCTCGCGACGCGCACGCGGGGCAGCTGCGGAAAGCCGGCAAGCTACCGTATTTCGCGCACCTCGAGGCGGTCGCGGGGCTCCTGGCCAGCCACGGCTACGAGGACGAGATCCTGCTGGCGTCGGCCTACCTCCACGACCTGCTCGAGGACCGCCCCGCCTTCGCCCAGCGGCTCCGCAGTGAGATGCCGAAAGAGGTCGTCGAGACGGTCGAGGCGCTCACCGAAACCAAGCGCGACGCCACCGGCCACGAGCGCGACAAGGCGGCGCGCTTCGCCGACTATGTCCGGGTCTTGGGCTCCGGGACGGCAGCGGCCCTGCGCGCGTTGCCCGTGAGCTGCGCCGACAAGATCGACAACGCCCGGAGCCTGGTGGCGGCCGAACGCGACGGCCACCACCTGCTCTCCCGCCTGAACACCCGCCTGGACGAGCACGAGCCGCAGCTCGCCACGGTTCGCGCGCTGTATGCTCCGGTGGTGCGGCCCGAGCTCTTGGCGAGCTTCGATCAGGCCGCTGAGGAGCTGCTCGCGACGATCACGAGGGTGCGTGCACAGCGCCGCCTCTTCGTCGTGCTGGACGAACCGAGCCGGCAAAGGGTGCGGGCGCTGGCGGTTCACGCGGTGGTGCGTGGCGACCACGTCACGCTGGCGCCACGCGTGGATCCGGCCAGCTTCGAGCCGAGTTGGATCCCGGGCAGTGCGGACATCGGCGACACTGTCGAGGTCCGCGCCGTCGGACAGGCTCGCGACGAACGGCTCCAGGCGCTGGTCGTGGAGCTGAACGGCGAGCCGCGACGCCCCTTCGACGGCGGGACGCTGCACATCACCGTCAGCCGAGCGCCCGGCGCTCGATCCTTCGAGTCCAACGCCCTGCTTTCCCAGAACCCGACGCTCGAACCGCTCGACCTGACGCTCACCGGACGCATCGCATGGGTCGCTCCAAGCTGAAGCTGGCGTACGTCGATCACCGCAAGGACCCGGACGGCTGGGCTTCGGCGCTCGGCGTCTCACGCGAAGCCGTCGACCTCTACCTGCAGAGCGAGGTGATCGACCTGCACGTCGACTCCTTCATCTGGACCCGGATCTTCGGCTATCGGCTGACCAAGCGCCACGGCCAGGGCCCCCTCGGGGCGCGCTTCTTCTTCCAATCCGACCTGCCCCGCCTGCGGGAGGCCTGCGTCACCGGCGCGACCTGGGTCATCACCACCAATCCGCTGCGCACCGCGCGCGGGCGCGCCCGCGCCTTCAGCAGGAACCTGAAGCGCCTGCGGGCAATCCTGTCTTCGGTGCCCGATGAGTGCGCCGTGGTGCGCAACGCCGCCGAATACCGGGCGGCGCGCGCCCGCGGACAGCACGCAGCGTTCATTGGGATCCAAGGCGGCAACGCGCTCGACCGTGATCTCGACGCCCTCGACCTGATCACCGACGACAGCGTCGTGCGCATCACCTTGGTCCACTTGTCTTCGTCGCGCATCGGCTCGACCAGCTCGCCGCTCGGCCGGGCGGATCGCGGCCTCTCGGCCTTCGGCAAGGCCTACGTCGAGCGCTTGAACGATCGCAAAATCTTGGTCGACCTGGCGCACATCGGCAGAGCCGGATTTTGGGACGCCGTCGCCGTGCACGATCGCTCCAAGCCGTTGATCGTCACGCACACCGGCGTCTCCGGCGTGCACCCGCACTGGCGCAACCTCGACGACGATCAGCTCCGCGCCGTGGCCGACAGCGGCGGGACCGTGGGCATCATGTACCACTCGGAGTTTCTGGGCGACGGCCTGTGGCGGGGGCGCGCCGCCTCGATCGTCCGGCACCTGGAGCACGTGATCCGCACCGTGGGCGACGACTTCGTGTCGCTCGGCAGCGACTGGGACGGCGCCATCTGGACCCCACGCGACATGCCAACCTGCCTCGAGCTGCCGCGGCTCGTGCAGATCATGCTGGACCGAGGCTTCGCCGCGGAGACGATCCGCAAGGTCTTGGGCGAGAATTTTCTGCGCGTCGTCGCCTCGCTGCGGGGTTGACGGCGCGTCAGGGAGCCCCCAGCGAGACGCTCGCATCCCCCGACGCGAGGACGCTTGCCACAGAGCAACCCGTGCACAAGCTTTACGCCGTAGCCGCCCTCGAACCTCGCGATCGTCGCCGCCTTGACGCCTCCAGCCAGCCCCCGTCGCTCTGACCCGCGCCCCGTCGCGCGCTGGGTGGCGCTGGGGCTTTCGCTGATGGCCCTGCTGGGCTCGCCCGCGGCAGCTGCCGCCGAGGCGCCAGAGCCCGCCGGACGGCGCGTCGAATGGCGACCGGAGTGGCGGCGGGCCAACGCTCTCGACTACGGGCTCACCGCGGTGCTCTGGGGTGGCGGCGTCTGGCTGAGGCTTGCCGGCCCCGAGCCCCCCGAACGAAGCTGGCAGCTGCCCGGCGAGGACGCGATCGCCGACGCCCTCGCCGTCCGCGGCAGCGGCCTCGACACCGTGGTCTTGATTTCGGACATCGCGTTCTATGGCAGCTTCGGCTACCGCGTCCTCGACTCGGCCCTCACCCCGGGCATTGGCTGGAACGCCTGGGACGTCTCCCAGCAGCTGCTCGTGATCGATCTGCAGTCGCTCGGCCTGACGGCGGCGGTGTTCTGGGTGGCACAGGCGACGGTCGGTCGCGAGCGGCCGCCGTACCGCGACTGCCCGGAGCAGGCGCCCCCCGGAGGGTCCTGCGACTCCGACAGCGACGAGCGCTACCGCAGCTTCATCGCCGGGCATCTGGCCATGGCCACCGCGGCCGCCAGCCTCACCTGCCTGCACCACGCCAAGCTGCCGCTCTACGGCGGCGGCGTGGCCGATGACCTCGCGTGCGCCACGACCATCGGGGCCGCGACCGCGAGCGGCGTCACCCGCCTGCTCAGCGAGAACCACTACGCGAGCGACATCCTGCTCGGCGCGGGTCTCGGCGTCCTTGGCGGGTACGTGTGGCCGAAGCTACTCTACTACGGCTTCGGCGGCCCCGACCCCGAGCCGCCCCGCGAAGCGTCCCGCTACGATCCCAGGCAGGTCAGCCTGATGGTCGCTCCCAGCCTCGAGCTCGACTCACCGGGCGTGCGCGTGCTCGGCCTATTCTGAGCCCCTCCAGCGCCTTGCCCGGAGCCGGGCCGCGGCGTCTTGAAGCGTCAGGCGTCGAAGCTCTCCAGATCGATCGGCCGATCGGTCTCCTCGACCTCGAAGTCCTCCGACTCGACCACCTCTTCGTCCTCGTTGTCGGCGAGCTCGGTCTTGGACAAGGTGGGCAGCCGTCGCTTGCCGACCGGCCCCTCGTCGACGTAGTCGCGCAGGGCGGACATGTCCCGCAGCGCCTCGAGCTTGGCGAGCGCCTTGACCTCCACCTGGCGGATCCGCTCGCGCGTCAGGTTCATGATCGCGCCGACGTCTTCGAGCGTCGTCCCGCCGCGGTCGGCCACGTCGAGCGCGCACGATTCACCCATTTCCCAAACTTCGAGGTCGGGGAAGTTCAGCTTGATGGCTCCAGTACGGGGGGACACGTCGATATATAGGTGATACTTGCAGGAGACGAAGGGACAGGGACGCGGACCTTCCGCGCACTCGGATCGAGTCCTCGGCTTCTCGTAGTCCGTCTCGGGGTAGAGCAGCCGGCCGATCTCGAGCTCTCGCTTGGTCATCCGCTTGACGCTGATGGTGCGCGCCCGAACGTCGCGTTTGCGGCGGGAGCGGCGTTGCTCGCGAGTGATGGACTCCGGCTCCAGCTGCAGCGCCGTGGCGCCCTCGGTGGGGAGCGACGCCGTGTCGATGACATCGTCCGTATCGTCCATCGGAACCTCGCTCCTCATCGTGCCGAGCTTGTTCGAGTCCATCGCTGCCTCCGTACCCTGACCTTTTCTGCTCACGCACGATCCCTGTCCGCGCCCGAAGCCACTTCGAGCCCGGCGGCACCGCATCCGTATCTTTCGAACCTTCGGGGCGCCGCGACGCCCGCGCCGTGCGCCCGTTCAAACCAAGCAAAAGCCACCTCGCCGACCGCGGCCGCTGGCCGCGATCTCGAGGTCAGGACGCCGCCACGTGCTCCAGCCGTGCCGGCGAAGTGAGTCGAGTTTCGATGGCCACCAAACGGGCCAGTAAATCCCTGCCGATCACCCGCGCTTCCTTGACGTCGCTGGCGACCCGCCGCGTCACCGCGTCCGCGCGGCGCTCCTTGAGCACCCCGGACAGCTTCTTGAACACCCCTTCCAGCGTCTGCTCGAGCTGGACCACGTCCCCTCGCATGAACAGAAACTCACGCTGGATTTGTTCGATGGTATAGCTCTCCGCCATCATCTTTTTGATGCGGAGGATTTGTCTCAATACCGACACGGGGTAGATGCCTTGCGAACCCTGGTGTTTGCCTTTTCGCCCCACCCGCACGCTGCGGGGGAGCAGGCCGAGCTGCACGTATTTGCGCAGCGTCGCTTCACTGAAGGGGACCCGATTTTCGGCCAAAAACCCCAAGATCTGAGCGGAGGTGATGCCAGCCTCGAAGCGTTTTTCCAATTCGGCTAGCGCTAGCTCATTCATCTTAGGACTCCCGACGGATTCGGTGTTCCCCTGCCGCTTCGAGGCTTTTTTCCATGGAAGCCCCGAGCGACGCGAGCGAATATATTCTACTGAGTGGATCGCCCAAAACACTTTTCCTGCGAAAATTTGCGAGCTGTACCAAAGCGCTCCATGGACGCTGGATGGAGACGGAGCTAGGACATTCATTGTCACAGCTCGGCGCGCGTTTCGATCGCCCCGCATCGCCCGTCGACCGGCCCATCGAGCCCCCTTCCGATCCGCGTGCGCGAACGCGGCGGCTCGTGCTTGTCCACGTGCAAAAGATCGTACCTTCAACCACACGCCAGGGCCCACAATCCTGATCGCCAACTCAGCGCTGATCGCGCGGTTTTTCGGACACGCCGGGGCTGCCGCCGAAACGCGGCCGCCACTTTTGCGGCTGTCGCCAGCTGGAGAAAGCCGCTATGACCGCCGCAATGCTCGAGCGGCTGCAGCGAGACCTGACCGCGAGCGGGGTTCGGTTGCGAGTGATGCAACAAGGCCAGGGTCTGCCCGTGGTGCTGTTGCACGGCATGTTCAGCGACGCCTCCACCTGGCATCGGCTGAGCGACGCGCTCTCGGGGGAGTTTCATCTGGTCGCCCCGGATCTGCCGGGCTTCGGTGAAAGCGAGAAGCCTTCCGCGGGACGCTTTCCCTACGGCATCCCCGCGTTCGCGGGCACCATCGCCGATCTGTTCGCCGGGCTCGGCCTCGGGCGCGCCGCGGTGGTGGGGCACGGTCTAGGGGGCGCGGTCGCGCTCACGCTGGCGGCGCGCCACTCGGAGCTGGTGTCGCGGCTCGTGCTGGTCGACGCCCTCTGCTACGCGACGGCTCCCGCGCTGCACCGCAAGGTGTTCGAGCTGCCGGTGGTCGGCGGGTTCGTGTTCAAGCAGCTCTGGGGGCGAACGGCGTTCCGAACGTTCTATCGCGATCACGTGTTCGCCCCTGGGGCGAGCGTCCCGCTTCACCGGATCGATCACTACTACGAGTCCTTCAATACGCCGGCAGCCCGCGGCAGCGCGCTGGCGACCCTCAGGGCCACCGCCGACACGCGGACGGTGGAAGCGCAGACCCCGCGGATCGCCGCCCCCACGCTGGTGGTCTGGGGCCGGCAGGACCGGCTCTACCCTGCGGCCCTCGGCCAGCGCCTGGCCCGCCAGATCCGAGGCGCCGGCCTCGCGCTGATGAGCACGGGTCACGCTCCCCAGGAAGAGGCGCCCGACGAGCTCGCCGAGATCCTTCGCCGCTTCTTTCGCGATCAGCGCGCCTGAAGGAGAGCGAACGGCGATCCCGGGTGGCTTCGGGGCGCCCCTCGCCTTCAGCGCGGGCTAACCGGTGTCGCCGCGGCCAGCTGAGCCGCGACGGTTCGCGCAAGCTCCACCAGCCCGGTGCTGCCGAGCCTCCGGTCGATCGAAGCGGGTATTTTTCGGAGCGCCCAGCGCACCGTCCAATCCAAGCGGCTGCCCGGCGCGATGCTGCGGTACGGACCCTGCTGCTCGATCTCGACATAGGGCCCGCGGCTCGAGTGGCTGGCGTACAGCTCGATTTCGCCCTCGCCCGGCGCGGCGTCGCCCGGCGGGATGTCCTCGAACTGCTTGAGCAGCAGCAGCGCGCCGGCGACGTGTGCGAGCCAGCCTTCGGCGCCGTCGGCCACGTACTTCTGGCCATCCTCCAGCGAGATCACCTGGGGATCGTTCTGGTACCAGGTGATGCCCGCCTGTTGGTGCACCGCGAGCTCCAGCTTCGGCCCTTCGGAGCGCCCCGTCGGAAAAAAGGTCACCCCGCGCGCCGGCACCCTCGAAATCTCCCAAGGCGCCCAACGGAGGCTGGTCGATCCGACGTTTTCGATCGAGTAGCGGACCTCGACCGCCGCGACCTCGACGAGGGGTCGGAAGCGCTTGACGATCCGGATCGATCCGCTCACCTGCTCGGCGTCGGCGAGCGCCTCGACCCCGCTCGTCAGCACGACGGCGTCTCCCTCGATCGCGGCTGCGTACGGATCGGTGTCGAGCGCCGCCGGCGGCGGCCAGGGCCACACCTGCGGGCTCGGCCAAAAGGTCGAGCCGTTGATGTTGGGGTGCGTCGAGCCGGTCAGGGAGTTGTTGCCGCCCAGCGAGACCTCCGTGATGCGGCCGCCTTGGGCGGGATCGATCGCGAAGACGAGCTCACCGAGCTCCCAGGCGTAGGTGCCGTCGGATCTGAGTGCGAACATGGGGGTGACCCTTACGACGGCTTTGGGCGAAGAGGAACCGCCGGACGAACGCGGTCAGTCGATCGGGAACGCCGCGGTCGGCGGGGCCGTGCCAGCCGGAGCGGGAGGCGGCGCGGGCTCGGCCTTGCGAGCGGGCTCGACCGCTGGACGGCTCGGTGCGCGAGCGGGGGGGCGCGCGGCGGGCGCGGCCCTCACC
>JAEZYZ010000275.1 GCA_023418705.1 Pseudomonadota bacterium | reverse complement strand
GCCCGCTCCTCCCCCAGATCAGGTCCCCGAAGGCGCCACCTATGTCGATCCGGCGACGACGTCCGAGCACCAAGAGGCGCCGCCCGAGCTGCCCGCGGCAGAGACCCCGCCCGAGGAGCCGTTCGTGCCGAAGCTCTCCTTCGGCGCAGGCTTTCGCACGGGGCTCAACCTGACCGTCAACAATCCGGAGGACGAGGTCGTGTTGAAGCTGGACGACGGCTTGGTCGACCAGATGAACGTGCGCCCGTTCCTGTCCGGGGAGCTCACCCCCAATCTCGGCTTCTTCGTTCAGTTCGAGATTGGCACAGCCAACGGCCTGGGACACTTCGCGATCCTCGACGGCATCGCCCAGGTGAAGTTTATCGACGAGCTTCAGCTGTGGGTGGGTCAACACATCCCGGCCAATGATCGCAACAACATGAACGGGCCCTTCTTCGGCAACACCTGGAACTTCGCCATCACCGTTCCAAGCTTCCCGTTCGACGTCGGCGGCCGCGACCGCGGCGCGACGCTGTGGGGCCTCATCGCCGGGGGGCACCTCAAGTACCACGCCTCCGTCGTCGACCTGCAGCCCAATCAGCCCATCGGCAAGGCGCGCTACGCCGGGCGCATCACGGCGCACCTCCTCGAGCCCGAGGACTTCTACTACAACTCCGGCAGCTACTGGGGCGAGAAGGACGTGCTCGCCTTGGGCGCGGTCGTTCAGTACCAAGACGGCATCACGCCCGAAGATCCGGCAGCCGACCCCGACACGGATTTCTTTGGCTGGTCATTGGACGCGTTCTTCGAGAAGAACTTCGGCGCGGCCGGCACCTTCACCGCGGAGCTCGGCTACTGGAACTTCGACGAAGTCGGGACCGGCTACGTCGTGAACCAGGGGACGGTGGATGAGGGGATCGGCGTCGTAGGACCCTTCCCCGGGCAAGCGTACATGGGCGTCTTGTCCTGGCTGACCCCCGACCGGGTGGGCATCGGCTACCTCCAGCCCAACGCCCGCGTTCAATACGGCGACTACGACGCTTCGTCGATGACGACCGTCGACGTGGGGCTCGCGTACGTGGTCGATGGCTTCAACCACAAGTACCACCTGAACTACCGGCACCACGAGGTCGACCCCGAAGGCTTGCCCTCGGTCAGCGAAGACATGGTCCAAATCGGGTTTCAGTACATCATGTCGAACTGACCCTACGGACCGGCGGTTCGTCGACCGGAAGGCTCGCCGCGGCGGGCCTCCCGGTCTTCCGAAGAGAACGTCAGAGCACGCCCTCGCGGATGATGAAGTCGCAGACGTTCCGTACGCCTTCGTCCTGCTTCAGGTTGGTGAAGACGAAGGGTTTGTCGCCGCGCATCCTGGCGGCGTCTCGCCGCATGACGTCCAGCGACGCGCCGACGTGTGGCGCCAGGTCGATCTTGTTGATGATCAGCAGATCGCTCTTCGTGATGCCGGGGCCACCCTTGCGCGGGATCTTGTCCCCGCCGCTCACGTCGATCACGTAGAGCGTGAGGTCGGAGAGCTCCGGGCTGAAGGTGGCCGCCAGGTTGTCCCCGCCACTTTCGATGATGATGAGATCCAGGTCCTCGAAACGTCGCTGCAGCGCGGCGACGGCCTCCAGGTTGATCGAGGCGTCCTCGCGGATGGCGGTGTGCGGGCAGCCGCCGGTCTCCACGCCAACGATGCGCTCCTCCGGCAGGGCGCCGCTCCGCGTCAAGAACTGAGCGTCCTCTTTGGTGTAGATGTCGTTGGTGACGACCGCGATCTGGTAGCTCTGTCGCAGGGCCTTGCACAGCGCGTCCACCAGCGCCGTTTTGCCAGAGCCTACCGGGCCGCCGATGCCGACCCGCAGCGGGGGGCGTTTGTCTGCTGTCATGTCCGTGCTCCTTGGTCGCATCCCTGGGTTCATGATCGAAAAAGGCGAGTGTACTGACGTTCGTGCAGCGCGCTGGCGATGCTCTGCGCGGGGGCTGACGTTCCGATGTCGTCGTCCTCGACGTCGAGGCCCGTCGCGACCACGTCTGGCAACGTGCCGAGCACGCGGGACAGCACGCGTTGGCTCGAGAGCTGCCCGAGCGGGATGAGGCGGCTGGCGGCGGTGACCTGGCTCTCGACGCGGGCGTAGGCGTAGGCCAGGCCGGCGGCGACCAGCGGCACTTCGAAGTGCACGGCCGCCAGGGCGAGGAGCGGGGCGAGCGCCGCGGTTTCGGCCTCGACCCACTCCGCCGCGGCGCGGAGCTCGAGCCCGGCGAGCAGGCGCGCCATCGAGCGGCCGAGGTGCCGTTCCTCTTCCAACAGCTCCCGGGACTCACGGCAGGCGTGGAGCGTTTCGCTCCAGCGTCGCACGGCGGCGGTGTCATCGGCGCGCCAAGCCTCGTAGGTGCGGGCTAAAATCGGTACGTCGACACCGGACAGCGCGCGAGCGGTCGAGCCACCGATCCATTCCGCCGCCGAGCGCTCGTCCTGCACCCACCCCAACGAGACGGCCGATTCCAGCCCCTGCGAGTAGGCGAACGCTCCCAGCGGCAGCGCGGGGCTCGCCAGCTGGAGCAGGCGCAGCAGCGGCAGCCCTCCGAGCGCGATCGCGTCCATCGCGTCAATGATGGGTGTGGTGGTGGCTGGAGGCGTGTCCGTGGCCGCCGCCCGCCTGACCGTAGGCGCCGGGCTCTGGCTCGAACGGTTCGTGCGTCAGCGATACCGTCAACCCAAGCTCCCGGACCATGTCGTCGAGCACATGATCGTGCGCGTAAAGGAGCCGGGCCGCTTCGACGCGGACGGGGACATGACGGTTGCCGAGGTGGTAGGCCGCGCGCGCCAGCTCGAGCGGGTGATCCGCGGTGACGGCGCTGAGCGCTTCGGTCGCCGCCCGGATTTCGATCACGTGGCCGTCGTCGGACCTCAGGCGCGTGCCGTCGAAGAGCAGCGTGCCGCGGGGCAGCAGCACGGTGACCTCGCCTCCTCCGTCGAGCTCGGCCCTGAAGCGGGTCTTTTGCCGCTGGTTGTGGTCGAGCGTCAAGCTGCCCGACACGGGCGCCTCGTCGGTGACCTGCGTGAAGTGGGGCATGTGCATCAGAACAGAAAGTAGCGTTGCGCCATCGGCAGCACGGCCATCGGCGCACACGTCAAGAGCTGCCCGTCGGCCCGCACTTCATAGGTTTGAGGATCGACCTCCATCAAGGGGAGGGCGCGGTTGTGCACCATGTCGGTCTTGCGCACGCGGCGCGTGCCGCTGACGGCGACCAGCGGCTTGCCGAGATTCAGGCGCTCTCCCAGCCGGGCCTCCAGCGCCGCGTTCGAGGTGAAGGTCACGCTGGTGGCGTGCCGCGCGCCGGCGAGCGCCCCGAACATGTACTGATAGTGCACCGGCTGCGGGGTTGGGATGGAGGCGTTGGGATCGCCCATGGGCGCGGCCACGATCATGCCGCCTTTGATCACCATCGCGGGTTTGACGCCGAAGAAGGCCGGCTTCCAGAGCACGATGTCGGCGAGCTTGCCCGCTTCGATCGAGCCCACTTCGCCGGCGATCCCATGCGCCAGCGCCGGGTTGATCGCATATTTGGCGACGTAGCGCTTCAGGCGGAAGTTGTCGTGTTCGGC
Source organism: Pseudomonadota bacterium (assembly GCA_023418705.1). Classification (GTDB taxonomy): domain Bacteria; phylum Myxococcota_A; class Polyangia; order Polyangiales; family Polyangiaceae; genus JAEZYZ01. Next base: position 21,585 of record JAEZYZ010000275.1, on the reverse strand, counting down.
TGGATCTTCGGGCAAGGACCCGCGCTGCACCTTCATCTTGTGCGCGGTCTGCCAGGTTCGGATGACGACCTCCCCCACGCGGCCCATGGCTTGGGAGTCGGAGGCGATCATGCTGAACGCGCCCAGGTCGTGCAGGATATCCTCGGCCGCGATCGTCTCGCGGCGGATCCGTGACTCGGCGAAGGCGATGTCCTCCGGGATGTCCGGGTCGAGGTGGTGGCACACCATCAACATGTCCAGGTGCTCGTCGATGGTGTTCACGGTGAACGGGCGCGTGGGATTGGTGGAGGACGGCAGGACGTTCGGAGCGCCGCACGCCTTGATGATGTCGGGCGCATGCCCGCCGCCGGCGCCTTCGGTGTGGTAAGCGTGGATGGTTCGGTCCTTGAACGCGCGGAGGGTGTCCTCGACGAACCCCGACTCGTTGAGCGTGTCCGTGTGAATGGCCACCTGAACGTCGAACCGCTCGGCCACGCTCAGGCAATTGTCGATGGCCGCGGGCGTCGTGCCCCAGTCCTCGTGCAGCTTCAGGCCCAAGGCGCCGCCGCGGATTTGTGCCTCCAGGCTGTCCGGGAGGCTGGCGTTGCCCTTGCCCAGGAAGCCGAGGTTGATGGGGAGTGCATCGGCCGCCTGGAGCATGCGCGCGAGGTGCCAGGGACCGGGCGTGCAGGTCGTGGCGTTCGTGCCGGCGGCGGGTCCCGTGCCGCCGCCGATCATGGTGGTGACGCCGCTCATCACGGCGTGCTCCACCTGCTGGGGGCAGATGAAGTGAATGTGGGCGTCGATGGCGCCTGGCGTGGCGAGCAGGCCCTCGCCGGCGATCACCTCGGTGCCCGGACCAACCACCAGATCGACACCGGGCTGGATGTCCGGGTTGCCGGCCTTGCCGATGCCGGCGATGCGCCCGCCGCGGATGCCGATGTCTGCTTTGACGATGCCCCAGTGGTCGAGGATGAGGGCGTTGGTGATGACGGTGTCGAGCACCTCGTCGCCTGCGCTCTGCCCCTGGCCCATGCCGTCTCGGATGACCTTGCCGCCGCCGAATTTGACCTCTTCGCCATAAACGGTGCGATCCTCTTCGACCTCAAGCCACAGATCGGTGTCTGCGAGGCGCAGGCGGTCGCCGGTGGTCGGTCCGTACATGGCCGCGTAGGCCTGCCGATCGATGCGTGTCATGCCTCGTCGAGCTCCCCCATCACCTGACCGTTGAACCCGTACACGCGTCGACCTCCGGCGTACGCAACGAGCTCCACCTCGCGCTCCTGACCCGGTTCGAAGCGGACGGCGGTCCCCGCCGGGATGTTCAGACGGAAGCCGCGGGCAGCAGGGCGATCGAACCTGAGCGCCCCGTTGGTCTCGAAGAAGTGATAGTGCGATCCGACCTGGATCGGCCGATCGCCGGTGTTGGCGACCCGCAAGGTTTTGGTCGGACGCCCTGCGTTGAGCTCGATCTCGGTCGCTTGGGTCCGAAGTTCTCCAGGGATCACGCTGACCTCAGGCGATGGGTTGGTGCACCGTCACGAGCTTGGTGCCGTCCGGAAAGGTGGCTTCGACCTGCACCTCGGGGATCATTTCGGCGACCCCTTCCATGACGTCGTCGCGGGTGAGCAGCTGAGCGCCCTGACTCATCAGCTCGGCCACGGTCCGGCCGTCACGCGCGCCCTCCAAGATCGAGAAGGTGATGTAGGCCACCGCCTCGGGATAGTTCAGCTTCAGGCCGCGAGCTTTGCGCCGTTCGGCGAGCAGGGCGGCCGAGAAGATCAGCAGCTTGTCTTTTTCGCGGGGGGACAGCTCCATCGGCGCCTCTTCCGAGCTGATACGCTGCTCGATGTTTCGGGCCTGTTTCTGGTTTGTCGAAATCCGCGCGGTCGTCTTCGCGGCTCACGTCTTCCAGATGCGTGGCGCCGTCGCCAGCCGGCCGGAGACGAGCGGACGCAAGAGCTCCCACGCCTGCGTGAAGAGCTGGCGCCCCGGCTCCGTGGCTTGGCCGAGGTAGCGGCAGACCACCACCCCGCGGAGCAGGCTCACGCTGAAGCTCACGTCGGCGCTCGCCCGTGAGAGGGCCGAGAGCGCCTCGGGCAACCCGGGTTCGCGGTAGCGACAGACGAACGTTCCGCCGACTGGGAACCCCGCGTAGCCCCAGCGCGCGTCGAGCACACCCGAGGTCGGCGTGACCCGGTTGCGCTCGATCCACAGCGGGCGCCCGTCCTCCCAGAGCTCGAAGCTCTGGGCCAGCGACCCCTCGGAGAAGCGCTCCGCGCACGCGGGACGGCCAAAGCACGAGAGCTCCCAGCCCGCAAACCCCGCCCCGTGCTCGAGATCGACCCGCGTAGAGCTCTGCAGGCGCGCGCCGCGGTACAAGATGTTCTCTTGCGGCAGCCACTCGAGCCAGCCACCACGCGCCACCCTCAGGCAATGGTTCAGCGTCGCGGTTCGACCCGCGCTGCGGTACACCTTGGTGGCTGCCGGCGTCGTCAACAGCGCCCGAGCCCCGGTGCGGACCGCGATGTCGATGTCGAGCGTGTCGCCGTGGACCAAGCCGCCGGGCGGGTGCAACAGGTAGACGTGACAGGTGCCGTCCGCCTCCGGATAAAAGGCGCGCTGCACCTGCAGCGGTCCGCGATGGGCGCGTTCGATGATGCGCGTGCGATCGACGACCTGCGCGAGCTCGAGGCGCAAACACGCCCGCCATCCGGTCGTTCCGTGGGGCGCTTCGGGCAGCGGAGGCGCCAGGTGCGGGGGCTCTTCGAGCATGCGCTGATGATGGCAAGCTATCACCCGGTCGGGCTCGACGGCAACGCCGGGCCGGTCACTCCGCTGGCTCCGGGACGACGGGCGTCGTCACACCGTATACGGTGAGCGTATCGATCCCGCGGTGCCGCAGGATCGCGTCCAGATCGGTCGCGTAGAAGGCTCCCTTCCTCGACGTGCGCGCGGCGCCCGGAGTTGCGCTGCGCACTCGGCCATCTTCGCCTGGACACTCGGGTGCCCAGGGGCGCAAGGGGGACTCCGGGCTCCGTCGGGAGATCTCGCGTCTGCGCTCCCCGGCACGGGGTTTGCTGAACGGCGCCCGGTCGCGAGAGCCTTGCGGCGCGCGCGCCGTGCCTTCGACCCATTCCCGAAGAACCGAACCCTCCTTGACTTTGGCTTCGCGGGCGCAGGCAGATCCGGGCCTGCGCCCGTTTTTCCTGCTTCCTTTCCTGGCCGTGTACCATTGCTGACATGTCCGGTGCCGGTGATGGAGATCCGACGGAGGCGCTCACCCGCGAGCTTCCCAAAGACCCCGTTCCTGCCCTCGTGCGGGTGGTCACGGGGCGGGCGACGCCGCAGGTGTTTCGCCTCACTACCGGGAGCTGTCGCCTCGGCGCCGCGGGGGACAACCAGGTGGTGATCGAGGATCGGTCGGTCTCTCGCTATCATTTGGAGCTGACGCTGGTCGCCGAGGGCGTCCGCGTGCGTGATCTCGGCAGCCGCAACGGCAGCTTCTTTCGCGGCGAGCGGCTGGGAGAGATGACGCTCGCGCTCGGCAATCGGCTCACGCTCGGCGCCACCGAGATCGCCATCGAGTCGGATCTGGAGAACCTCGAGCAGACCAGTGGAGCGCGCCCGAGCCGATACGGCGCGCTCGTCGGTCGATCGCCGGCCATGCGGCGCCTCTTCGGCTTGATGCAGCGCCTGGAAGGATCGCTGGTCAATGTGCTGATCGAAGGCGCCTCCGGGACCGGCAAGGAGCTCATCGCGCGGGCCCTGCACGACCACAGCAAGGTCGCCGACGGTCCCTTCGTCCCGATCAACTGCGGTGGTCTCGAGCGCTCGCTCGCCCGGAGCGAGCTGTTCGGCCACAAGAAGGGTGCGTTCACCGGGGCGGAGGCGGCGAACATGGGGGCGTTCGAGCAAGCGCACGGTGGCACGCTCTTTTTGGACGAGGTGGGGGAGCTGCCGCTCGACGTGCAGCCAGTGCTGCTCCGCGCCCTCGAATCGGGAGCGATCTCTCGCGTGGGGGAGGCGCAAGCGCGTCCCGTCAAGGTACGGGTGATCTGCGCCACCAATCGCAGCCTGAAGGAACGAGTCGACGCCGGGACGTTCCGAGCGGATCTGTACTACCGCTTGATGGTGGTGAAGCTCTCGGTGCCGCCGCTCGACGAGCGGCGCGAGGACATCGCTCTGCTCTGCGAACACTTCGTTCGCGAGCTCGGCCTATCGCCGCTGCCGGCCGAGCTCGCGACCGCGCTCGAGCAGCGCTCCTGGCCCGGCAACGTGCGCGAGCTCAAGCACGCCATCCTGGCGTACGGCGCCGTGGGCACGTTGCCGGGCGTCGAAGGGGCCCCGCTCGGCGCGCTCGACGCGGCGCTGCGCGCCTTCGTCGATCCGTCGCGTCCTTATGCGGAGCAGAAAGAGGCTTTGATCCAGCGCATGACGCGCATCTACCTCGAGCAGCTGCTCGCCGAGACCGGGGGCAATCGCTCCGAGGCGGCGCGCATCGCCGGCCTGCAGCGCGGCTATCTGCGAAAGCTCTTGGAAAAGCTCGGGGTCGAGTGACGGGCTCCCTCTCGACCAAGAAACCCAGCTAAAACTCCCCGCTGATCTCGAGGCGGCCGGGCCCTGCGTGCACCGTCAAGCCGTGCTTTTGTCGCTCGGGCTGCCACAGCAAGAGCGCCAGGCCCGTGCCGACGCCGACGGCGCCGACACCAACGCCGACCGTCGCCAGGTTCGCCCACGTGCGCGCGGTGTCCGCGCGTCCTCGGTCGGTGGTGAGGCAGCGATCGCCGACGCAGTTGTCCTTGATCGCGTCCGTCTGCACGAGCGCGACCACGCCTGCGACCGCACCGAACGCCAGGGCTCCCGCGCCGAGCCCGAGCGCGACGCGCCCGGCCGGCCGCAGGTGCTGGGCGCCGGCCCCATCGGCGCTGGGCGCGGACCCCCGCGGGCTTCGCGCTGGCCCGGTCGTTTCAGCCCGAGTTGGGCGCGGGCGGAAGTCGAAGGCGAGCCGCCGGTGCTCGCCCTCACGCAGCACGACGGTTTGCGAACGGCTCTGGCCCTCGCCGTCGCTCAACACCAGCGTGTGCGGCCCCGGGTCGAGCTCGATGCGCTCGGTGCGGCTCGAGATGGACCACACCCTCGAGGCGGCGCGAAGCTGGAGCGGTGGCGTGAAATCGGTCGAGATGGCGATCTGGACCGACGCGATCCGGCGTTGCACCGGCTCGAGCTCGACGCGGGCGGCCTCGCGGGCCTGCCGCCAGCTCTCAGGCGCACCGGGGCGCAGCGGTTCATCGATCAGCGTCTGGTATTGGCGCTTGGCGTCGACGAGCTGGCCGAGGCGCGCCTGGCTGCGCGCGATGTAGAGCAGGAACACGGGAGAATGCGCGAGCTGCTCCGCCGCGCGGAAGCGCGCGAGCGCGGCGGTCGTGTCGCCGCTTTCATAGAGCTCGAGCCCCTCGTAGCCGAGCTCCAGCGCGCGGGAGGCGGGTTCCGGCGCGGCGTGCGCCGAGCAAGCCATGGTCGCCAGCGCCAGCGCGGCGCGCGCCATGCCGCGACGCGAGCGGGCGAACGTCAAGGCGGGGGCTCTTTCGCGGACGACGAGGAGAGCGGCAGACCAAACACCGGATCGAGCTTGGGCGGCGGGCTCGGCGGGACCTGCGGTGGCTTGGTTTCGGCGCTCGGAGGCGAGGGCGGCGGTGCGAGGGCGCCGGAGTGAACCGTCGCTGGCTGCGGCGAGCGGGCGGGCGCCGGCCTTCCTTGAACCGCCGCCGTTGGTTCTGGCGGGTCGTTCGCGCTCGGTCGGTCCGCGAGCGGCGCGCTCTCGACGGTCTCGAGGCTCGCAGGCTCGACGGAGGGCGGCGCCTGCGTGGTCGTGGGCTCGCTCCGGGGCGAGGGGGGTGGGGGTTGCCCGTCGCCGCCGAAGGCCCAGTAGGCGGCGCCGGCGACGCAGACGGCGCCGGCGCCGAGCGCGAGCCACCGCTGCGGTGAGCGCTCGACGGGAGGCCTCGCGGCGAAGAGCGATTCGGTGGGGTCGTCGCGACCGAGCGGGCGTTCGTTCCTGGCAGCGATCGGCGCCGCGTCGTCGCCGGCTCGTGGCGGTCGCTCCCCCGCGCGACCGGCGATCGTTTCGAAGCCCCGCACGAGCTCCTCGACGCTCTGGAATCGACCCTCGGGGGCGTGGCAGAGCGCGCGCGCGAAGAAGCTGTCGAGCCCCGGCGGGAGATCGCTCGCCCGGCGCGACGGCGGGATCAACGGCTCGCTGCAAATCTTGATCATGATGTCTTGCGGATTGTCGCCGGTGACTGGCGCGACGCCAGTGAGCATGCGGTAGAGCACCGCCGCCAGCGAGTACACGTCCGAGCGGCCATCCACGCGCCGGCCGCGCGCCTGCTCGGGGCTCATGTAGCTCGGGGAGCCGAGCACGACGCCGACGGACGTCGTGGACTCCGAGCCGCCGTCTCGGGTATCCATCGCGATGCCGAAGTCGAGCACCTTCAGCACCTCGTCCCGTCCCTGTCGCGCCAAGAAGAGGTTGCTCGGTTTGATGTCGCGGTGGACGATGCCGGCGTGGTGGGCGAGCTCGAGCGCCTTGGCGGCTTGTGCCACCAAGCTGAGGGCGCGATCGGGCGACAGCCGACCTTCGCGCTCCAGGCAGGCCGCCAGATCTTCCCCCTCCAGCAGCTCCATCACGATGTAGGGCGTGCCGGCGTCGACGCCGTAGTCGTGGATCTGCACCACGTGCGGGCTCTTGATGTGCGCGGCCGCCTGCGCTTCACGCCGGAAACGCAGCTCGCCCTTGGGATCGAGCCCTTCGGGGTTTTTGCGGAACTTGATGGCGACGTTGACGTCGAGCAGCGTGTGCCGCGCCACCCAAACCGATCCCATCCCCCCGCCGGCCAGGCGGCGCTCCAATCGGTATTTCCCCGCGATGAGCTGTTCGGCCTCTTGTGCCACCGCGGGAAAGACTATCACACCCGCTGCGAGTCGCCTTGACTTGGTCAGTGATTCCGCAGGGTTGCGGGGCAAAAGCGGTGACCTCTTTGCGAGGGCCGGGAGCTTGGCTCCGTCGATATCGGTCCTCGCCGCACGTGATAGGATAAGTCGATGCTTCGTCGTTGTGGCTTCGCGCTGCTGGCCAGTTGCGGGTGCACCCAGGTGCTGGGCCTCGACGATCAGCACTACGACCGCGATCCCGCGCTCGAAGCCCCCGGCGCCAGCTCGGCCGGCAGCGGCAGCGCGCTGAACGGCGCTGCGGGAGCGGCCCCCGGCGGCGGCGGAGCGCCGAGCGTTCCCGGGACTGGCGGCGCAGGCGGCGCGCCGCCCGCTCGAAGCGGTAAGTTTCCGTTCGCGCTGGGCCCCTCCCGGCGGATCGTCGCGACCACGCCCGAGGCCAGCTCGTTCTACGTCTACGACGCCGCGACCGGCGCGCTCGAGGCGTACCGCCCGAGCCTCGGGACACACCCGCGAAACGACCGCTACGAAATCACCGGCAGCTGGTCCTGGTCACCCGGTTTCGATCTCGTCGTGGAGGTGGCCACCGGCGGCGGTGGCGCCGCGCTCATCGGCTACCGCTCCGACACGGGCTGGGTCGAGTACGCGCCGGCGCCGCTGCCCGGCGAGCCGCTCGAGCCCGCCCCGCGCTCCGGCACGCGGAACTGGACGCACTTGGTGCCCGTTCGGCTCGAACCCACGCCGGCCCTGTTCAGCTATGACCGAAAGAGCGGCCGGTATCGACTCGGGCCGGCGGAGATGGGCGACCCTGCCGATCAGCAGCTCGGGCGCTGGGAGGTGGCTTGGAGCAACGTCGTTGGCGTCTCCGGCATCGCTGCCGACCCCGCGTCGGCGGGTTTGCTCAAGTTCGAGCCGGAGACCGGGGAGGCGGAGCTCGACTCGGTCTGGTTGGGTGAGGGGGCGCCCGCGGGGCTCGCGCGCGGCAACTTCGGGCTCGACTGGACGTCCGCGACGGCCTTCGCCGCGAAAGCGGGCGCTGGCATCGTCCTCTACGACGCCAACGACGGGCGCGTCGCCATCGGAGCGCTGGCGCTGACGGACAGCAGCATGAACCTGTCCGTCAAGGAAACCGGCGTCTGGCGCGGTTGGATCGAGCAGATCGTTCCGATCCGCGTCGACGGGGCTCCCGTTGCCGTCACCAGCGGCGGCGGCGTGGTCGATTTGATGCAGCTCGATCCGCTCGAGTCGTCGGACATCACCGTCGAATGAGCGCTTCCGACAAAAAACGCCGGGCGCCGGCAACTCGATGCCAGCGCCCGGCGCCGCCCAAACGGTCGAGCCCGGTGGACGTGCCGTCCGATCACTCCTCTCGGACTTCCTCGGCGGCTTCCTGGTCGAGCTCGTCGACACCCTGATCGATGTCGTCGCCGAGCTCCTCGACGCCTTGTTCGATGTCGCGACCGGTTTCGCGCAGCTCGTCCGCGGCTTCTTCGCCGGACTGCTGAACTCGATCCCCGGCGCGATCCATATCGCGGTCGAGCTCTTGAGTCTCTTGCTCGGTTTCGGTCTCCAGAGACCGTTCGGTCCGGTTACAGCCAACCAGCGCCGCAGCGCTCAGCGCAACGGTGGAGACGAGGGTGATGACCTTCATTGATCGAACCTCCATGTGTGGGTGTCGATACGTCGCGACCTTCGCCGCTGACGGGGCTACAGCATCCGCCGCGCCGATCGTCCGCCGCCGACCAGACTCATGACGAGCACGATGGCCGCCAGGATCAGGAAGCCGTAGAACAAGATCTGGGCGATGTCGGTGGCCGCCCCGGCGATACCGCCGAAGCCGAACAACGCCGCAATCAGCGCCACGATGAAAAAAATCAAAGCCCATCTGAGCATTTCATGTCCTCCTGTTTGGGCTCGGCCCACGGCCTAGACCGAGGCGCGGCCGCATATCGGAGCCTAAGAGCAACCGCCGTGCCGGGCCGGAGGAGAGGGCGGGATACGGCACCTTCGTAGGCGTAATCGGCCGGATTTCGGCGGCCCGCGTCATCGTGGAGCGGCGCCGTAGCGGAGCCGGCGTGGCGCGCCGACGTGGCGATCTGCATCAACCGTGCGTGCGCCGCGCTCGGTTCGGCACGTTTTGGTCTCAGCAGGCGCGATGAGCGCCGCCGGCGAAGATCTTGCCGGGGTTCAAGAGCCCGCCCGGATCGAACACCTGCTTCAGCCCGCGCTGCAGCTCGATCAGCTCCGCGCTTTGCTCGATCGCCAGGTACGGCGCTTTGAGCACGCCGATGCCATGCTCCCCGGTGAGCGTGCCCCCGAGCGCGACCACGTCACGGAAGAGCTGCTCGATCGCCCGCTCCACCGCGGCCAGCTCGTCCGGCTCGTTCCAGAGGAAGTTGACGTGCAGGTTGCCGTCTCCGGCGTGGCCATAGGTGAGGGTGCGCACGGCGTGCTGTTCGCCGAGCGCGCTCACCCGATCGAGCAGCACCGGGACCTTCTGCCGTGGCACGACGACGTCTTCGCTCAGCTTGTTCTTGGCCAGGCGCCGCACCGCTCGGCTCATCTCGCGGCGCGCGGCCCAGAGCCGGCTGCGCTGGGCGGCGTCTTGCGCGGCCAACACCTCGATCGCGGCGTGGGCACTGCACACGTCGCCGATCCGCTCTGCCTCCGCCTCGATCACGCTCTCTTCGCCGTCCACCTCGATGAGCAACAGCGCGCCCGCGCGTGTGTCGATGGGGTTGCCGGCGTCCCGCATCGCCTGCAGGGTGGCGCCGTCCAAGAGCTCGACGCAGCGGGGGATCACCCCGGCGCCGATGATCTCCGCGACCACCGCGCTGGCGGCGCGCACGTCCGCGAACAGCCCGAGCAGCGTCAGGATGGCCGGGGGCTTGGGCACCAAGCGCAGCGTGAGATCGCCGAACACGGCGAGCGTGCCCTCGCTGCCGACGAGCAAGCTCGTGACGTCGTAGCCGGTGACGCCCTTCTTGGTGCGGCGCCCCGAAAAAAAGCGCTGCCCCCCGATCATCAGCACCTCCATGCCGAGCACGTAGTCGCGCGTCACCCCGTACTTGAAGGCGCGCGGTCCACCGGCGTTCTCGGCGACGTTGCCGCCCAGGGCGCAGGCGGACAAGGAGTTCGGGTCCGGCGGATAGAACAGGCCCTCCGCTTCGCAGGCGAAGTGCAGGGTCTCGAGGACGACGCCTGGCTGGACCACGGCGACCCCTTCACGCCGGTCGATGTCTTTGATCTGGTTCATGCCGAGCGTGCAGAGCAAGATCCCGCCGGCCACGGGGACCGCGCCGCCGCTCCGCCCGGTGCCACCCGCGCGCGGTGTGATCGGCACCCCGGCCTCGCGAGCGACCGCCAGCGCCTTGGCGATGTCGTCGGCGCCCGTCGCCAGCACCACGGCATCCGGCAGCGTGCCGGCGGTCTCCGACTCGTCCCGCATGAAGCGCTCGCAAGCCTCGGGGGTCCCGAGCACCTTCGACGGCCCGAGCGCCGCGTCGAGCAGCCGCCGTGCCTTGTCGATGGCCGCTCCGCTAGGGCGGGGAATGTCGGGACGGTAGCCGAACATACGCGGACCTACGAAGCGCTGAGCCCGGGGCTGGCGCGCCGGGCTGCGGCGATTTGCGGAGAGGGCGGGATTCGAACCCGCGGTGGGCTTTTGACCCACGCCCGCTTAGCAAGCGGGTACCTTCGGCCACTCGGTCACCTCTCCCGATGGGCGAGGGCGAGAACCTACCTGCCCGCGCGCCGCCGTCAAGGGGCATCGGCGGCCTCCCTGTTCTCCGGCGCCGGGGCGCTTCGATTTTCGGCAGGTCGGGCCCGCCGAGGTCACAGCAGGCGCAGGCGCTTCTTGCCGTCTGGGGCCTCCCGCACCACGACGTCGTAGGGCCCCGGGGGCAGCGGCAGCTGCTGATTCTTCGCGTAAACCGGGTGGCGACCGTGCTCACGGTACCAGTCGGCGACGGTCGCCGTCATCTTCATCTTCTCGATGATGTTCCGCCAGCCGACGCCGGTGTTGTAGGCGCAGAAGCTGATCTCTCCCATCTGCGTGCCGTACGGGATGATGCACATCTCCGTGCGGCGGAAGTCGTAGTTGAACAGATCCTGGAACCACATGCCGGCGACGAACAGAAAGCGCCACTCGAACTGTGCCGCGTCGCCCTCGCTGTCGCCCACCCGGTCGCCCTTGGCTCCCATCTGGCTCAGCACCTGGCGCACCAGCTCGGTGAACCCGTAGCCGGCGGGCGCCTTGTCGGCGTCGAAATTGCGCGCCAGGCTCAGCGCCATCTCGAACACCGTGCGCTTTCTGCCGAGCCCCGCGTCCGCGATCTCCTGAAAATCGCGCAAGATCTGCTCGATGTTCAGAAACTCGCACACCGGCACCATTTGTTTGGTCCGCTTGTGCACGAGCAGCACCGTGCCGATGCCGCAGTTCGGGTGGCAGCCGCATTTGAGCGCGCCCATGTCCGCCGCCGCGCCGAGCAGCTGGTCGACCACGTCGCTGAACGGGTTCATGGCGCTCAGCGGGAACCAGTCCCGCAGCGGCTCCGTGGCGCCCAGCTGGTCGTGCACGTCGTGGGCGAGGTGGCTCAGCGTGTAGCGCTGTCGCCGCCGGAGATCGTCGGAGATGTCCTCGTCGCGTCCGGTGAAGCTCACCGGCTGGAACGAGACCACCGTTATCTTGTCGGCATTGTCGATGGCGAAGCGGATGATCGGCCCCACCTGGTCGTTGTTGACCCCGTTCACCACGGTAACCACCAAGACGACGTCGATGCCGGCCTTGTGCAGGTTGTCGATGGCGCTCAGCTTGACGTCGAACAAATTGCCGACCTTGCGGTGGCTGTTTGCCTCGTTGGTGACGCCGTCGAACTGCAGGTACGCGAGCCGCAGCCCGGCCGCCTTCGCCGCGTGGCAGAACTCTAGATCTTGGGCGAAGCGGATGCCGTTGGTGGCGCACTGCACGCAGAAGTAGCCGATGTCGCGCGCGTAACGGATGGCGTCGAGGAAGTGCGGGCTCAGCGTCGGCTCCCCGCCGGAGAACTGGACGCTCAGCTGGCGGCGCGGCTTGATGTTCAAGCTGTCGTCGAGGATCTTCTTGACCTCGTCCCAGCCGAGCTCGTGCACGTAGCCGACCTGGTTGGCATCCATGAAGCACGGATCGCACATCATGTTGCAGCGGTTGGTCAGGTCGACGGTGAGCACGGAGCCGCGGCCGTACTTGATGCTGGAGGTGCCGTGGTTTCTGAGCGCGGTCTTCGGCGACTCGAAGTCGCGGCCGGGAAACAAGCCCTCGATGCGCGCCAGAAAACGCGGATCGATGCTCATCACGTCTTCGAACGCGCCGTGCTCCGGGCAGCGCTTGACCATCAGGATCTGGCCGTCGCGCTCCAGGATGTTCGCCTCGATCTCGCCGGGGTGGCCTTCGATGTACTCGCTGAGATCGCGCTCCCCGCGCAGCACGGCGGAGCGCACGCTCTTGACGCACTCCGGACACAAAGAGTCGGTGCGGCGCGGCCACCCGAGCGTGGGGAATGTGCGGGTTTTCTTGCGGATCAGCGGCGCCGGTGCCCACGGGGGCTGGAACGTGCCGCCGGCGAAGCGCTCGTTGTAGCCGCGTACCCACGGCCAGAGCGTGTTCGCCGCGTTGCTCACGGCCTTCTCGACGCTGCTCGCCAGGCGTCGCAGGGGGCTCGGGGCGTCGGGGGAGCGATCCGGCGCTGGCTCGACGCGGGACGGGAGGTCGACGGGGTCCGTCGTGCGACGGCGCGGCTCGTGAGGCTCCATGGATAAGGTCATCGGCGGCAGATTAGACGAGGCTTGACGCTTCGAGCCAAGCTTCGAACCTCACGTTACGTCTTATTTGTGAAATCTCGACCGGCCGAATGGTCGAGGCCCTGATGCGAACCCCTCAGCGCTACGCTAGACTGCCGCCCCGTCGATGAACCGCGCGGACCGCCCTCTCCTTATTCTGAGCGACGTGCACCTCGGCAAGGCGGGGCCAAAAGGGCCTGCCGCAGATCTTGCGCGTCTGCTCGCCGAGTCACCCGATCACGAGCTGGTGTTGGCCGGTGATGTTTTCGACCTGTCCGTCGATCCTCCCGATCGAGCGGCGGCCGACTCGGTGGTGGAGCTGCTGAAGCTCCGGCCCGAGCTGTGCGCCGCGCTCGGCGCGCACCTGAACCGTGGCAGCCCGGTGACCCTGGTCGCGGGCAATCACGACGCGGCCATCACCGCGGAGCCGGTGCGGCAAGCGCTGTTGTCGCTCTTCGGCGTGAGCGGTGCCGCGAAGCTGTCGCTCGCCCCGTGGTTCGTCCGCCGGGGCGACATCCACATCGAGCACGGCCACCTCTTCGATCCCGACAACGCGCCGTCCCACCCGCTCGCGCCCTGGTCGGCGCGCACCGAGCCGCTCGGCGTCGCGCTCACGCGGCGCTTCCTCGCGCCGACGGGCGCGCTGCAGTTCGCGCACGCGCACGAGACGACGCCGCTCAGCGGCTTGATGCGCGCGTTCGCCGAGTTCGGCGTGCGCACGCCTTGGGTGATCCTGCGCTATTTCTCGACCGCCGGGAAACTGTGCCTGGAGGCGGGCAGGCAGCCCGGCTTGGCGTCGGAGCGCGAGCAAGGACGCCTGCTGCTCGGCGCCTTTTCGGAGCTGGCAGGGCTCGAGGCCGAGGTGCTCCAGCGCTTGAGCGAGTTCGGGGCCCAACCGACGCACCATCGCTTCCGCGACATCTTCATGCGCCTGTACTTCGACCGGGTCTTGGCCGGGCTCGGCTTGGCCTCCGGAGCGATCGCGGCCGCGGCCGTCGGCAGCGCCGCGGGGACCGGGGTGGCGGCGCTGTCGCTCGGCTATCTGGCGGCGTCCAGCGCGGTGAACGGCACCAATCGCTACAGCGGCCGCCCCGAGCAGCGCCTGCGCGATGCGGCCGCACGTATCCGCGAGGTGAGCGGCGCGTCGGTGGTGATCTTCGGCCACACCCACCGCGAAGACGAGACGCCCGGCTATTTCAACTCCGGGTCGTTCGTCTACTCGCGCAAGGACGGCAGGCCGCACCTGGTGGTCGCCGAAGACGGCGTCGTCTCACGCCGCGTGATGCCTGCCGGCGGGTGAAGCGAGCGGCGCGGCGCGCGTGGGCCGGTTGGGCTCGGCCTCGCGTCTTCCCGATGACGGGCACGAACGAGCCCGTTTGCGTGGCGGAGCCTCAGGGTTTGATGACTTGAGTGCCCGGTGGGGGGGTGAATTTGAACTCGTTCGCTGGCGGGTTCTTGTTCACCACCGGATTGACGAAGTCGAAGCGGTTGCGATTGCCCTGCGCGTCGAGCAAGAGGACGCGCCGCACCTGGTGCGTGCCGGCGTCGACGTAGAGCAGCATCTTCTGGTAGGCGGGCGTCGGCTCCTTCGGCTCTGCCAAGAGCACGTAGCCGCCCTCGAAGCCCATCTCCTTGGCGTTCAGCTTGCGGAGGCGAAACTCCTTCTTCAGGTTCCCGCCGCCGACCAGGAAGGCGAGCGCAGCCGGGTACTGGCTCTTGGCCATCGCCTGCTCGTACATCTGCTTGTTCTCTTTTTCGTAGACCTTGATGACCTTGCCGTCGGACACGACCCGGTTGCCGTTGTTCGAGTAGCGCCAGCTCATCTTCCCGGGCTTCTGGAAGATGACCTGCCCCTGGCTCTCTTTCTTTTTCTCCGGATAGAACTTCGGGATGTAAAGCTGCTTGAAGCCGGCGGTGAACGTGCGCGTCTTGTCGTAGAACGCCTGCACGCGGTCGGCGATTTGCTCCGGGCCAATGCTGCCCGCGGGGGCCGCCTGGGCGCCGGCCGTCCGTGGGACCATCGGCGCTGCCGACGCGAGCATCACGGCTCCAACGATCAACCAAACTCGTCGCTTCATGAAGGTTTCTTCCCGGTGGGAGGCGCCGCGAGCAGCGCTACGGACCGCACATGCGTCTGACGCGGCGGCTGATAAAAGATTCGTCCAGCGGCGGGGGGAATCTACCCCCAACCTCGGCCGCGCGTCCGCGCACAATTGCCTAAAATCCGGGGGGCTTCAGCCCGACAGCGGCGCGCGGCCGGCGTTGGCCCCGCAACAAGCGGGCCAGCGCTGGGTTCTCGCGGGCCTGAGCTGGTTTTGTCGGCCGTTCGGCCAATCGCTGCGCCACCGGTCCCAGGCGCAAGTGGGTCACGGCCAGCGCCAGCGCGTCGGCTGCGTCGGCGGGCGGCAGCTCGGGCAGGCCGAGCACGGCGCGGATCATCATCGCCACCTGGCGTTTGTCGGCCTGGCCGCGGCCGGCGATCGTTCGCTTCACCCGCGCGGGCTGGTACTCGGCGATGGCGACGCCTTGCGCCGCGAGCGTCAGCAGCACCACGCCCCGAGCGTGACCGAGCTTGGCGGCCGCCTGCGCGTCCTTATGAAAAAATAGGGTCTCGACCGAGCCGACGTCCGGCTCGAAGCGCTCCAGCACGGCGCTCAGCTCACGCTCGATCTGGTGCAGGCGCTTCGGCAGCCCGTCCGACGGGTTGGTGCGGATGACACCGTGGCCGAGGTGCACCAGGCGATTGCCGTCCCGGCGCACCACACCCCACCCGAGCAAGCGCGTTCCGGGGTCGACGCCGAGCGTGATCATGCCCGATGGGTCTTACCAGGCCGGGGCACCGATGGAAAGTTCCGTGTAGAGTCGCGCTCGTCGTCATGAGCGATCCGGAGGCCGTCGTCATCGGCTCGGGCCCCAACGGGCTCGCGGCCGCGTGCACGCTCGCCCAGAGCGGCCTGAAGGTGCTGGTGCTGGAGGCAAACCCGCGCCGTCCCGGGGGCGCGGTCGCATCGGCGGAGCTCACGCGGCCCGGCTTCGTCCACGACGTGGGCGCCGGGTTCTTTCCGTTCGGACGATCGAGCCCGGCGTTCCGTGCGTTGAACCTCGAAGCGCAGGGCTTGAGCTGGCACAACGCCCGCTTCGAGAGCTGCCACCCGGCGCTCGACGGCAGCGTCGCTTGCATCGCTCGCGACGTGGAGCTCGCCGCTCGCCATTTCGGGTCGCCAGAGGATGGGGACCGCTGGCGGCGGCTCGCCCTTTGGCACGCGGGCATCGAAGAGCGCTTGCTCGAGCTCTTGCTCCGCCCCTTCCCGAACCTCGCAGCTGTGTGGCAGCTCGGGCCGGCCCACCTCGTGCGGCTGCTGCGGCTGTTTTTGGCGAGCGGCGCCGGCATGAGCCAGCGTTTGTTCTCGTCGGCGGCGGCCCGGCGCGTGCTGCCGAGCCTGGGGCTGCACGTCGACGTCGGCCCCGACGACACGTTCGGGGCGGCGCTCTCGTACATGCTCGGGCTCACCGCGAGCACCGGCGGCTACGCGGTCCCGCGCGGCGGCGCGCAAGCCATCACCAATGCCATGGTGACGGCGCTCGAACGCGACGGCGGCCGGCTACGGCTCGGCGCGGACGTTCGGAGCATCGTGGTGCGCGGGCGGCGCGCCTCTGCCGTTCGGCTCGCCGACGGGGAGGAGATCGCCGTCGACCGGGCGATCCTCGCCGACACCGGGGCCCCCAAGCTGCTGCTCGACCTGGTTGGCGCCGAGCACCTGCCGGGGCGCGTGATCCGCGCGATGCGCCGCTTCCCACACAGCTGGGGCACCTTCAAGGTGGACTGGGCGCTGTCGGGGCCGGTGCCGTGGACGGCGGAGCCCGCCCGCGACAGCGCCGTGGTGCACGTGACCGAAGATCTCGATGACCTGTCGCGCTTCACGCGTGAGGTGCGCGCCGGCCAGCTGCCGGAGCGGCCTTACCTGGTCGTCGGGCAGCAGAGTCTGGTCGATCCGACGCGCGCCCCCGCGGGGCAGCACACCCTCTACTGTTACACTCACGTCCCTTCGCAGGTGGACGGCGGCTGGCTGGCGGCGGAGCAAGCCTTCGCCGACGCCATCGAGGCGCGGATCGAGGGGCTCGCGCCGGGGTTTCGGGCGCTGGTGCTCGAGCGTGCCGTCACCTCACCGCTCAGCTTGGAGCGGATGAACCCGAACCTGGTCGGCGGCGATCTGGGCGGTGGCAGCAACGCCTGGCACCAGCAGCTGCTCTTCCGGCCCATGTTCCCTTACTTCCGCTACCGCATGCCGGTCGCGGGTTTGTACTTGTGCTCGAGCTACGCGCACCCCGGGGCGGGGGTGCACGGGATGTGTGGCTACAACGCCGCGCAGGTCGCGCTCGGCGACCTTGGCCTGAAGCCTCGCCATTGAGGCGATCAGCGGCTGTAGGTGCCCACGAGCGTGCCGACCCCGAGGACGTGGCCTTCCATGGCCTTCACCACGTCGTCGCGGGTGGCCACGCCGTCGATGCGAATGGGCGTGTCCAGCGCGAAGAGCTGGAAGGTGTAGTGGTGGGTGCCATGACCGGGGGGTGGATGGGGACCGAGATAGCCGATCTTGCGCGCGCTGTTCCTGCCGCTCACGGCGTTCAAGGGGTGCGTCTCGCGCCCGATGCCTTCGGGCAGCTCCCGAACATGCGCTGGGATCCGATAGAGCAGCCAGTGCACGAAGGGCAGGCGCATGGGGATGTCGGGGTCCTCGCACAAAAGCAATAGCTCCTGCGTGCCCGCGGGCACGGCCGACCAACGCAGGTCCGGAGAGAGGTTCCGCCCTTCCGCGTTGGTCAGGCGCTCGGGCAGCGGTCCGCCATCTTGAAAGGCGCTGCTCTCCAGGGGGATGCGCTCGACGGCCGGGTAGCGCGCCGACGCGAGGTGCTCCTTCCCGGCGCGGACCGGCCGCAGGGCACGCCCAGCGAGCCTCGAGATCGTCTTGAGTACCTGCATGCTGTTCTCCTGCTCCCGCCTCGTCTCCCAGACGGAGCTGCAGCGGTCGTGCCAAAACGGCGTTCGATTTTTTGAACGAACCGCTGCCGCCGGGGAACAGAGCCGTCGAAGCCTTCGAGAGTGACCCCCGCAGCGTTGCAGCGCCCTTCCGGCGCCGACGAATGCGCGGGGCGTTCCAAGGCACGAGACCGGCCGTGTCCTCGGCCCGGAGAGCCTTCGCCGTGCGCCCTCGATCCCTGATTCGCTTTCTCCCCCTGTGCTGGCTCGCTCCACTCGCTGCGGCCCCGCTCGCTGCCCAGCCGCTGTCCGACGCGGCCCCGGACGAGCGGGCCACGCCCGAACCGACGCTGCAGCCACCCGTGCTGAAGCACGCGCCCGATCCCGAGCCGCCCGACATCGACCACACCGAGCCGGTGCGGGTCCTGCTCGAGCTCACGATCGACGCCGAAGGTCGGGTCGACGAGGCGGTGGTGATCGAGAGCGGCGACGCGGCGTTCGATGCGGCGGCGCTGTCGGCTGTCTCGCGCTTCGAGTTCGAGCCGGCTCGCCGCGAGGGGGAGCCGATGGCCGCGCGGATCCGCTACGAGATCGTGTTCCCCCCGCGTGTCGTCGAGGCGCCGTCCGAGGCGGGCCCCGAGGCCGCGCCACCCGTGGCCGAGCCCAGCCCGGACACCCCCCAGGAGGAGATCGCGACGGCGCCCGCCTTCGCCCCGGAGGAGTTGACCTTCGGAGCGACGGCAGAGGTCGAGGCGCCGCCGCGCGAACCCACCAAACACGAGCTCGATAGCGAGCAGATCACCCGCATCCCCGGTACCCGCGGCGACGCGCTGCGCGCCGTCGAGATCCTGCCGGGGGTCGGTCGCACGAGCTTCGCTCCCGGGCCGCCCATCTTGCGCGGCAGCGCCTCGCACGAGAGCCTGGTGCTGCTCGACGGCGCGCCGGTGCCGCTGCTCTACCACTTCGGCGGGCTCACCAGCTTCTTCAACTCGCGGCTGCTCGGCTCGGTCGAGCTGTCGCCCGGCAACTATTCTTCGCGCTACGGTCGGGCCAGCGGCGGCCTGGTCGAGGCCAACGTGCGCGACCCGCGGAGCGACCGCTTCCACGGCGCGCTCGAGCTGAGCTTGATCGACACCTCCCTGCTGCTCGAGACGCCGCTCGGAGCCCAGACCTCGGCGGCGGTGGCGGCGCGCCGCAGCAACATCGATCTGGTGTTCGAGCAGGTCGTGCCCGAGGACGCGTTCCGGGTCGTCGCGGCGCCGGTCTACTACGACTACCAGGCGATCGTCGCGCACCGGTTCGACCGCGCTCACCGGCTGCGCGTCATGGGGTACGGCAGCCACGACCGCCTGAAGCTGGTCTTTTCGAACCCGAACGACGAGGACCCGGCGCTGCGTGGCGAGGTGGACGGCGTGCTCGCGTTCCACCGCCTGCAGGCGCGGATCGAGAGCGAGCTGTCGGCCGTCGTTCGCCAGTCCGTGCAGCTCTCCGTCGGCCCGCAGCACCTGCGCCAACGGCTCGGCCCGATCGACGCCGAGATGAAGGCGCTCGACGTGCACGGGCGCGGCGACTGGCAGATCTTCGCGTCCCCGGAGCTGCGGATCGACGCCGGGCTCGACCTTCTCTACCAGTACCTCGACGGTCACTACACCGGCAGCCAAGCCCAGCAGCTCGAAGGTGGGCTGCCCGAGAGCCTGGGCAACGAGCGCCTGGTGTCTCTCGCCGATACGCTGCACATTGCGCGGCCAGGCGCCTACCTCGAAATCGGCTACCGACCCCTCCCCGAGGTGCTGCTGCTGCCGGGCGTCCGCGCCGACTACTTCGAAGACGCGAGCGCGTGGACCGTCGACCCGCGGCTGACCACCCGCGTCGACGTGACCCGCGCCACCACGCTGAAGGGCGGCGTCGGCTTGTACTCCCAAGCTCCGGAGTATTACGAGGTGCTCCCCGCGATCGGCAACCCGGATCTCAAGCCGTACCGCGCGCTGCAGGTGAGCGCCGGCGTCGAGCAGACCTTCGGTCGCGCCTTCGAGCTGGACGTCGAGGGGTTTTACAAGCGGCTGACCGATCGCGTGGTGTCCACGCCGGGCGGCGCGCCTCCGCGCCTGGTCAACCAGGGCATCGGCCGCATTTACGGCCTCGAGCTGCTCGCCAAGCTGCGCCCGACGCCGCAGAGCTTCGCCTACGTGGCCTATACCCTGTCCCGCAGCGAGC
Source organism: Pseudomonadota bacterium (assembly GCA_023418705.1). Classification (GTDB taxonomy): domain Bacteria; phylum Myxococcota_A; class Polyangia; order Polyangiales; family Polyangiaceae; genus JAEZYZ01. The sequence goes on along the minus strand of JAEZYZ010000275.1, from coordinate 1,646 downwards.
GCCGCGACCGCGACGAGGCGTGGCGTCTGTTCGACAGCGACCAGACCCACAACCTGTCGTTGACCGGCAACTACGAGCTCGGCGCCGGTTGGATGGCGGGAGCCCGCTTCCGAGTGGTCACCGGCGACCCCGCGACCCCCATCATCGGCGCCACCTACAACGCCACGACGGATCTCTATCGTCCGATTTTTGGGCCCATCAACAGCGACCGGTTCCCGACGTTCCACCAGCTCGACCTGCGCGTCGAGAAGCGCTGGGACCTCGATCCGGTCGTGCTCACCGCCTACCTCGAGGTCCTCAACGTGTACAACGCTCAAAACGCCGAGGCTCGAACGCATAGCTTCGACTTCAGCAAGACCGAAGACATCAGCGGCATGCCCATCTTCCCGAACCTCGGCGTCCGGGGGGAGCTATGAACCGCTCTGGCAGATCACCGGCGATCGGGCGCGGCCTCTGGCTGTGCACCGGCAGCGCCGTGCTCATGATCGCCTGCGGCGACCCGCTGCTCGATCCGCAGCGCATCCAAGGCCTGCGTGTGCTGGGCGCGCGCGTGGAGGTGGAAGGATCACCGCTCGAGGCGCGTCCGGCGCCGGGCGAAGCGGCGACGGTGCGCTTCTGGGTCGTCGATCCCGACGGTCCGGCGCTGCCGAGCTGGGCCTTGCGTGTGTGCGTCGCGGAGCCGACGAGCTACGGCGCCCCCATCTGCGCGAGCCCGCCCTTCGCGAGCGCCGAGCAGTTGCTCGCCGGAGCATCGGAGCCGACCCTCGACTTTCAGGTGCCCGAGGGGCCGGAGCTTCAGGGGGCATCCCACCTGGCGGTCTGGGGCGTCGTCTGCGCCGACGGTCGCCCGGCGATCGGCGAAGATCTCGAGGCGAGCGCTTGCAGCGATGGGGCAGGGGTGCGCGTCAGCTTCGATGTGACGCTGAGGGGCGACGACGGCAACGTCAACCCCGATCTCGCGTCGGCGCGTGTGTCACTTGATGGGCTGATGTTGGAGGAGCTGCCGGCGACGGTGCCCTGTTCGGAGCTGCCGCCGGTCGCCGCGGGCAGCGGCGAGCACCAGCTCGAGCTGCAGCTCGGCGAGTCGGTGCGTGAGCGGCTCCCCGGTGCGGGCTCGAGCGGCGTCGAGACCCTCTTGGTTTCTCAATTCTCGACGCTGGGCCTGCTGGATCGGCGCTTCTCCGAGCTTCTGCCTGAGACCTCGGACTTGCGCGTCAGCGTCCCCTGGGAGGCTCCGGCGGAGGTCGTCGAGCCGACGGTCGGCTGGTTTTTTCTGGTGCTCCGCGACCACCGTGGCGGAGCGGGCTTCATCGGGCGCGCCGTGTGCGTCGTCCCGCGCTGAAAAAAAGGAGAGGACCGAATGGACATCGAAGCATCGATGAACGGCATCGCGGCGCTCGGAGCGCGCTGGGTGCTGTGGCTCTTGGTGGCGCTCAGCGTCGCCGGGGTGGCGATCGTGATCGAACGTTGTGTGTTCCTGGTGAGCACCCGCGACAGCTTGGCGCTGCTGCGAAAGGTCGTGTTCGAGGCGCTCGGGCAAGGGCAGCTCGCCCGAGCGCGCCAGCGGCTCGAGGAGCTGCCGAGCGTCGAAGCTCGGGTGCTGCACGCCGGGCTCGGCGCGCGGGGCGCGCCCGCGGCCCCCCCGC
>JAEZYZ010000260.1 GCA_023418705.1 Pseudomonadota bacterium | reverse complement strand
CCCGGGCGGGCGCCCCCTACTCGAGTTTCGAGCGGCGTGACCCCAACCGCGGCGGCCAACCTCGGGCACGAGCGCCTCGGGCGTACCCCCCGAATTCCCAAATCTTCCGCTCTTCCGCCCCTTCCTGTGAAAATTCAAGGAGCTCGTGGTGCCTAGGCAGGAGGAGGACGGCAGGCCGGGGGATCAGGAGGCCTTGGACGACTCTCCCAGGGCTGCAAACCCCTCGAAGGTGTCCGGCGCGGCCTGACCGGCGGTCTCGCGCAGGCGCCTCATGTCGGCGAGCGTGAAGCCACCGCGATCCGTGCTGACCGTGCCTTCGCGTTCCCAGCGTGTCATCAAACGAATCACCGTCTCGAACGAGGTCGCGACCAGATCCGCCAGATCCTGTCGGGACAAGGCGACGGGCAGCCGGGAGCTGCCGTCGTCGAAGTCATCGCCGAACCGCTCGTACAGCTTCAACAGCAGCGTCGCGAGCCGCGCCTCGACCGCTCCGGCGCTGAGGATGTCGATCTTGTCGTGCAGCCGGTCCACCTTGTCCTTGGCGGCGCAGGCGAGCTGCAGCGCAAACTGCCGGCTCTCCTGCAGCGCCGCGAGCGCCTCCTTGCGAGGAATGCTGATGATGGTCGCGGATGGGGTCGCGACGATGGCGGACGCCGGGTACGAGATGCCGCGGACCAACGCCAGGTCACCGACGCTCTCGGGCGGCCCGAACAGACCGCACAGCGCGGAGCGCCCCCGCGCCACGGGTCGGGACAGCTTCAAGAGCCCGCTCTGAACGACCACCATGCTCACCGGCTGATCACCGGCGCGCCAGAGACACTGGTCTCGCGAGTAGGTGCGCGCGGTGGCTGCCGCCGAGAGGCGCTCCACCAGCGCCGGCTCGAGCTGCGAGAAAGAGGGTGTGCGGACGAGAACTTCACGAATGCCCATCGACCAAGCGCATTTGCAATAGCCGTTCCGCCGCACGCCGCGTCCATGATTTTCGGCACCCTTCTGCGTCGAGCGGCGACAAGCACGCAAGCGCTGCGCTCGCCGCGGCAGGCGACGCAAGGGTTTCTGGTTTGTGGGGTCGCCACCCGAGCCAGGATTAGCCCTGCGCGGCGGGATCTTGGATCGCCGGCAGCGCGACGACGAACTCGCTGCCGGCGCCCAGCCCTTGGCTCTCCACCGACACCGACCCACCGTGCAGCGCCACCAAGCTTCGGACGATGGTCAAGCCGACACCGAGGCCGCCCCCCGATCGATCGAGCCCGCGCGGCTGCTGAACGAAGGGCTCGAACACTTGGTCGATCAGGTCGGGCGAAATGCCGGCGCCGTGGTCACGGAACCTCAACTCTACCGTGGCGCCGCTGAGGCCCGCCGAGATCTCCACCTTGGAGCCCGCGCGACTGTACTTGAGGGCGTTGATCACCAAGTTCGCGACGACCTGCGTCAAACGCCGCGCGTCGCCGTCGACGTACAGCCCGCTCGGGACGCGCAGCTCCAGATCCTGCGCACGCGGACGCACCACGGCCTCGGCGAGCTCGATGCCGCGGGCCACCAGCTCGCCGACATCCGCTCGCCTCCGTTCGATTTCGACCTTGCCGCGCAGCAGGCGCGAGGTGTCGTGCAGGTCGTCGATCAGCTGCGTCAGATGACGGACGTGGCGCTCGATGATCGCGTGCTCCGGCCCGGCGCTGCCGCGGGCCGCCAACAGGTCGAGCGCGGTCTGGATGGGGGCCAGCGGGTTTCTGAGCTCGTGGCCCAAGATGGCGAGAAATTCGTCCTTCTCGCGCAACGCCAGCTCGAGCTTGCGGTTCTGACGGCCGAGCTCCGCCTCGATCCGGCGCCGCTCTTCCAGCTCGGTCGCGAGCGCCTGGGCGCGCTGCTGCAGCCGCGCGACCTCACGCTCACCCGACGGCAAGCCCGCGCGCAAGCGGCCGGCCTCTCCGTTCGACGCCGGGCGAGGCTCCGCCGGAGCCACCGTCGCGTGGGCGCCGCAGAGCCGATCGAAGATGGCGGCGTCGCGCGCGCTTGGGAACCGCGCCATCGAGTAGGCGCAGAGCAGCGAGAACGCCTGGGTCTTGCCCAGCTGGTTCCAGAATTCTTCGAGGGTCAGGGCTGCGTCCGCGTTCCCGTCGGCGCACAACACATCGACGATTTCGCCGAGCACTCGCAGCCGAGGCCGCTCGCCGTGGCGGCGTGCGCGGGCGAGCAGCGGCGTCGCCCATTGCTCGAACAGGGCACCACACAGCGCACCGCGACGGGCGAAGCCACTCAGCGCCTCGCGGGCATCCAGCATCAAGAGCTGCTCGGACTCTTTCGAGTGCGCCACGTCGATGCCGCCCGCCTCGAGACGCCGCTCGAGCGTCGCACGATGCTGCGACGTGGCCAAAATCAGGCAGCCCTCACCGCGACGCAGCCCGTCAGCGACGTACGCCTCGGCAACGGCCGACAGGTGTTCGTCATCTTCGTAGAGCTGCACGGCATGCGTGAAGACGGGCACGCCCGTGTGCTCGCGCGCGAGCTGCTCCAAGTCTTCGCGACGATAGAGCGGTGCTCCCCCCTTTCCTCTTGCGATCGCCGGCAACTGATCCCGCGCCGACAGGTCGCGGAGGGTATCCGCCGAGAGGCCCAAATGGTCGACGGCGTCAGTCACCGTCCAAAGCTCGGATTCGCGCGTCACGGGATGGAAAACTACGGAAGCGGCAATATGAGCAGCCGCGCGGGGGGCGGCAAGGGGCTGCCCTTCCGGCGGCTTTGCCCAATCATCCTGCCCGGTTGTGAGCGCGAGGCCGCGTCAGCGGTGAACACCCGACCGCTCACCGGTGCCTGCTCGAGGAGCAACGACGGGGCGCCGCCGGAGCCCGGCGTTCGAGATTTTTGACACTCGATCATCGTGCCCAGGGTCCGCTCAGACTGCCGGGGCCGCCGATATACGGAATCCGCCTCTTCGAACGCCGGCTCGACGTTGATTCACGGCAAGGTCTTCCGCTACATAACCCTAGACGCGTAGACGGTCGCTCACCGCATTGAGGCTCAATTGAAAACTTCTATTCTCAGTGCCTTTGGCGCCGGGCTCATCGGAGCGATCACGGCCTGCAGCGGTAGCATCGGCGACAATCAAGCGGGCGGCTCGGGCGCCGGCAGCGCGGCGGGCGGCACCCCGGGCGCAGGCGCCGGCAGTGGCTCGGGCGCGGGCGGAGCCGGTGCCGGGTCGGGGGCATCGGGTTCGAGTGCGGGCGGGTCCGGGGCCGTCGGCGCTCGCTGCGATCAGGTCGGCGTCGACACCGGCAGCAACGTGCTGCGACGCCTGTCCTTGCTCGAGTACCAGCTCACGCTTCAAGACCTCTTCCAGCTGCCCGCACCGCCGAACGTCGACGGCATCCCGGCCGACAGGGACAAGGACGGCTTCAGGACCCACGCCGATCTGCAAACCGTGTCGTCGCAACACCTGCGGGCCTATCTCGAGCACGCCGCGGCGCTCGCGGATTCTCTGCTGGCCGATCCGACGCGCACCGCGGCGGTGATCGGCTGTGCGCTCGACGCTCCCACCTGTTTGACCGACTTCGTAACCCGGTTCGGGAAGCTCGCCTACCGTAGGTCGCTCGAGGCGAGCGAAATCGATGCGCTCGTCGCGGCCGCCAACGAGAACGCGCTCGATGAGCCGGACCGTTTTCGATACGTCATCGAGGTGCTGTTGTCGTCGCCGAGCTTTTTGTACCGCGTCGAGGTGGGCGACACGCCGGAAGGGTTGTCGACCCTCACCCCGCTCGAGCTCGCCTCGCGCCTCTCGTTCGCCCTCTGGGGGCGCGCACCCAGCGAGGAGCTGCTCGACCAGGCAGCGTCGGGCGCGCTCGACACGCCCGACGGTCTGGCGCAGGTCGCCGCACGGCTGCTGGAAGACCCGCGCGCCCAGCTGTTCTTCAAATCATTCTTCAAGCAATGGCTGGGCTACGAGCAGCTCAGGGCTCCGAAAGAACCGCCAGCGGACTGGGACGATGCGCTGCTGCCTGCGATGGCGGAAGAGACCGATCTCGTCCTCGATGACTTCGCGTGGACTGGGAAGAGCTTCCTCGATGTCCTGACCACGAACACCACCCGGCTCGGCCCCGATCTCGGGGCGTTCTACGGCTTGCAGGTCACGTCGCCCAACACGCTGGTCGAGTTCGACCCCTCACACCCGCGCGCGAACACCGGGCTATTGACCCATGCCAGCCTGCTGAGCGCCAAGACCGACGGCGACCGTATCTCGATCCGCGGCAATTGGCTCCGAAAGACGTTCCTCTGCCAGAGCCTGCACGTCCCACCGGAGCTTGCCGAAGACTTTGGTGAGCTCCTGGTCGGCCTGACGCGGACCGAGATCGTACAGAAGCGCAACACGGAGGCGACGTGCCAAGGCTGTCACGCGGCCATCGATCCCATCGGCATCGGCTTCGAGGTCTTCGACGCGACCGGTCGCTACGATCCGAGCGTCGACATCAGCGAGTTCGGCATCGCGCCCGCCTTCCCGGACGCTCCGGATCCGGAGTTCGGCTCCATCGCCGAGCTGGCCCAGAAGCTTCAGGCGCTCCCTCAGGTGGCCGAGTGTTTGACCGAGCGCGCGTTCTTGTACACCAACGGGCGTGAGCCCACCCAGGCAGATGCTTGCAACGTCGCGTCAGCGGCGGAGGGCTTCTCGAGCTCCAGCTTTGATTTCCCGGCTCTGGTCCGCGGGCTGGTGGAAGATCCAGCCTTCCGCCTGCGCAGAGCACCCACCGAAAGCGAATGATCGGGTAGTTTCATGCCGCTCCGACCTTTGTCCCGACGAACCTTGCTGCGCGGCGCCGGCGTTTGTCTGGCGCTGCCGTTCCTCGATGCGATGAGCTCGCGCGGGGCTCGGGCCGCCGCGCCCCCCACGCAGCGCTTCATCGCGTTCTTCTACCCGAACGGCACCGATCCACGGAAATGGAACCCCGCCGCCGGGGCGCTGAGCGCCGATGCTCTACCGGACTGCCTCGTGGACCTGAACGGCTTCGACGCCGAGGGGATCTGGCCGGCGACCAGCGCCGTCCTGGACGACGTCACCGCCGTCACGGGCATCGATCACTCGGGCGTCTGTGTGGACATTCACATGCCCTCCATGTCGCTGTCGGCGCACAAGGGGGTGGCCAACAGCTACACGCCGCCGGAGCCCACGCTCGACCAATACTTGGCCGAACACCTCAAGGGCGACCGCCCTTACCGCAATCTGGCCTTGGCGGCGACGGGCAGCACGGACATCGGCCAGGGGCACATCTCCTTCCGCGCCGGCGGGCAGGCGGAGACCGTCGTGCGCAGCCCGCGCCAGCTGTTCGATACCCTCTTCGGCGGCGCTGTCGACATGGGCGGGGACATGGAGGCCGAGCGCCTCCGGCGACGCCAGGCCAGCATCCTGGACGCCGTGCGCGAAGACGCGAACCGCTTGAACCAACGGCTCGGTGCGGTCGATCGGCAGCGCATCGATCAGTACCTTCAGGCCGTGTTCGAGCTCGAGCAGCAGGTGAACACCACGCCACCGTCGACCTGCGTCGCGCCGACGGCGCCGGATAGCGGCGGGGACTGGCACAGCAAGAGCAAGCAGTTCATCGACCTCGCGGTGCTGGCGCTCGCCTGTGATCTGACCAACGTCGTCACGATTCAGTACAGCGACAGCTGGGGCGTCAACTACTCGGACTACCAGCTGGGGGAAGGGACGGAGTCGGTCGGCACCTGGAGCGACCATTTCATTTCCCACAAGCTCGACGACACCGATCGCGCCACCGATCTGGACGGCCTCGACCGGGGGGAGGCACAGCGCATCGCCGATCTGCGGGTGGTCCGCACCTCGCGCTTCAAGGTTCGGCGCTTCGCCTACTTGGTGGACGCCCTCAGGTCCGTACAAACGGCCCAGGGCAGCCTGCTCGACGAGTCGCTGGTGATGTACGTGTCCGAGAACGGCGACGGCGACAGCCACGCTCGCAAGAACATGCCCATCTTGCTGGCTGGACATGCGGGCGGCTTTCAGACCGGCCGCGCCGTGAGCGCCACCGATGAGCCGACCGGCGCGCTGCACGCCTCGATCATCCAGCGCTTTGGTCTGGACGTCTCGAGCTACGGCGACCCAGCCGGCTCGCCGATCGCCGGGCTCTGAGCGCTCGGCGTGCGCCGAAGCGGCGCGACGGCTCGACCAGGGCGGGCCTCTGCCGTCCGCCGGGTCCCCCCCTGCCAGACGGCTGCCGGACGTGGTATTTCGGGGCGTATGCCGAGCCGCCAGTTCTCGTTCGACAATGGCCGGGGTCTGACGCTGTCCGGCCGGCTCGAGCTCCCGACGTCCAGGCCGCGCGGCACGGCGCTGTTCGCCCACTGCTTCACTTGCAGCAAAGACGCCACGGCGGCCACCCGCATCAGCCGCGCGCTCGGCCGGGCGGGCTTCCGTGTGCTCCGCTTCGATTTCACGGGGCTCGGCAACAGCGAAGGCGACTTCGCCAACCAGAACTTCTCCTCGAACGTCCAGGATCTGGTCGCCGCTGCCGCGGCGCTCCGGGCGGAGAAGGAGGCGCCCAGCCTGCTCGTCGGGCACAGCCTGGGCGGCGCTGCGGTGCTCGCTGCCGCCCCGGAGATCCCGGAGGTGCGCGCGGTCGCGACCATCGGGGCGCCCTCCGAGCCGCGCCACGTCGAGCGGCTGCTGCGGCCCGGCCTCGCCGCCATCGAGGCGACCGGTGAGGCCCAGGTCGTGCTCGGCGGTCGCGTCTTCACCATCAAGAAGCAGTTCTTGGAGGATCTGAGCCAGCAGCGCCTCGGCGAGCGGCTCGGGCGCTTGTCGGCCGCCCTGCTCGTCTTTCACGCCCCCTTGGACGGCGTCGTCGGCATCGATGAGGCTCGGCGGATCTACGACCAGGCGCGCCATCCAAAGAGCTTCGTTTCCTTGGACGGGGCCGACCACCTGCTGTCGCGGCCCCAAGACTCGGCGTACGTCGCCAGCATCATCGAGGTCTGGGCGGCCCGCTACCTCGCGCCGCCAGCGGCCGAGGACGTGCGAGGGGTGCGGGTCGAGAGCGCTTCTGGAGCCTTTGGTCAGCGTGTCCGCGCCGGACGCCACGAGCTCTACGCCGACGAGCCCGAGGCCGTCGGCGGCGATGACGCCGGGCCGACGCCCTACGACTTCCTGCTGAGCGCGCTCGGCGCCTGCACGTCGATGACGCTCTCGATGTACGCGCGCCGCAAAGGCTGGCCGCTCGAGGGCGTCACCCTCGATCTCGAGCACGATCGCGTCCACGCCGAGGATTGCGACGACTGCGCCAAGGAGGAGAACCGGTTCATCGAGCGCATCCGCCGCAGCATGAAGCTGCACGGCCCGCTCGACCCGCAGCAGAAGCGCCGGCTGCTGGAGATCGCCGATCGCTGCCCGGTGCACCGGACGTTGCTGTCGAAGCCGAGGGTCGTCACCCAGGTCGTCGAAGATTGACGGCTCCGCGGGCGTCGCGAGGCCGAGCCGGCTGGGTTGCCGCGGCGTGGATGGCGTCGGTGCCCGTCGTTGGCTGCGGCGCGAGCGGCGCCGAGGCCCCGCGTCCCCCCTCCCGCGCCAACCTCCCGCCCGTCGCTGCCAAAGGCTCGCAGCGAGGCTGCCGGGTCTCCCTCTCCGAGCGGACGGCACCTCTGGCACGCCCGGCGCCGCCCGCCCCGAGCGCTGACACTCCGTCGCAGCTCTTGGTCCAGCTGACGCTGCCGCTGTCACGCCTGCGCCGCGAGCTCGAGGCCCACGTCCCCCGCCAGCTGGCGCGCAGGCAGGCGACGCTCCCGGGGGTCGCCGGGGCGCTCAAGATCAGCGTCGATCGAGGGCCGCTCGCGATTTCGGTCCAGGGCGACGATCTGGTGGTGCAAACCGAGCTCCGGGCGGACGTGCAGGCCTGCTGGCAGAACCGCTGCGACAGCGCGTGTGCGCCCACGGCCACGGCCCGCGTCGCCCTCTCGAGCCAGCTCGATCCGAGCTACCGATTCGGCCGCCCGCGAGCGAGCGCGCACCTGACCCGAGGCTGCAAGCTGCGCGTGCTCGGCGGGTTCGTCACGATCGACGTCACGAAGAGCCTACGAGCAGAGCTCTCTCCCGTGCTCCGCCAGGTCGAGCGCGACGTTGCCCGGCAGCTGCCCGATCTCCGCCCGCACGCCGAGCGCCTGTGGCGGGAGCTCACGGCCACGCGCCAGCTGCCGCTGGCCGGCTGCCTGGTGCCGCAGCCGACCGGCATCGTGCAGGGGCCGGTCGCCGACGACGGCAGCGCGCTGCGCTTCCGGTTCGCGGTGCTGGCGCGACCCGAGCTGCGAGCCCGCTGTGGGCAGCCCCACGCCCCTTCTCCCTTGCCTCCGCTCGCGCACGATCCGTCGCTGCCGCCGGACGGGGAGCTGCGCCTCGGGACGGTCGTGCCGCTGGCGCGCCTGGCCAGCGCGCTCGAAGCGAGCGGCGGCAGCGTCGTCTCCGATCGCGAGGTGCGGGTCCGAGAGGCGCACGTCGTCGCGACCAGGGAAGCGGTCGACGTCGATCTCTCGCTCGCTGGCGACGTCTGTGGAGAGCTCGCCCTGCGCTCGTCGCTCGCGGTGACCCCGGATGGCAGCGCCGTGGTGCTCGACAACGTCCGCCTGGCGGCTGGCGAGCAGCGCCGGCTCGGCGAAGCCGGCGTCGCTCAGGCCGATCTCGTGCGCGGCTTGGTTGGGGCGACTCGAGTCGCGCTGCCGCTGCGCACGGTCGGTCTGGCTGGGATCGTCGAACGGCTGGTCGCGTCGGCGTCCACCGAAGAGCTCGAGGTCTCCGCCAAGCTTCGGGAGATCGCGGGGGACTCGGCCCAAGCTCGCGAGGACGCGCTCGTGGCGTGGCTGCGCCTCAGCGGCAACCTCGAGCTCGAGTGGCGAGGCTCGCCCGACCCTCCGAGACGGCCCTGAGGCCCTCGCGGGAAACGAGCGCGTCTCGATCTAGCTTCCCCGAGTGGCCGCCCTGAAGAGAATGTCGTAGATGCGCGGGCGATCATGCGAATACGGCTCCCCCTCCTGCCCGCGCTCTCGCTCGTCATCGGCTGCCACTCGGGTCCGGAGCCCGCGACGGCCACCGACGCCGAGAACCAGCGAGCCCGAACCGATGCAGAGCTCGGCGAGCCGCTGCCGCCGCTCGAGAAGACCGACCTCGTCGAGGGCTCTGGCCGCGCCGCACAGAAAGGAGACTCGGTCAGCGTCCACTACGTCGGCACGCTCGTGGACGGCACGCCGTTCGACAGCTCCCTGGAGCGGGGGCAGCCGCTGCAGTTTCAGCTCGGCGCCGGCGGTGTCATCCCCGGTTGGGAAATCGGCGTGGTGGGGATGAAGCCCGGTGGCAAGCGGCGTCTCGTCATTCCTCCGCACCTCGGCTACGGATCCGGCGGATCGCCGCCCAAGATCCCCCCCGAAGCCACCTTGGTCTTCGAGATCGAGCTGCTCGAGATTTTGTAACGCCTGCAGATCGAAACCGAGCAGCACCGACGGTCTCGGTGAAAGATTCCGCGTTGCCGATAGCACGCGACTCGATCGTCGACGAAGCGCGGCGGACGCGCACGCGGGCGCACGCTGAAAGCAAACGCGAGCGGTCGATCGCGGTGTGCGATCCCACGGGGGTTCTGATACACCAGGGAGCGTCATGGAACGCATTGCTTCGCGAGCGCGTGCGCAGCGCGCCCGCTCGGATCAGGGCGCGCGCCAGAGCCGTGTCCGCTTGCGCTCGGGTCCTTTCAGCCTCCGCTCGATCGCGCTTTGGTGCCTGGCGACCGCCTGCAGCAGCAGCCCTCCCGCGCCGGGCGTCGGCTCGGGAGGCTCGAGCGCGAGCGGCGGTCATGGCAACACCGGTGCGATGACGGCCTCGGGCGGCAGCGCGGCCACCGCGGGC
>JAEZYZ010000245.1 GCA_023418705.1 Pseudomonadota bacterium | reverse complement strand
GCTCCGGGCGACGGCGGCACGGCGGGAGCTCCGGGCGGCGGCGGCATGGCGGGGGCTTCGGGCGGCGGCATGGCGGGGGTCCCGGGCGACGGCGGCACGGCGGGAGCTCCAGGCGGCGGCGGCATGGCAGGCAGCTCTGGAGGAGACGGATCGGGCGGTACGGGCGGAAGCGGCGGCATGGCCGGCAGCGGCGGGACCGGCGGGTGCCCGGAGGGATCGACGGGCGACGACTGCGAGAGCTGCGTCGTGTACGTGGATCACGCGGGTGGCAGCGATGGGAACAGCGGGCGGAGCTGGGCGCTCGCCAAGGCCACGATTCAGGCGGGGATCGAGGCGGCGTTCGCCGACGCCGGCCAGTGCGACGTGTGGGTCGCCGAGGGCACGTACTTCCCGACCTACAAGGCGGATCCGTTCTCGGCCGCTCGCTACGCGACGCTGCAGATGCGCGAAGGCATCGCCGTGTACGGCGGCTTCGCCGGCGGCGAGACGGCACCGTCCGCGCGCGACCTCGAGGCCAACCCGACGATCATCAGCGGTGAGATCGGCGCCGAAACCAACACCGACAACCTGTACCACGTGGTCACCTCGGCCGACGGGGCGCTCCTGGACGGGGTGACGATCACCCGGGGGTACGATACTCGGGGGGGCGTCAACGGCGCTGGCCTGCGTTGTGAAGCGGGAACGTTCACAGTCTCCCGCGTGACCTTCACCGACAACGTCGCTCGGGAGGGCGCCGCCATTGGCGTTTTGGACGATTGCGATCTGTTCGTCGACGACAGCACCTTCGTCGACAATCGGGTGGTGGTGCCCGACACCCTGGTGACCCCGCGCGGCGGCGCCATCAGGGTGGATTCCGGGGCGCTGACCGTTCAAAACAGCCGCTTTTCGAACAACAGCGCGCAGGAAGGACAGGGGGGAGCGATCTATTCGACCGGTCCGGGCCACATCCGCCACACGCGCTTCGAAGGCAACCGGGTCACCGGCGCGGGGGCCGGGGGGGCCGTTTACGCCAGCGATCCGCTCGTCCTCGAGCACTGCACCTTCGCCGACAACCAGGTGGGGAACGGCAGCTCCACCAGCGCCGGCGGCGCGATCCGCGCCTCCGACGAGCTCGTGGTGCGTGACAGCGTCTTCACCGGCAACAAGGTGACCAGCTTCGAGGCCCGTGGGGGCGCCATCTTCGCGAGCGCTGCCCTGGAGATCGAAGGGGGGACCTTCACCGGAAATACCATCGACGGCGGCGGGGTGGCGCACGGCGGCGCCCTGCAGGCCGGCGGCGTCACCACCATCGTGCGCACGCGCTTCACGGAGAACCAAGTCACCGCGGGCGGCAGCACGATCCGTGGCGGCGCCGTGTTCTTCGAGACGGGCGCGGACGTGGCCCTGGTCAACGCGACGTTCGAAGGCAACGCCGCCGTCGGGCCCAGTGCGAGCCACTACGGGAACGGCGGCGCGGTGTTCAGCTCCGGCGAGCTGCAGGCGGCCAACTGCCTGTTCATCGCCAACGAAGCCGGGGATCACGGCGGCGCGATCTACAACAACACGACGACGTCGAACGGGGCCGTGCTCGTGGCGAACAGCACCTTCTATGGCAACCACGCGCAGGACAATGGGGGAGCCGTCTACAACCGCTACAGCACGTCCACGTTCGTCAACGACATCTTCTGGGGCAACACCGCCGGGGTCGAAGGCCACGTCATTTTCAACTACGCGACGAGCACCACCACCGTCCGGTACAGCAACGTGCAGGGCACGGGCTTCAACGGCACGGATGGCAACATCGACGCGGACCCGCTGTTCGTGAGCACACTACGTGAGGCGCTCGACCTGAGGCTGCGCAGCGGATCGCCGAGCATCGGCACCGGCAGCAACGCCGAGCTGCCGGCCGACGCCGCGGATCTGGACGCCGACGAGGACATTGGCGAAGCGCTCCCGCTGGATCTGGACGATCACGCGCGCGTCCAGGGCGGCGTGGTCGACATGGGCGCCTACGAAGCGGCCCCCTGAGCGCGCCACAGGTTGCCGCGCACGCCGCGCACGGGCTCGCGGCGCCCTGCCTAGATTGTCGGGGTTCGTCGCCGTACAATGCTGTAGATGTCGTCGGCGCACGCTCAGATCGAGGAACAGAAGGCCACCAACCAGAGCTCCATCGACCACTTCGCTTTTTTCGAGGGGCATCGGCAGCGCGTCACGGCGCTTGCGCTGGACGCCGCCGCCAAGCTGGGCCCCGCGCCGCGGCTGTGCGTGCTCGGCGCCGGCAACTGCTACGACCTGGATCTGGCCGAGCTTGGCGGCCGCTTCGCGGAGATCCATCTGGTCGATCTAGACGCCGCCGCGCTCGCGCGCGCCTGTGAGCGGCGGGATGAGGGGGTCCGAGCTCGGCTGCACGCGCACGCGCCCGTCGATCTGACGGGCGCGCTCGAGCGGGTCGACGCCTGGAAGCGCATGGAGGTCACTCCGCAGGAGCTCATGGCGTGGCCTGGCGCCGCCTCGAGCCAGGTCGCCAAGGGCCTCCCCGGGCCCTTCGACGTGGTGATTTCGGCCTGCGTGTTGTCGCAGCTCCACTTCGCGATGCTCAACGTGCTCTCGGACAAGCACCGGCTGTTCGAGCCAGTGCGCCAGCTGCTCAACCTGGTGCACCTGCGCACCGTCGCGCAGCTGCTCGCCCCAGCGAGCCTCGGGCTCCTGATCAACGACGTGGCGTCGGACGAGATGATCGCGACGAGCGGTGCCGAGCCGACGCTGGCACCGCTCGCGCTGCTTCAGGAGCTGGCCCGCAGGCGGTTTCTGATCCACGCGGTGGAGCCCGCGTTCTTGGAGTGGTCGGTGCGCGAGGATCCGTTCTTGTGTCGGACGGTGCAGCTGGCGCCTCCGAAAGACGCCTGGCACTGGCAGGTCGGGCCCGACCGCTCGTTCCTGGTCTGCGCTCAGCAGCTGACGCGACGACCCTGAAGCTTGCCGGAAAGACCGCGGCCGCTCACTTCGCCGTCTTGACGAACTTGAGCGTCATGCGGTCGCTCTCGCCGATGGCCTCGTACTTGGCTCGGTCGACGTCGCCCTGACGAAGGGTCGGCGGCAGGCTCCAGACGCCGTCGGGATGGTCCTTGGTGTCCTTGGGGTTGGCGTTCACCTCGGACTTGGCCTGGAGCTTGAAGCCGGCCGCTTGCACCTGCTCGATCACCCAGGCCTCCGGCAGATAGCCGCCCTCGGCGCTGGTCTGCGGATCGGCGCCGGCGGCCGCCCGGTGCTGCACCACGCCGAGCACGCCGCCGGGCTTCAACGCCTGGTGGATCTCGCCGAGCCAGGTGGCGGTCTTCCCCTGGCGTGCCCACCCGTGCATGCCGCGGATGACGAGCACCAGATCGTATTTGCCTTCCGCGTCGAGCGACGGCTGCTTCCCGTCGACCACGACCCGGTCGACCTTGCCGAACAGCTCGGGGGACTTGTCGAGCATCAGCTGCGTGCGCCGTCCATAGAAGGTGCTGCGGTCCTCTCGCGGGCCGTTCGGATCCGTCACCGTCACGGCCAGGCTGCCCCGCTGAGCGAGCAGCGGCGCCAGGAGCTCGGTGTACCAGCCCTCGCCCGGACCGTATTCGAGCACGCTCATCGTGGGCTTGAGGCCGAAGAACTCGAGCGTCTCGAGCGGGTGGCGGAACGGGTCGCGCGCGGCGTGCCCGGGCCTTCTGTGGTTGCTGCTCAGGATCTTCTGCAGCCCCGCGCGGGAGGTTTCCCACTTGGTGTTCGCCAGCGCCTGGACCTCCTGCCGGAGCTCGGGCGTGAAGCGGGCCTGCTCGGCCTGGGCCGCCGCTTCCATCTGCTGCCATTCGGCTTGCTGGCGCTGCGCCGCTTCGGCGGCCGCGACTTCTTCGGCCGTCGGCGCCGGCTCGGCGGGCTCGGGCGCCGCGGCCGCTGGAGGAGCGGCCGGCGCTGGGGGGGGCGGCGGGGGCGCCTGGACCGGCTCGCTGCCGCCGGAGGCGCAGGCGAGCGGGAGCAGGGAGAGGGGGAGCGCAAATAGAATGGCTTTCATGGGGCCCCCATACGCGATGAGGCCGGATTTGCAAACCGCTCTTGGCCATCGCGCCCGCCACCGAGCCACCCACCCAGCGCGCGGCGGGACCTGGACGGGCGCGGGCATCTGCCGCATTCTTTTGGCATGGCCCACCCCGCGAAGCGGCGCGCGACCTACGCCGACGTGCTCGCGGCGCCGCCCCATCACATCGCGGAGCTGGTCGACGGCGAGCTGCACCTGCAGCCCCGGCCCGCTGGACCGCACGCGGTCGCGGCGTCCGGGCTCGGCATCGATCTTGGCTCGGCGTTCCAGCGCGGCCGCGGGGGACCGGGCGGGTGGGTGTTCGTCGACGAACCGGAGCTGCATTTCGGCGACGACGTGCTCGTCCCCGATCTGGCGGGGTGGCGCGCCGAACGCGTCCCGGCGCTCGATGCGCCGTATTTCACGCTGGCGCCAGACTGGGCGTGCGAGGTGCTATCGCCCAGGAGCGGTCGCTTCGACCGGGGCCCAAAAGCGGACGTCTACGCTCGCGAGGGGGTCGGTTATTTGTGGTTGGTCGATCCCGAGCTCCACTTGGTCGAGAGCTTCGTGCTGGTCGAGGGCCGCTGGTCGCGGCTGGGCGCATGGTCCGGCGACGGCAGCGCCCGCATCCCGCCCTTCGACGCCATCGAGCTCGAGCTCGGCCCGCTTTGGGTGACGCGCGCTCCCTCAGCGCCCTGAGAGGGCCTGGACGCGGGCCAGGCGACGGGCCAGCGCGGCGAGGCGGCGCTTTTGGAGCAGCCATTCTTTTTCGTCGCGGCCCAGGCGCTTGACGGCGAGCTCCAGACGCAGCGCCTCACCCTTCGACTGGCAGCGGCGGGTCACGCATAGCTCGAGCGGACCGCGGCCGCGGGTGTAGCGAGCGCCCCGCCCCGCGTCGTGCGCAGCGATGCGCCGCGCCACGTCCCGCGCGATGCCGGTGTACAGCGTGCCGTCGGCGCAGCGCGCGATGTACAGAAACCAGCGCTCTTGCATCAATCGACGATCTGTACCGCGCGGTACAAGCCCTTCCGCAGGGTCAAGAAATACAGGTAGCCGTCCGAAAGCTGCCGCACGGAGGTAACGGACGTCAAGTTGCCGAGCGAGCGATCGTCGATGAGCTTCCCGTCTTCGTCGACGCGGACCCCACGCACCCACCCGGTGTAGTGGTCCCCGTAGATAACCGTGTCGTTCAAGAGCCCGTAGTAGCGATCAACGGCGGGATCTTCGTACACCGCCCCCACCCAGACGGCGCGTTTGGTCGCTGGAGCCGTCTCGGGATCTTCGCGAACGTACGGTTCGTCGCTCGAACGGCCGTACGACAAAAGCGGGTCGACCAGCCCCTCACAGCTCTCCGTGCAGGGGCCTTCGTGCGTGGCCCACCCCAGGTTCTGGCCGGCAGCGGTGATCAAATTGACCTCCTCGGCCCCGTAGTGGCCGACGTCACCGACCCAAAAGCGTCCTCGCTGGTCGCGCGCGCCCCTGAACGGCGAGCGCAGCCCGTGGGCGTAGATGAGGGGATCGGCGTCCGCCATCTCCGCCAGCTTGGTGGCCGCGTTGTCGGGCGCCGGCGTATAGGTCTCCTCCGCTTCGTCTCGACTTGGGCGCAGGCGGAGCAGCGAACCCGCTGGATGCCGCACGTCCTGCGCCAGCTTGCGAATGAACAGGTCGCCCAACAGGACCCACAGCGTCTCCCCGTCGGGCTCGAAGCCCATCGACCCCCAGCGGTGCCAGTCTTCCGCCGGCACCTGGTCGGACGTGACCGTCAAGATGGCGCGCCCCGTCGTCTCCCAGCCGCCACCGGCCGCAAAGCGGTAACGGGCGAGGACGCTGGTCTGCGCGTCGCTGCAGCGGGCGATGTACAGGTAGCGGTTCTGTTCGAAGCCGGGATCGAAGGTGAGGCTCAAGAGGCCGCAGCCTTCGTCGAAGTAGACGTCGGGCAGCTCGACGCTCGAGAGCGTCTTGGTCGCGTCAGCCTCGAGCGCGACGTGCGTCACCTGGCCCGATTGGGACAGCACGAGCAGCTCGTCGCGGGTCCCTGGAACGGGCGCGAAGTCGGTGGCGAGCTTGGCGTCGAGCGAGAGCTGCTCGAACGTCAGCGCGGCGGTGGTGGGCGGCTCGGGTTCCGGCTCGGGGACGATCGCCGCGTCCGCATCCGGCTCCTCCTTCGGCTCCTTCCCGGCATCCGCCGGCATCCCGGCGTCGGGTGAGGGCCCGCCGTCGCGCCGCGGCTCGTCGCCCGACGGCGACTCGACGCCGGCGTCCGGCCCCAGCTTGGCTTCCGGAGCGGTGCTCTGCGCCTTGACGGGCTCGTCCCGGCCGCATGCGGCGGCGACCCCGAAACCGAGCACGACGATCCAGCACGACCCTGATCCACGCGGCGCAAACCGCTGTCGCTTCGCGTTCAAACCCAAACCTTTCCCGTCAATTGGTGGCCAGTGACCGAATCCACGCCTCGAATAGATCCAGCGCGCCTTGGTCGACGCGATCCACGCCGACGGGCGGCATCGGCTGCACGTCCAGGTCCTCCAGGTCGCGGCGGAGCGCACGAAACAGAACGCTGCGCTCCGGGTGCCCGGGGACGACCCGCACCCCGGTGGCGAGCTCCCCCTCTGCCGGCTGGTCGACGAGGTTGTCGATCGCCGCCGCGTGCCGCAGGTCGAACGCCGAGGACGGTCCGTCTCCGCCGTTGTGGCAGTGCACGCAGTTGCCGGTGAGGTAGCCGAGCGCCTCTCGGGTCAGCGGATCCGAGTGCACGATCGCTGCGGCCGACTCGGGCGCCGCGTCGAGGACGCCGGCCGCCGTCAAGGCGTCGAGCTGAGATCGATCGCTTTCGCCGAACGGCGCGTTGAGCTGCAGCTCGCTGAATCCCAGCACCGCGTGATCGGCTGATTCGTGGCACTTGCGACAGTCGAGCTTGGCGGGGATCACGTGCTCGAAATGTTCATCCTCGATTCGAACCGGCACCGGAACCGTGCTGCTCAGGTCGCCGAGCGTGGCCGACCTGCCCGCTTTGTCCCAGACGTACACGCCGTACTGCCAGCCGTCGGCTTCGAGCTTCAGCACGCGCGTCTCGACGGGGCGGAGCGCCGCCCCGTCCTCCGTCGGGTAGCTGAAGGTCTTGAAGAGGAGCGTGCCTTCAGGAAACACCCAACCTGCGCGGTCCGCCGTCGCCACCGCCTCCGCTTCCGGCACGACGATGAAGCGAGCCTTGTCACTCCCGTTGCTCCACAGCTCGAAGGCGGGCCGGTATTTGACGGCGCGCGGGTGCACACGTTCGAGATCAGTCGAATCAAGGTAGAGCCCGACGTCCTCCAGATCCTCAGGGAGCGCCATCGACGGATCTGCGATCAAGGTGTCATCGCGAAGCGGCACGGTCGGATCCGGCGCCGGATCCGGCGACTGTCCGCAGGCGATGCCGAAAAGGACGAAGACCAGCGCAAAGCGTGACATGCCGAGAACAAAAAGAATGCCGTTGGGCGAGCCCCGCGAAGTGGCCACGACACCGACCCTGTGAAGGGTGTCATCCAAGATCGATGACGGCAAGGTCGATGCCGCTCCCAGCACCGCTGTCACGCCCCGCAGGCGCCACCGCTCGGGTTGGCGCTGCCTCAGATGACGCAAGAATTGCGATCAGACTGCGACGCTGCCCTCTCGACGGATCGCGGTGCTGCCGTTCAGCGCGTGGGCTCCCTCAATCCGAACGCCGCCAGCACCGGGTTGCCGGCGTCACCGGGGCCACCGTGCGGCGTCCGCTCCGCGAGCACATCGAAAGGCACGCAAAGGAGGCGTCGCTCGAGCGGGTTGTGAGCGTGCTGGCGGCTGTAGCCGGGCACGGGCCGCACGGTCGTGAGCGCGACGCTGACGAGTTGTGCGAGCGCGTGCAGCGGCAGGTAGAGAGGCCCAAGCCAATCGTGCTGCCGGGTGTGGGACAGCTCGTGCGCCAGGATCCAGGCTCGATTTTTCTCCAAAAATTTCGGCGCAGCGATGATGACGTGTCCCACGGCCACGGCGCCGAGAGCGTTGGCGCGCCCTTCCGGCAAGTAGTACAGCCACGCGCGCGCTGCCGGCCCCCCGATCCGCGCTGCCGCCCGGCAGCCCGCGGCGCGCGCCACCCCATGACCGAGCAAGTTGGTGGGCGCCGTCCAGATCGCACGCGCCGTTCGAAAAACGGGGTGCTTCGATCGCTGGCTCGGGACGACGAGCGCCACGGCCTGCAGCATAGGCCCTTCGCGCGCACAGAGACACCCCATCGACGGGAGGTCCCTGCCTGCCTCGCGCGCTCCGGCGAGAGCCTAGAGCACCGATCCGTTTGCCAGACCAGAGAATCCCGAAGAATGGCGCCCCCCTGCAGGCGGCGCACCCGTGCCCGGCGCCGTCGCTCAAACCGGGCTTGGGCAATAGAACTGATTGGGGCTCACGGGGTCGCAGCGGCCGCCGTTGCAGCTCAGGCTCTGGCACTCGGCTGCCTGATCGCAGGGAGCCAGCGTGGGCCTGTTGGTGGCGCCCGTCTGGCAGACGCCCGCATCACACCAGGCTTCGGGGTCGTGGAAGCGGCAGTCTTCGTGCGTGCTGCAGGCGGCGCAGCGGGCGACCTCGGCCATTTGCGCGATGGCCGCGTCGATGTCGCAGAAGTTGCTGGCGCACTCCTCCGGCATGATACACGCCGCCCCACGTCCGCGCGGGGCTTGGCAGACGTAGATCGGATCCAGGCCACCCTCGAGCTCCCGGAACAGGATCTCTTCCTCGGTCAGGCCCTCGTACTGCGCTTCGGTCGCAGCGACATCGATCATACACCGACCTTCCGCGCATACGTCGCCGAACTTACAGCGGTCGCCGGGGGCAGGTAGCGGCTCACAAGCGGAGTCCACGCAGCGTAGTCCTTCGCCGCAGCGCGTGGCGCTGTCGCAGCTCGCCCCTGCGGCGCCGAAGGCCACACAGGTGCCCTCCGTCTCACCGGCTGGGATCGAGCAGTAAAGACCCGGCTGACAGGCATCCTTTCCGGTGAGCGCGACCACCTCCAAGCTGCACGGCTGCCCAGCGCCGAGGGCCGGCACGACGGCGTCGGCGATCGATCGAGACGGCGCGCCGCAATCGCCGGCCGCCAACTGCTGCAGCGCGAGGAGCTGCCCGCCAAGCAAAGGATCATAAGCGAAGCCCGGGGTCTCCAGCAGCGGCAGGGAGTAGTCCTCGCACAAGGCCTGCTCCGCCGCGACGCAGGCGTCGTGGGAGGCGTATTGGCGCTCGGGATCCGAACAGCAGGCAGCCGAAGCCTCACAGCGCAGGGCTACCGCGCGGGAACAGAACTCCTCGAGCGGCACCGGCTCGGCGCTCTGGATCGCGCGCTCCTCGGGGCTCGGGCCTCCGTCGCCTTCCGCATCACTGCCGCAGCCCGTTGCGGGCAGCAGCGCGGAGGCGAGCGCGGTCCAGAAGAGCGAGCGAAACAGGCGGGGGAGGTATTTCATGGCTGTCGTCGGTGTTGATGGCGTCACCAGCCGCTGCGGGTGACGGGCACGTCGGGGGCGCGGGTCGCGGCCGGTCGCCGCTACGGTTGCTTGGCGAGCGCCGCGGCGCCTTGGGCCGGCGCAAAGGCGGCTGACTGCAGACAGATCCCCCGCAGCCGGGCGATGCGCGGCGAGCAAATCCGCCCGATCTCGACCACGGCGTTGCAGCCGAGCCCCATCGCGCGGGTGCGAATATCTTCGAACATGGCTTCGTTGGCCGAGCGGCACTCGTCCGCGACCTCGTAGGCGCCGAAGGTCTGGACCTCCGGCGGCGCCGAGACTTCGATGATCGCGATCTCCCGCGCGTCGGGTGGTAGCGGGCTGCCTTTCGGCAAGAGACGCGGCAGCTTGGCTTGTGGCGCACCCTTGGGTCCAAGCGGGACCTCGGCGTCCAGGCCAGGCCCGATCCGGCAGGCGAGCAGCACCGCAAGGCAGAACAACGCCACGCCTGCTCGGTACCCCGGTGATGTCATCGCCCACCTCCTCGGGTGGACAGCGCGCGCGCCTCGACCTTCAAGGTGGAGCTCTGCGTCGGCATGTCGCTGCCGTCGTTCAGGTCGTGCGTGATCTCGACCACCTCCTCGATCGAATCGATTTTCACCAGGTCGCCGCCCAAGGCTCGCGTCTCGTCGGAGAACTTGTCGACGATCTTCTGCAGGTCCCCGGGGCGGCGCGTCGAATGGACCGTTAGCCTGCCCACCTCGACCGCGTCCTGGGGCGGGTCCTTCAGCACGAGCACGGTCATAGCGCCGTCGTAAGGCTTCGCCGCCGCTGCCGTGTTCGAACGCTGCACGTCCACCGTCATGACGTGGCAGCCGGACACCACGGCGCTCGCCGCCGCCAGGACGCCGACGGCAAGGGCGCTCGAGCGGCTCCGCCTGTCTCTCGACGGCCGACCCTGTCGCGGTGGGGGCGGTCTGCTGGTGAGTGGGTGGGTGCGGTGGCGCAAGGTCTAGCAGTCCGACGCTAGCGAGACCGCTCCGAGCACAGGGAGTGGCAATTTTGACACCCCAGGCCCCGCGCTCGCGACGGCGGCGCACCCCCCGACGCGGTCAGCCGCGAGGCGCCGGACACTGCGCTGCCAGCTTGAGGAACCTGCAGAAGGCGCGCGCCAGTCGATGCAGCGAGACGAGGTGATCGCAGCGTAGCTTGTCCGAAAGCTCGCTGGGCGTGAACGGCTTCGAGGGCTGACGCGACATCGGTGACGACCCGACTCGAGCAGCGTCCGATTTTCCACCATAGCCGGTTTGGCCTGCAAAGCGTTTCTAGTTTCAAAAGCCGATATCGGCGCCGAGCGTGAGGGGTCGAACCCCGCGCGACGGCGGAGGCCTGTGCTACACTCGAGCGTCGTGACAGCGCTCGACCAACCCGGAACCTTTCCGATTTGGGTCCTCAACGGCCGCCCCAGCGCTTCCGCGGACGCCGCGCGCCTGCGTGAAATCGAACGCATCGCCAAGTTGACCCCGATCGAGCGCATCGCGATGGCGCTCGAGTCGTATCTCCCAACGCGAGGGCGCAGTGCAACCAACGACGCAGAAGACCCTCGAGAGCTCGACGCTCTGCTTGCCCGAATCCCAGCACCGTCGAAGCGCTGAGTCGCCGAGCTGAACGGCGTCGCCCACCCCCTCGCGTGAACGGCTTCGAGGGCTGACGCGACATCGGTGACGACCCCACTGGCACGATACCGGCGACGCGTTGGCGGGGTCAAACGCGCGAAGGCCTGCGTTTGCGCGGCAAAACTCGCGTTAACGCCGTTAACTTTTGGCGGCGATCCGCCGGTGTGGGCGACCCCGTCCTTTCCCACGTCCAACGTATGCCAGAGACGGGGGATTGCCACAAGCCCCCCCGCATGCCGCACCTTGTGCAGCGCGCCGATGAACGGCAGCGGAAGAGAGGAGCGAATATGCACGACGGATCTGGACTGAGCGGGGCCCTGGCACCGCACGCGGTGGTGATCGCCGGGGGTGGTCCAACGGGGCTGATGCTTGCGGCCGAGCTCGAGCTCGCCGGCGTCGATGTCGCCGTCGTCGAGCGGCGTGCGCGTCAAGAGCTCGCGGGCTCCCGCGCCGGCGGGCTGCACGCGCGCACCATCGAGGTCTTCGATCAGCGCGGCATCGCCGAGCGTTTCCTCTCGGCAGGGCAGAAGGCCCAGGTCGCGGCCTTCGCGATGATCCCGCTCGACATCAGCGACTTTCCGACCCGTCACCCCTACGGGCTCGCGCTGTGGCAAAATCACATCGAGCGTCACTTGGCGGAGTGGGTCGCCGAGCTCGACGTCCCGATCCATCGCGGCCTCGAGGTGACGGGATTCGAGCAAGACGACGCGGGGGTCGCCGTCGAGCTCTCCGACGGGCGCTCGCTCCGAGCCCAATACCTGGTTGGCTGCGACGGAGGCCGCAGCCGGGTCCGCAAGACGGCGGGCATCGAGTTCGCCGGCTGGGATCCTTCCACCAGCTATTTGATCGCCGAGGTCGAAATGACCGAAGAGCCAGCGTATGGCATCCGTCGCGACGAGCTCGGCACCTACGGCCTGGGCAAGCTGGAAGGCGGCAAGGGCGTACGCGCCGTGCTCCGCGAGCAACAGGTCGGCCACGGCGACGAGCCCACCCTGAGTGAGCTCAGCGCGGCGCTCATTGCCCTGTACGGGACCGATTACGGCGTGCACGACCCGACCTGGATCTCGAGGTTCACGGACGCGACGCGGCAGGCGGCGTCCTACCGGGACCGGCGCGTGCTGCTCGCCGGCGACGCGGCGCACGTGCACTCCCCGATGGGCGGCCAGGGGCTCAACACTGGCGTCCAGGACGCCTTGAACCTGGGGTGGAAGCTCGCCCAGGTGGTCCACGGGACCGCGCCAGAAAGCCTGCTCGACACCTACCACGCCGAGCGCCACCCGGTCGGAGCCCGCGTGCTCCAGAACACCATGGCCCAGACGGCGCTCAGCCGCAGCGACGCGCGCATGGACGCCTTGCGTGAAACCATGACCGAGCTGCTCTCGCTGGACGAGCCGCGCAAGCGCTACGCCGCGATGATGTCTGGCCTTGGCATTCAGTACGACTTCGGTCCAGGGCACCCGCTGCTCGGCCGCCGCATGCCCGATCTCGACCTGGACACCGAAGCCGGTCCCCGGCGGGTGTTCGCCTTGCTACACGCGGCGCGCCCCGTCCTGCTCGACCTCACCGGTCAGGGCGCTCTCGACATCACGCCCTGGCGCGATCGCGTCCGGCGGGTCGAAGCCCGGTACGGAGGGAACTGGGAGCTCCCGGTGCTCGGCGCCGTTGCCGCTCCCGCCGCCGTCTTGATCCGCCCCGATGGATACGTCGCCTGGGTCGGGGAGGGGACGGCCGAGGGCCTCTCCGACGCGCTCACCCGGTGGTTCGGTCCGCCCGCCGCGGCGTAGCAGCGTCTCTTTGTCACCACGGGCTACCCAGGAGGCAGGGCGGTCGTGCCTCGCCGCTCGTTCCCCCGGCGACCGACCTTTGAGGTAGCCTCGGGCGCCCCAGCGCACCCGACATGGCTCCTCTTGGCGCAGCGATCTTCCTCGTCACCTACGTCCTGATCTCGGCGCGCCGGCTAGAGTGGCTGGGCTTCGATCGGCCGGCGGCGGCCTTGCTGGGAGCGGTGAGCTGCGTGGTGCTCGGGGTGTTGTCCCCGGAGGAGGCGCTCGCCGCGGTCGACGGCGCGACCTTGCTGCTCTTGTTCGGGGTGATGGGCATGGGCGCGTTCTTGGCGGTCGACGGCGCGTTCGAAGCCGCCGAAGGGTGGCTGCTCTCAGCGGCCGGTTCTCCGGCGCGCTTGCTCGGCTTCGTGGTGTGGGGGGCCGGGATCGGCGGCGCGCTCATCACCAACGACGCCGTGTGCCTGTTGGCCGCGCCGCTCGTGGTGCGCCTCGTCGTCGCTCACAACTTGCCCTCGCTGCCGTTTTTGCTGGCGCTCGCGACCGCGGCCAATACCGGCAGCGTGGCGACCTTGGTGGGCAACCCCCAGAACATGCTGTGCGGCCTCTTGGGGGATCTGTCCTTCCGCAACCACCTCGCCTTGATGGGGCCGCTGGCGATCGTCGGGCTCGCGCTCAACCACGGCGTGCTCTGGCTGGCCTTCCGGCGCGAGCTCGCACGCGCCACGTTGACCCGCGGCCACGCGCGTCCCCCGCTGTCGCCGCGGGCCCTGTTCACGATCGTAATGATCCTGGCGACGGCGATCGCCTACTCGCTAGGCACGGACCTGGCGTGGACGGCGGCGGCGGGCTTCGTGTTGCTCCTGCTCGGCCACCGTCGCGACGCGCGCGAGCTGTGGCCCCGCATCGATTTCTCCTTGTTGCTGTTCTTCGGAGGGCTGTTCGTCGCCGTCGAGGGGTTCGCCAAGAGCGGCGCGCCCGGGGCGCTGTTCGCCGCGTTTCCGCTGGACGTTGGTGAAGGGTTTTCGAAATGGCTGCGGCTGTCCGGCATCTTCATGGTGGGGTCGAACGTCGTCTCCAACGTCCCCTTCATCTTGATCGTACAAGAGCAGATGCACGCTTTCGACCACCCCAAGCTCGCCTGGGAGCTGCTCGCGATGGCGTCGACGTTTGCCGGCAACCTCACGCTATTGGGTTCGGTCGCCAACATCATCGTGGCGGAGGCGGGCCGGGAAGTGGGCGGCGTGGGCTTCTGGCAGTACCTGCGGGTCGGCCTGCCGGTGGCGCTGCTCACGACGCTGCTCGGCGTCCTCTGGTTGAGCTTCGCGGCGGGTGTGTTTCCGGCGCTTTTGCGCTGAGCCCGAGTCGCCGGGTCACTCGACCCCTTGCTCTGCGCGGGCCTGTCTCTATAGCGTTGGTGCCCGCAATTCGCTGATCGGGTGAAAAAATCGACGGCCCGCCGTCACACGCCGTTCAGGCTCGCGACCGGCAAGTCGTCGCTGCGCTGCTGCGGCAAGCACCCAAGGCCGCTCAAGGTGGTGCGCAGAGCCTGGTCCGCGGGCGTGTGTGGCTCACTGCCGAGGAAGGCGACGAGCTTTCGGTTGTCGAGCAAGAGCGAGCGCTCCCACAGGTAGCGCATCTCGAGCATTTCACGGAACGTCTCCACGAACGGCGAGAGAGCCCAGACCAAAAACCAAGGGAAGCGCCGGATCGGCGCCGACGGCGCGCCCGCTGCACGCCGCGTGGCCTGGGCGAGCTCCAAGCCGCGCTCGAAAGCGTGACCCGCGAAGTGGAAGACCTCGAAGGAGCGAAGGTCCGCTCCGCGCTCCAAGAGGCGGGTGATGGTCAGCGCGAGGTCGGGAAGGTAAGCCCAGGCGTGGGCCGCGTCGTGCGCACCGGGGTAGGTCACCGCCGCGAGCGGCCGACCGGGCTTGACGACCCCTTGCCCGAACCAGTTGTTGCCCGCGCGGGGGCCGAAGAAGTCGCCCGCGCGCACGATCAACACGGGCACCCCGTCGCGCGAGACCTCGCGCAACCGTTCTTCCATGGCGACCCGGATCTTGCCCTTCCTCGTGGTGGCCCGCTGCGGCGTCGCTTCATCGACGACGTCCGGCGCATCGGGGCCGAAGTTGTAGACCGTCCCGGGCAGCACGATGCGCGCGCCTGCCGAACGCGCCGCCGCGATCGTGCTGTCGAGCATCGGCAGCACGAGCCCTTGCCAGTTCTTGTACCCGGGTGGGTTGACGGCGTGGACGATGACGGCCACGCCGCTGGCCGCTGCGACGACGTCGGCCGCGCTCAGGGCGTCCCCCCGCACCCACTCGACCCCGTCGAGCCCGGCGGCCGTGCGGGCCGCGCGCGCCGGATCCCGGTGCAGCGCCCGTACCTTCCACCCGTTCGCGATCAAGGCGCGCGCCGCCTCCGACCCGATGCCCCCAGTGGCTCCAACGATCAATGCGGTGCGGTTCATCCTGCTTCCTTTCCGCGGGCGCCGTGCCCGTCACGCAGGCAAAGATGAGCCATCGAGCTGTCAAACGAAATTCAAGAAAGGTGCATATCTGCTATACGTTCTTGCATGAGTGGCAACGAGCCGGGCTGGGAGCTCTACCGATCCTTTTTGGCGGTGTTTCGCGAAGGGACCCTGTCGGGGGCAGCGCGGGCGCTCTCGTTGACCCAGCCCACGATCGGGCGGCACATCGATGCGCTGGAGCAAGCCCTCGGCGTCTCCTTGTTCACCCGGTCGCCCTCCGGCCTCAGCCCGACCTCCGCCGCGGCGGCGCTCGTTCCCCACGCCGAGGCGATGTCGAGCGCCGCGCGTGCGCTGGTCCGCGCAGCGTCGGGTGCGGCAGAGGAAGAGCGCGGCGCCGTGCGGATCACGGCGAGCGAGATGATCGGGACCGAGGTGCTCCCGGCGGTGCTCACGGCGTTCCGCGCGCTGCACCCGCGCATCGACGTCGAGGTCGTGCTCTCCAACCGATCGGAGGATCTGCTGCGCCGGGACGCTGACCTCGCCGTGCGAATGATCCGACCGACACAAGCGGCGCTTGTGGCAAAGAAGGCCGGCGTGGTGAAGCTAGGGCTGCACGCTCACCCGAGCTACCTCAAGCTGCACGGCGCCCCGCGCTCGCTCGACGCCCTGACCGAGCACGCGCTCGTCGGCTTCGACAGCGCCGCCTCCATCCGCCGCCTTCCGAAAACCCCCATCCCGGTCACCCGCGAGCTGTTCGCCTACCGATGCGACAGCGACGTCGGCCAGTACGCCGCCATCAAGGCCGGCTTCGGCATCGGGGTCTGCCAGAACGCCCTCGGCAAGCGCGACGGCCTGGTGCCCGTCCTGCCGGGTCTGCTCGAGTTTCAGCTCGAGACTTGGGTCGTCATGCACCAGGACCTGAAGACCAACCGCCGGGTGCGCCTGATGTTCGATCACCTCGTCCAGCAGCTGAAGGCTTACATCGCGCTCGAGGCGCGCTGAGGCGCGTCTCCGAACGCTCGGCCCGCGCCGGGCCCCACTTGTGTCCGGCCCGCTGCCGGTGTACCGCGGCGAAGCGGTGACGTCGCAAGCGACGTCGGCAAGGAGCAGGGCGGATGAAAATTGGGGTCTTCGGCACGGGCATGGTCGGGCAGGCACTGGCGGGCAAGCTTCAGTCGATTGGGCACGACGTCATGATAGGGACGCGCGACCCGGCCGCGACGCTCGCGAAACGAGAGAAGGACAGCCAAGGCAACCCGCCGTTTCACGTGTGGCATGCGGAGCACAGCGCCGTGAAGCTCGGCACGCTGGCAGAGGCGGCCCGCCACGGGGAGCTCTTCTTCAACGCGCTGAACGGTCAGGCGGCGGTCTCGGGGCTGCAGTCGGCGGGTGAAGCGGCGCTGGCCGGCAAGATCCTGATCGACACCACCAACCCGCTCGACTTCGCGCAAGGGTTTCCGCCCTCGCTCTTCGTGTGCAACACTGAATCACTCGCCGAGCGCATCCAGCAAGCGTTGCCGAAGACGAAGGTCGTCAAGTCGCTCAACACCGTCAACGCGCACCTGATGGTGGACCCCGGTCAGCTCCAAGGGGGTGACCACTCGATCTTCGTCAGTGGGAACGACGCGGACGCCAAGGCCACCGTGACCCGGTTTTTGCGGGAGGGGTTCGGGTGGAAGGACGTCATCGACCTCGGCGACCTCACGAGCGCGCGCGGCACCGAGATGTATCTGCCTCTGTGGGTACGGCTGTGGGGTTCGCTCAAGACGCCGGCGTTCAGCATCCGAGTCGTGCGCTGAGGTGCGATCGGGGCGCCGACCTTGAGACACGCGGCGGGCCTCGGCGGTGTGGGCCCTGGTACGCGGCCTGCGCTGCTCCGTCAGATTTGACCTTTGCGCCTGGTCGCAGGCGCGCGGCCGTGCGACCATCGGGCCCAACTTGGAGATTTCGATGCTGCATTCGACCGCCTTTCGTGCCATCTACCTCGTCGCGCCCCTGTCACTGGCCTGCGCCTCGACCGAGCGGGATTTTCCGTCACAGGATGCCGGGACCGGGGGGACGGGCGGCACCTCCAGCGGCGGCGCCGGCGCGACCCCCGGGGCGGGCGGCAGCGCCGGGGCCATGGCAGGCGCCGGTGGGGACGCGGGGGCGAACACCGGCGGGAACGCCGGAATGGCGGGCACCGGGAACATGGCCGGGGCCGCCGGATCGGGGACCGGCGGCGTGGCCGGAGGTGGCGGTGCGGATGCCTGCCTGGGCGTCATTTGTGACGAGCCGCCCGACAACGCCTGCGAGAGCGCGGAAACGTTCAGGGCGTACGATGCGATCGGCAGCTGCGCCGATGGCGAGTGCAGCTACACCTCGAACCTCATCTCCTGCGCGTGTGAGGATGACGCTTGCGTCACCGACCCGTGCGCCGAGGTCACGTGCAATTCGCCGCCGGAGCCTGCATGCCCCGATGCTTCGACGCTCCGGACCTATGCCGAGGCGGGCAGCTGTGCGAACGGCAGCTGCAGCTACGAGCCAACAGATACCGGCTGTCCCTTCGGCTGCTCCGCCGGAGCGTGCAACTCAGATCCATGCGCCGAGGTGACGTGCTCCACGCCGCCCGATCCGACCTGCATCGATGACGAGACCCTGCGGACGTACGGTGAAGCCGGAACCTGCGCTGACGGCAACTGCAGTTACCCTCCGATCGATACGGCTTGCGCGGCTGGGTGTGTCGACGACGCCTGCGTCTCGAACCTCTGGCTGACGTTGAACACCACCAATGGGCCGACCTACCGTACGAGCCACACCGCCGTGTGGACGGGCAGCGAGCTGATCGTTTGGGGCGGTGGCGCGGGCTTGCCCGTCGTCTCCTTGGCGACGGGGGCGCGCTATTCGCCAACCCGCACCCCCCCGGATATGTGGATCCCGCTGCCGACCAGCGGCGCCCCCGCCTCACGCTACAAGCACACGGCGGTCTGGACCGGTGAGGAGATGATCGTTTGGGGCGGCGATGTCGCCAACCAAAATGGCGCTCGACTGAACACTGGCGGCCGTTACAGCATCTCGGAGGGTTGGTCCACGATGACGACCACCGGTGCTCCCGCTGCCCGCAACGAGCACACGGCGGTCTGGACCGGCACGGAGATGATCGTTTGGGGCGGCACCGACGAGGACTCCGCGCTCAATACCGGTGGCCGCTACAACCCCGAGAACAACAGCTGGACCGCCGTCACGAGCTTCGACGCGCCGACCGCTCGCTGGGAGCATACCGCCGTCTGGACCGGAACCGAGATGATCATCTGGGGAGGGCGCAGCAACGTCAGCGGCAATCCTGTCCCCCTCAACACGGGCTCCCGCTACAATCCCGCGACCAATAGCTGGACCCCGGTCACCACCACGAATGCTCCGAGCGCTCGCTTCAACCACAGCGCCGTCTGGACCGGCACGGAGATGATCGTCTGGGGCGGTGATGGCAGCACGAGCCTCGACGAGCGCGTTCTGCTGGGAACCGGCGCGCGGTACAACCCGGCCACCAACGCCTGGACCACGATGGCGACGGCCAACGCGCCAGGGGAGCGCAGCTCGCACTCGGCGGTCTGGACCGGCTCGACGATGATCGTTTGGGCAGGGTCCGAAGCCAGCGGCGGCACCAACACTGGCAGCCGCTACTACCCTGCTACCAACTCGTGGGATCTGATGTCGGCGGCCAGCGCTCCCGCGGGCCGAACCGGGCACACGGCGACGTGGATCGGTTCGGAGATGGTGGTCTTCGGCGGCTCGATCAACGCGCCGGGGACCGCCACCGGCGGACGCTACGTGCCCTAGAGCACCGATCAGTTTGCCAGACTGGAGAATCCGGTGGCGGCGATCGTGAGCCAGGATTCTGGCCGAGACAGGCGAGCAGGGTGAGGCTCGACGGCCACGCTGCGAATTGTGTTGGTCGCGGGCGACGACTGGAATAATGCCTGGCCGATCATGCGAAACGTGCGCTCTTCCTTTGCCCAGGACATCGTCCAGAACCTCGCCCCTCCAGCGGGAGCGCGCCGCGGCGCGTTGATGGCGGCGAGCGGCGTCGCGATCGTCGCCGCCGCCTGCGCGGAGCCGGCGACGGAGGTCGTCGTCCACCTGTACACCGATGTCCCCTGTGAGGCGCAGGCTGCGGTGGCCGCCGGACCCATCGGGGAACTCGGCGATCGACCGGCTTCAGCGGTGTCCACCAAATGCGATCCGGACACCGGGTATCTGGGGCGGCTCGTCGTGATTCCGGAGGCGGACAACTCCGGAGAATTTGCGATCGAGGCGCGCGTCCGCGCCGACGGAAGCCCGCCGGAGAACTGCCTGGCCTCCAATGACTACGCAGGCTGCATCGTCGCGCGGCGCATCCTGCGCTACCTGCCCGAGCGCACGGTCGACCTGCGCATCGACCTCAGAAACCCCTGCGTCGACACGCCTTGCTCGCAGACCACGAGCTGCTTGGCCTTGGGCCTGACCAAGGCCTGCGTCAGCGCCGTCATCGACCTCGAAAAATGCGCCGATACCGAGCAGGGCTGCGGCGAGCAAGCGATCATCGATCAGCAAGAGACGCCGATCGACCCGTGCGGCGAGCTCACGAACCCCTGCGGCGACGGGGCCACGTGCAGCGTCGTCGGTGGACGCCCGAGCTGCCAGTGCGCCGCGGGCTTCGAGAACCCGGAGGGCGACGCGACCGCGTGCGTCGATGTCGACGAATGCGCCACCGATGCCGATGATTGCGACGCGCACGCCAGCTGCACCAACACCATCGGCGGCTTCGAGTGCGAGTGCCTGCTCGGCTATAGCGGGGACGGCAGGGCGTGCGAGCAGGTCGAGTGTGCCGTCCTCTGTCACGAAAACGCTGCTTGTACGCCGGTCGACGGCGCCTTCGAGTGCCAGTGCGGAGCGGGCTACGCGGGGGACGGGACCACCACCTGTACCGATATCGACGAGTGCGCCGAGGACGCGGACGACTGCGCTGACAACGGCATCTGCACGAACACCGACGGCAGCTACACGTGCTCCTGTCCCAGCGGCTACACCGGCGACGGTTTGACCTGTACGGACATCGATGAGTGCGCGCAGGATAGCCAGCCCTGCGCCGCGGGCGCCACCTGCACCAACACGGCAGGCGGTTACGATTGCGGTTGTGGGCCGGGCTACACCGGCGACGGTCTGACCTGTGCCGACGTCGACGAATGCGCCGAAAACCTCGATGATTGTGCCGACAACGGCATCTGCACGAACACCGATGGCGGCTTCAGCTGCTCCTGCCCCGGCGGCACCTCCGGCGACGGCAAAATTTGCACGGAGATCGACGAGTGCAGCGACGGCACCCACACATGCAGCGCCGACCAGGCCTGCGTCAACACCCCGGGCAGCTACACGTGCGCGGCGTGCGCTGATGGCTACGAGGCGCAAGATCACGTCTGCGTCGACATCGACGAGTGCGAGGCGGAGCCCCAGGCCTGCTCCCGAGTCGCCGCGTGCACCAACACCGAGGGCGGCTTCTCCTGTGAGTGCTTGCCGGGCTTCACGGGAGATGGAGTGGCCTGCGAGTGCGCCGACTCGGGGAACACGGCGCTTTCGGCGGTCGCCTCGGCCGAGAGCACGTTCAGCGGCTATTCGCCGGGCAACGTCAATGACGGCGACCGCAACACGGCCCAAAGCAGCAGCGCGAGCTGGACGAACGGCTGGGCCCCCGAGAGCGGTCTCACCCTGCCGCAGTGGTTCGAGCTCACCTACGCCTCTCCGACGTTGATCGGTCGGCTCGAGCTGTACTCGAGCACCGGCTACGCCGTTCAAGACTACGACATCACCTACTGGACCGGCAGCGACTGGGCGTTGATCGAGGCGGTCACGGGGAACACCAGCGTCCACCGAACGCACCTCTTCACGCCGGTGACCACCGACAGGATCCGCATCATCGGTCACAACGGCCCTGCCACGCAGGCCATCTACGTGCGTCTCAACGAAATCGAGACGTACTGTCAGTAGGCCAAGGCGCCGGGCAAGCCCTGGTTCAGGGTCCCGCGAGGTGTCCGCGGACGTCCGCCGGCCATCCGCGGACGATCGGCTGACTGCGGCTCGACGAGTGCGACCCTCGTGCGACGAAACGGCAGAAAAACCGCCACTTCGCCGATGCCACGGGTGAGCGCCGCGGCTGGCACGGTCGGTGCTCTAGGGCGCCGCGTCCGCGCCGGGCGGCTCTTGAAGAGTGCCCGGGGGACGCGGTGCACGGTGCATCGCTCCGAACAAGAGCCTGCGAGGGAACTCATGAACGACCAAACCACGAAAGTTCGAAATTGGGGTGCGACGCTGCTTTGTCTGGCTGCTGCCGGGTGCAGCGGCGGCGCGGCTTACGATGAAGCGGTGGCGACTCGAGCAGACGCCCTGGCGGCGGCCGAGCCTGGAGAGATCTTGCGCCACTTCGACGGCAGGGACGACCGCGCCGTCGTCCCGCAGCGCGCGGAGTACGACTTTGGGACCGGGGATTTTACCTTGGCGGTGACGGCGAAGGTGACCAACCCTGCCAGCCAGACGGTCGTCCCCCTGATCTCCAAGCGACGCGCGGGGTATCCGTACGATGGCTTTTACTTCATCGTCTATGGGAATCAGCTGCTATTGCAGATCCGCGGCGCGAACACGTTGAGCTCGCCGATCCCGTCGCTGCGCAATGGGGAATGGCGCCACCTGGCCGTGCGGCGCCAGGGCGGCACGCTGACGTTCTTCGTCGACGGCGCGGCCGTCGGCACCGGGACGAACGCCGGCAACGCCACCGGTCCGGTCGATATGACCTTCGGCTACGACTCCCTCGACGGGCGGGGCCTGCGAGGCACGCTCGGCGCGCGGCGCCGAGCCCGATCGAAGCACCGGTCGCCCCGACGAGCTCGGGCGACCGGTGTTCGTGCTTCATCCGGTCGAAATGCGTGGCTTTCCTGCTTCGATAGGGGCGGAACCCCGCCGCGCCGCCCCTGCCAACTCGGAGCAGCGGTGTTATAGGTTCCGAGGCAGGCGCGTCGAGCACCGCCCGCCGGCAGCCATTTCGAAGATGTTCACCATGATCCAACGCTTGTTCTCACGGATTGCCCGCGCGTGGGCGCCTGCCACCCTGCTGTTTGCCCTGAGCCTGTCGGGGTGTGGCTACAACGAGGTCATCGACCGCGACGAAGAGGTGAAGGCCGCCTGGGCGGAGGTTCAAAATCAGTACAAACGCCGCGCCGACCTGGTGCCGAACCTGGTCAAGGTCGTCAAAGGCGCCGGAGAGTTCGAGCAGGAGACGCTGCAGGACGTCGTCGAGGCGCGGTCGAAGGTCGCCAGCATGCAGGTCGACGCCTCGACCATCGACGACCCCGCGAAGCTCAAACAGTTCGAGCAGGCCCAGCAGCAGCTCTCCGGCGCCCTCTCGCGGCTAATGGTGGTGGTCGAGCGCTACCCGGAGCTCAAGGCCACCGACGCCTACCGCGACCTGCAGGCGCAGCTCGAAGGCACGGAGAACCGTATCGCGGTGGCCCGCAAGCGCTACATCGAGCAGGTCGCGGAGTACAACAAGGTCGTCCAGCGTTTCCCGACCAGCATCGGCGCTGGCTTGCGCGACCGAGAGGTGCGCCCGACCTTCGAGGCGGCGCCGGAGCTGGAAAAGGCGCCGGACGTCGATCTGTGATCTCGGCTGCCACCGCACGCTGGGCGTGGCTCGTCAGCGCCCTGCTCGTTGGGTTGAGCCTGGCGCCGGCAGCCGGAGCGCTGGAGGTCCCGGCGCTCACTCGACGCGTCACCGACCTGGCCGACGTGCTCAGCCCGGCCGAAGAGCAGCAGCTCACCGCCCAGCTTGCCGCCTACGAACAGAAGACGGGGCACCAGTTCGCGGTGCTCACCATCGAGAGCCTCGAGGGCGACCCGCTGGAAGATTTCTCGATCCGTGTGGTCGAGAAATGGCAGCTCGGCAGTAAGGAAAAGGACGAGGGGTTGCTGCTGCTCGTCGCCGAGCAGGACCGCAAGGTCCGCATCGAGGTGGGCTATGGCCTCGAAGGTCGCATCACGGACGCGCAGTCGGCCCGCGTCATCCGCGAGGTGCTGGTCCCCGCCTTCCGGCAGGGCGAGTTCGCCGCCGGGATCAAGCGGGCGATGGGCGTGTTGATGCGGGCGGCTTCCGGCGAAGGTTTCGAGTTGCCGGAGACCGCGCCTCCGGCGCGGCCCGAGGGCGGACGCCGGTCCGGGGGAGGCTCCCTGCTGCACCTGCTCTTCATGCTGCTCGTCTTCGGGCTGCCCTTCTTCGGGTCGCGCTTCGGCAGGCGGGGTCGCCGACGCGCATATTTCGGGGGAGGCTTCATCGGCGGCGGGCTGGGCGGCGGCTTCGGCGGCCGCTCCGGCGGAGGCGGCGGCTTCTCCGGTGGTGGCGGCGGGTTTGGAGGCGGCGGGGCCTCGGGTTCCTGGTGACGCGCGGATAAATGGAAGGCTTCGAGATGCATCTTCTGAGCGAGTCCGACTGCCGGTGTATCGAGGCCGCCGTGGCCGAGGTGGAGCGGCACAGCAACACGGAGCTGGTGGTCGCCGTCGTGGAACGGAGCGCTCCCTATGGCGCATGGCGCGCGGGCATCGCAGGCATGTGGGGGCTCACCGCCGGGCTCGCCCTGCTGTATGCGGCACAGTACATGACCCCGGAGCTGCGGGAGTGGGCCGCCCTCGCGGCCTTCTTGTTTCAGCTCCCGGTCGCGGTGCTCGCCTTCAGACATCTGGGACGCTCGACGTTCTTGCGCCGGCTGTTGCCAGCCGATCTGATCGAGCAAGCCGTGGCGTCCCGTGCGCTTCAGCTCTTCGCGGAGCGTCGCGTCTACGAAACCCGAGACCGCACCGGCATCCTGTTGCTGATTTCCGAGCTCGAGCACCGTGTCGTCATCCTTGGTGATCGCGGCATCCACGAGCGGGTCGGTGATACCGGGTGGCAGCATCAAGTGGCGCACCTCATCCAGCGCATTCGGGACGGCAAGCCAGCGGACGGTGTCCTCGAGGTCATTGCAGAGCTCCGCCAGCAGCTCGAAATGCACTTTCCACCCCGACCGGACGACACCAACGAGCTGCCGAACACCGTGGTGCGGGGCTGATGGCGGCCTGGTCGGACGCGACCGTCTCGTCTTTCTCCCGATGTAGACGCTCGCCGTAAAAGGCGTTCGCCCTCGGCCCCTTGATGGGGCCGCCGTGACAGCGTATGACCGGTCGCATGTTCGGTTCGGGCGACCCGGCATCGGTTCAACCGAAAGGCACGTCGCTCGCGGCCGCGTACGTGCGGCAGGTGATCCCCAGCGCCCGGCCGGCGCCGCCGCCGCAACGCAGCCGCCGAGGGACGGTGGTGCGGTGCGGCATCCTCGCGGGGCTGGTGCTCGCCTACCAGGCCTCGTTCAGCACCTTGCACGACGTGTTGGGCAACCCGGCCTTCATGTTCGGCCTGGGCATTTGCCTGGTGGCGGCCGCGTGGCTGGGCTTGCGCGGTGCGCTGGTCGTGATCCTCAGCGTCGCGCTCGTCGATCGTGGCCTCGCCATGGATCTTCCGACCAGCCCGGACATCGGGCGGACCGCGGCGATCATCGCGCTGCTGGTCAAGCTCGTGCTCGCCGGCGGGCTCGGACTGGTGGTGGACTCGCGGCGCCACGTCATGGTGCTGAACGAGGCGCTGCGCCGGGAGATCGAAGCTCGGGAGCTGAGCGAGGAGTCGCTGCGACACAGCGAGCTCAAGCAGCGCGCGCTGGTAGAGAGTCTGGGCGAGGGGGTCGGTCTCTTCGACGCGCACGACCGGATCGTGTTCGCAAACCGAGCCCTCGCCGAGACCCTCGGTGTCTCGCGCGACGACCCCTCGACCAAGACCTTCTCCGAGCTCTTGACGGAGGGGAGCCGCCACACGCTGGCGGCCACCACACCGAACGTCGGAGATCGCCGCTCCTACGAGGTCGTCCTCGAGCGGAACCCGCGATCGCTCCTGCTCGTGACCGAGACGCGCTTCGACCCAAACGCATCGCGCGACGAGCTGACGCTGCGAGTGGTGCGGGATCTCACGGAACGGGCTGTCACCGAGCGCCGGCAGCGCGATATGGACCGAGAGCTGCAGCGCAGCCAAGCCATGCAGAGCCTGGCCGTCATGGCAGGCGGGGTCGCTCACGACCTCAACAACCTGCTCTGTGGCGTCATCGGCAACGCGCAGCTGGCGCAGCTCACCGTGACGCCCTGTGAGGCGCCCGAGCTGTCGCGCTCCCTCGGCGAAATCATCACCTTCGCTGGTGAGGCCGCTCAGCTCAGCAAACAGATGCTGGCTTACGCGGGGCGGCGGAGCCTCGCGATCCAAGCGCTCGACATCAACGCCGAGATCTCGGCGGCGCTGCGGCTGCTGCACGCCACCGTCGAGTCCAAGGCCCACCTGGTCCTCGAGCTCGGCCCCGAGCTGCCGCCGGTGGGCGCGGATGGGTTTCAGCTTCGCCAGGTGGTGACCAACCTGATCCTCAATGCGCTCGACGCGATGGAGGGGAGGCGGGGCACGTTGACGCTGCGGACAGAATCCGTGCGCCTCGAGGAGCAGCGCAATGAGCCGTACGGCGTCGGTGCGGGCAGCTACGTCAAGGTGACGGTCAACGACACCGGCGCCGGCATGGGTCCCGAAGCGCGCGAGCGCCTGTTCGAGCCGTTCTTTTCGACCAAGGGCCCCGGGCGCGGCATGGGCCTGGCCGCCGCTGCCGGTATCGTGCGGGCGCACCGCGGCTGGCTCGGCGTCGACGAGACGTCGCCGCTAGGGACCAAATTCAGCGTCTTGTTGCCAGTCGCACGTGAATCCGTGTCGCGCCCGTCCAGCATCCAGGCAGTGTTGGACGTGGCGCCTCCGGCTCGCAGCATCCTGCTCATCGACGACGAGCCCGCTGTGCGTCTGGTGACGGGCAGGATGCTCGGTGAGCTCGGTCATCGCGTCGTGACGGCCGACAACGGCCGGCGGGGCATCGAGCTCCTCACGGAGCGGCCGGATGCGTTCGATCTCGTGATCCTCGATTTGACCATGCCCGAGCTCTCCGGCGAACAAACCCTGGCGGAGCTCCGGAAAGTTCGCAGCGCCATCCCTGTGGTGATCAC
Source organism: Pseudomonadota bacterium (assembly GCA_023418705.1). Taxonomy (GTDB): domain Bacteria; phylum Myxococcota_A; class Polyangia; order Polyangiales; family Polyangiaceae; genus JAEZYZ01. The sequence goes on along the minus strand of JAEZYZ010000245.1, from coordinate 10,691 downwards.
CAGCGGCTTTCAGGCGGAAGACGCCTCGGAGCTCCTGCAGATGCCCAACGTGGTTGGCTTCTTGGACAAGCCCCACACCATGACCGGCCTGGAGATGTTGCTCGCCTCGGTCGCGCGGCGCATCCCACCCAACCAGCCCGAACGCGTGGACACTGGGTGGGGTCGAGCGGGCTGACCGAGAGCAGGGCCGCGGTTCACGTCTCGCAGGCTACTACTGCACATAGAGGCAAGGCGACATCGGCCTTCGGTCGGTCTGCTCGATGCCGAAGGCAGCTAGGAACAGCAGTAGGGCGCTGAGCTCGCCGCTCGCGCAGCGCCGATCGGCGAGCTCACGCAAGCGAGCGGGCGATGCCCGGTCGTGACCGTGCGCGGGCGCTCTTGAGCGGGGCGTCGTGCCTCAGGTTTGCCCCTTCCCACCAAATAGGAGACTAATGCTAGGCTATTGTATTTAAACAGAGCAGGTCCACCGTCTCGACGTCTGCCGGAGCCGTCCTTACCGCTAGGGGGTGGCCATGTTCACCCGGATCCGCTGCCCAGACATCGTGAGGCGCTCCCTCGTGTGCGCTTGTGTCCTCGCGCCGATCGTGTGCGGGATTCGCCCGCGCCCCGCACACCCGGCGCCTCCCGAGGATGCCGCGCGGGGAAACGAGCGGGCGCCGCCGGCGGACCCTTCGCCCGAAGGAATTCCGTCGAGCGAGGTGACTCGATCCACTGCCGGTCCATCCGAAGGGCCCACCGAAACGTGGGGCGTGTTCGAGCCCGGTAAGGGATTCCTGGTTGGTCGAACTCCCATCGGAGAGCTGTCGTTGAGCGCGTACGCACTCGTTCGATACATGAATCAGCTCCCGGCCGAGCAAACCTTCGTCGATCATCTCGGCAACGTTCGCCCCGTCGACACGCGCCACGACATCTATTCTCATCGGATCATGGTCTTCCTCAAAGGATGGCTGGGCCTCCCGAGGCTCCGCTACCAGATCATCCTATGGACCGTGAACACCACCGATCAGAAAAACATCTTCGCCACTCTAGGTTACCAGTTTCATCGAGCTCTCAATGTGTATGCGGGCCTCAATGCTCTCCCCGGCACCCGCACGCTCCAAGGGTCGCACCCCTACTGGCTGGGCCACGACCGTGTCATGGCCGACGAGTTCTTTCGCCCTTATTTCACCAACGGCGCCTGGATCAACGGCGAGCCTATCCCGGGCCTTTGGTATACGGCCATGGTTGGCAACAACCTGAGCGCCCTCGGGGTCACCGCGCGACAGCTCACACGCGACTTCGCGACGGCAGCGTCGGTCTGGTGGATGCCGACGACGACGGAGTTCGGGCCACAGGGGGCGTTCGGTGACTTCGAAATGCACGACCACATTGCCACCCGCTTCGGCGCGTCGGCAACTCAAAGCCGGGAAGATCGCTTCTCCGACGCCGTGACGGGCGCACCGGAGAACACGACCCTTCGGCTTGCGGACAGCCTCAATCTGTTTGAAGTCGACTCGCTCGCCTCAGGCGTCACCGTGCAGCAGGCCCGCTATCGAATGCTGGCCATGGATGCCGGCCTGAAGTATCGTGGGATCTTCCTGCAGGTCGAGTACTATAACCGCTGGCTCGCCGACTTCGACGCGGATGGTCCGCTGCCCATCCAGTCGATCCACGATACCGGCTTTTACGTGCAAGGCGGCTTTTTTCCGCTGCCCCGCCTGCTCGAGGTGTACGGCGCAACGTCGCAGGTCTTCGGAGACCGAAGCGCGGGGTTCAAGCGTAGCTACGAGTATCTCGGAGGCGCGAATGTCTACCCCGCCAACTCGCGCGATATGCGCCTCAACCTGCAGGGGATTTACATCCATCGATCGCCGGTGAACAGCACGTTCGGCTACTACACCGGTGGTCAAAAGGGCGCCACACTCACGGCCGCGTTTTCGATCTTCTTCTAAGTCGTCCGATCTTGAGGCGGTCCGCGTCCCGCACGCCTTCGAGGAACACCGGGCTCTCGAAAAGGTCCGGGTAGCCCGGACGCGTCGCCGAACACGCTCCTGATCGCGATAAAAAGCGCGATGCCGAGGGCGATGCCGAATCCGATCCCGAACAGGATGTCGAGGGACTTGGCCATCGCCTGTACCAACTGCGCCGCGACGAGCGGCACCTGCTGTTCGTTTGCGTTGGCCACGTGCAGCATCCCGGACACGGCCTCGAAGATGACGACCGTGGCGCCGAGCGGCATCACCGCGCTGACGAGGGCCACGCGGCCAACCTCGATCGTCTTGGAGGTGAGCAGTACGAGCAGGGTGGTCACCGCTGCGGCAGCGAGGGTGGCCGTGGGCAGCGGCGCTCCGAGAAGCTCGAGTCCATCTCGGCAGAGTCGAGCGACGCCACCGCCCACCAGGCACAGCGGGAGCGCCCGAACCGGTGAGTTGAAGAGGACGCCCATGCAGAGGGAGAACACCGCCGCCAGCACGGCTCTCCCGAGCCACTCCAACATCATCCGCCTCCTCGAGCAAGGAAGGCTCCGGCGGCCAAAGCGACGCCGAGCGCCAGGAAGAGCGTGCTCGCAAAGGCGAGCCGCTGAAGGCCCATCACCAGGTAGCGTCCGGTGGCGATGTCCCAGACAGCGTTTAGCAACATCACCCCAGGAACGAGATGCATCAACGATCCCAGCAGCGCTGGGCCGGCCGACGCGCTGAGCTGGAGGCGAACAGCAGTCCCCGCCAGCAGCGCTCCAAACGTCGCTGAAAGGAGGGTGCTCATGCTGAGCAGGATCCCCCGCTCGACCAACACGTCTTTGGCGCGTTTGCCGGCGGCGCCCGCCACAGCAGCGATCAGCGCGGAGCGCAGGTCTCCGCCTGAGAGCAGGGCGAAGGCGGGGGAAGCGACCGCCACGCACAGCAGCGTGACACGGGTCGAATAGGGCGCCGGCGCAGACCGAACGCGCCGAAGCTCGGCTTCCAGCTCTCCGAGTCGCACAGGGCCCCGAGCCGAGAGCTGGTGGACGACCCCCGCAGCCTGTTCGGCTCGAATCAGATGTGTCCCGAGCCACTCGAGCGGTCGCATGCCCAAAAGGCGATCCGAGCCAACGGCCATCACGCAGTCGATCCGTACCAGGACCTCGATCTTGGAGTCTCCGCCCAGAGCGCCGAGCAAACCCCGAAACGTTCGGCTCGCGCTGAGGGTGGTCCCCCCGTTTTCTACGATGATCGCGGCCGCGTCGAGCGCCGTCGCTATGCGCGCCTTGGACAGACGGCTTGTCGGTGGTCGAGCCAAAGCTTCGAGAGCTTAACCACCCGAAGGCACTTATCCTGTGCGCGCGGGTGGTCTGGGTAGCGGAGCTCGTGCCGAATAACCCGATGGGTGCAACGGTCAAACCCTTCCGCCCTCCTTGGTGCTTGACGCCTACTATTGGAGCATTAGTTTCCGTCCCGAAGTACTGAGAGGTGTGCCATGTCTGGAGTGCGTCGGCTTCTAGAGCTGGTGGTCGCGGGGATGGGGGTGGTCGTCGTCGCTCCGGCGTGCGGGGGGAGAAGCCCAGATGCGGCAGCTCCGAACGTCACCTACGGAGACATGGTTCCGGCTGCGCGATACGACCCGCTGGCGAGGCCGACTGCGCCACGGCGCGCCCCGGCTGGGGACCCGTTCCGCGAAGCGTTGGCCCGCGCCTACACGGAGTATCGAGGGCTCACGGAGGGGAAGAACGCGGACTACATTCCGGTGCTCGCCAAGGTGGAGCCGCAGCTCTACGGTATCGCGATCGCCACCGTCGATGGCAGCGTCTACGAAGTTGGCAACGCACGGGACGAGTTCTCAATTCAGTCCGTCAGTAAAATCTTCACGCTCGCCCGGGCGATCGAGCTCCTCGGCGCCGCCGCCGTCGAGCGGCAGATCGGCGTGAACGCCACGGGGATGCCCTTCAACTCGATCATCGCGATCGAGCTCGGCAAGGACGAGCACCCCGCGGGAAACCCGCTGGTGAACCCGGGCGCGATCGCCACCGTCGCCTCTCTGCCGGCCGATGGCGCAGATGACAAGTGGAAGGGGATCATCGCAACCTACGGCGCCTTCGCGGGACGGCAGTTGTCGGTGAACGAAGAGGTCTACGAATCGGAAACTGAGACGAATACCAGAAACCGCGCTATTGCAACGCTGCTAACGGCGCACGAGGTGATCAAGACGGCCCCGCTGGAGGCGCTCGACCTCTACACGCGACAATGCTCGGTCAGTGTGAACGCTCGGGACCTAGCCATTATGGGAGCGACGCTCGCCAATGGTGGCAGAAACCCAGTAACCCAACAGAAAGTGGTCGCTCCGGGAACCGTAGAACATGTGTTGGCCGTGATGGCGACCGCAGGGCTCTATGAAACGACCGGCGCTTGGATGTATGAAGTCGGCGTTCCTGCCAAGAGCGGCGTGGGGGGCGGGATCGTCGCCGTGGTCCCGAACCGCTTCGCCATCGGCACGTTTTCTCCTCCCCTCGACGAGGCCGGAAATAGCGTTCGAGGTCAGAGGGCCATCGCGTCGATCATCCGCGCCATGAACGCGAACGTGTTCGCCTCCCGACCGGCGTCCCGAACCACGCGGGGCGCCGCGGTGCCGGCGCTGGCTCCGTCCGTCGCAGCAACCCAACCCGGAGCTGAGTGATGCCGCACGTCGTTCCAGCCAAGATTGCCCTGAGCTTCGCGGTCATCGCCGTGTGCGTCGCCGTGTGGGCGGAGCTGCGCGCGCAGGAGGAGGCGCCTGCGGAACAGCCAGCGCCACCTCTGGAATCACCTGCGGCTGCTCCCGAGCCGCCCGGCGAAGCCGGCCAGGCGCCTGCTGACGCGGAGGTGCTGGTGACCCCGCCCCCCCCGCCGGGAGGGGTTCCACCGCCCGTGTTGCCCGAGCCGCCGCCCACTTCGGCGCCCGAACCGGCCCCAGAGGCACCTGAGGCGGACATCGCTGGCGGCGTCGCCGGGTACTTCCCCGGAGAGGGGTTTGCGATCAAGTCCGCGGACCTTCAGTTCAAACTCCGAATGGGTCTGCAGGTCGCTTATCGGCTGGAACCGCGTTGGCGCGACGGCGAATCTTTGGACCGTCGAACCTTCTTCGTCGCCCGTCCGTTCCTCTCCGGGCACATCTTCGAGGAGTGGGTGCGCTTCTGGACGTCCTTCGAGTTCGCGTCAAACCCGCCGTTTTTGCTCGACTCTTACGTCGAGATCATGCCCATCTCGGAGTTCGGGGTGCGGATCGGGCAGCAATACTCCCCTATTTCACGTCACGAGTACTTCGGTCCGCAGGAGATCTTGTTCCCGGAGTGGGCCCCTGTCGCGGACTACTTCTGGCCGGGACGCGACAAGGGGGTTACGCTGCTCGGATCTCTCGGCGAAGGCGTAGTCGACTATTGGCTCGGGATCTATTCCGGGACGCCGCTCCGCCAGTTCACGGCCATCGAAGGCAATTGGGTCGCCCTGGCTCGCGTGACCGTCAGCCCGCTTGGCCCCGGAGCGGCCAATGAGGCGATGTACATCACCTCTGAGGAGCCCGTGCCGCTGCGGCCCTCCTTCACCATCCAGGGCTATGCCGGTGACGTGGAGTTGGCGATCGAGAACTTCAACCCCTCCACGTTTCGGTTTGATGCGGAGGCAAGCGGCGAAAGCCGCCAGCATCTCGCTGGCAGTGCCGACATCTGGCTGCAAGGGCCCCGCTTCACGGCTCTGGTCGAAGGCTACGTGAGACGCACTGACCCATCCGGAGCCAGTCCTGCGTTCACCTCTATCGGTGTCTGGGGACAGGTTGGGTACATGCTGGTCGACAGAATCCTGGACCTGGGGGTTCGCGTCAACTGGCTGGATGCGAGTACGGATCTGAGTAACGATCGTCTATATAGTGTCGAGGGGCAGCTCGGCTACTATCCGTTCAGCACCCAGACCTTGGTGTTAAAGCTGAGATATGCCTACGGGCGGCAGAACAGCCCGGGTGAGGACGCGCTGGGGTCGGTGCCCTTGGTCGCGCCCGAAGGCAAGTATCACATCGCGACGGCGCAGCTCGGGCTCGCGTTCTGAGCCAGGTGGACGAAAAGGCTTCAGTCCATGCGGCCCAGTGGATCCCCTTCGCGGTTGCGGCGGATCGCGCGTGGTGCGGTGCTGTTCCTCTGCTCGATGTCATTCAATTGCCAGCGTGCAGCCGGTTCGCCAACCGAGCCGGCCGCGCCAGCGAGTCGTGGGGTAGAGGGCGCCCAACGCGCTACCCCGGCGTCCGGCTGGGCGACGAGAGCGCCGGCTGGCGCAGCGGCGGCGTCAACGCCTGGTGCGGCCGCGGGGGCATCGCCCAACTATGCATTCCATGACAGTCATGTGCACCTGACAAACTATGTGCAAGAAGGGCCACACATCGAGACATTCGTCGGCGTGATGGGCGACAGGGTCGGGCGCGCCGTGGTGTTCGGGATCCCACTGCAGCAGCTCTGGTCCCACCGCCTGTCAGGCGACTTCGCGCCAACGTACTACCTGCACACCGACGCGCCTCTCTACTACTACTCCTTCACGGACGCATTCATCGCGGAAGCCTACCGCTCGCTTCCCAAACGAGATCAGGCTCGGCTGGATCCCATGATAACGGGTTTCAATCCCGCCGATATGTATGCCGCGGAGCACATTCGGCGGGTGCTTTTGACTTACCCTGGCGTGTTCTCCGGAATAGGAGAATTCACGATTCACAAGGAGTTCGTTTCCTCCAAGGTCGCCGGCGTCGTGCCGAGTTTGACGGACCCCGCGCTCGACCGCCTGCTCGCGTTCGCCGGAGAGGTGGGGCTCGTCGCCCTGGTCCACAACGACATCGACGTGCCCTTTGCGAAGGAGAAGGCCCAGCCTGTCTACGTCGAGCAGATGAAAGCGCTGCTGCGACGGCACCCAGAGACGACGATCATTTGGTCCCATCTGGGCCTGGGTCGAGTCATTCATCCGGTTCCCCGTCACGCGCGAGTGATCCAGAGCATGCTTGAAGAGTCCAAGCTCACCCACCTGCACTTCGACATTTCGTGGGAGGAGGTCGCGAAGTACATCGTCGCGAGCCCGGAGACCGTCGCGGTGGCCGCGGACCTGATCAACCGCTACCCGGATCGCTTCCTCTTCGGAACGGACGAGGTTGCGCCGACCGACCCGGAGGCCTACCTGAAGGTGTACCGACAGTACGAACCCTTGTGGGCGGCGTTGACACCCGAAGCGAGTGAAAAGGTCAGGAAGCTCAACTACGAACGGATTTTCGATGCGGCCCGCAGGCGCGTGCGTGCCTGGGAAGCAACGCAGATCCGCTGAGGGCTCCGCCTGATTGTATCGAGCGTTGCCTCGGCGACGGCGACCCACGGCCCACCGGAGCACGGTAGGTTCACCCGAGCAACGCTCTCAGGTGCGCGAGCATTTGCTCCGGGGGGATGCCTTGCATCAGAAAGGGCAGCAGTGGAACTCCGGCGCACCCGAGCAGGAAGATGAAGTCGAAGCGCGTGAAGGGGAACATACGGACGGCGACGGAGCGATCGAAGCTGGTGATCAGGTCGGCGTGGCTCGATGGGTCTGGGCTCCCGAGGGGCATTCTGGCGGAAGCAGGGGTCAGCCAAGCGGTCTCGTACCTGCGTGAGAAGTCAGCCAGCATCGCGACGTAGCGGGCGCGCGTCCGCCGACGCAGCCGCTCGAGCGGCCAACAGAAGACGAACACCGGGGCCAGCAGCACGAGCGGCGTCGAAGCAACGAACACCGCCACGTGCCAGTTGTAGTGCAGCACCGACGCTCCGGAGTAGCGGACCTGGCTGGTGAGGGCACCGGCCAAGGCCGACCCCATGGCGAACGCGAGCCAGCCGAACGACTGCTGGGCCTCGACGAGGACGGAGAGCCCTCCGACGGCGTCCGGGTGTGCCGCTTGGAGCTTGAGCGGAGCGCGAGTCAGCCACGTCAACAACGCGGTCCAGATGACCAGACGCCAGAGCCACCTCAGCAAAAGGAAGCGATACAACGCGATGGCAACGCCGGAGTACCACAGCCCGGAGAAGGAGCGCTGGGGACCATCGTACATCCACGGATCCCGGGGGCTGACCCACAGGATTTCGGCGGAGCAAAGGACAACGACCGCCAGGGCGAGCATCCCTTCTCCCCACCCAGAGTCGCGCAGCCGATGTGCCGAGCGCACCGCCGCCGCGGCGGACTCGCGATTGTCGGCGTCCACCAGTTCCTCGAGCTCGAGCTCCGCCACCGCGACCTTGAGCCGGCGGTCGATGGCGACTTCAGCTGCCATCAAGAGGGGCACCACGAACAACAGACGCACGTGCACACCGACGTCGTAGAGAAATGCGGCCCGCGTCGAGGCGTCGACGCCGAGCAGCAGTGGAAGCCACGTCAGCAAAGCGAGCAACACGCCGGCCTTCAGCGCTCCCGCCAGGGTGGGCCTCCACAATCGTGTCGCGGACAGGAGGCGATAGCAGGGTCCGCCGCAGGTGAGGGAGAAGTGCGGTACTCCTGCTCGAGATCCGGGGCTGTGATGCATTGGGGACCGTCCTTCACGTCCCTCGAGTGAATGGACGGCGAGCGACCACATCGCGGAGCAACTCGCGTAGGCGCCGACCTCGCGCGACGTTCCCGGGCGAGGAGGCCGCTGGCGCCGTATCGAAGGCGCTCGGACGATGCGCGCCGCCAGTACTGATCAAGGTGAGGTTGCTCCTGATAAGGGTCGGCACACGCCCAAGTGGCGCTGCAGAGCAAGCAGCAGGTCCCGGTACTCGAAGGGCTTGGCCAACACGGCGGCGGCGTCCAGCTCCGCACCGATGCTGAGGACGTGCTCGGCCGCGCTGACGATGACGATGGGGATCCCGTTTCCGTGAAGCTCCCGCAGCTGCCGGACGAACTCCCAGCCGTCCATCACGGGCATGAGCATGTCCAGAAGGATCAACCCCGGGCGCGCCCGCCGCACCTCCTCCAGTGCCGCGCGCCCGTTCGCGGCGGCGCGCGTGGGATAGCCGGCCGTGCCGACCATCATCTGAATGACGTCTCGCAGGTCGTCGTCGTCGTCCACGACCAACACGTCCCTACTCCCCTCCACGCTCAGCCTCCCACGTGGCCTCCGGCAGCTCGATGCGGGTGGTGAACGGCCGATCGGCGACTCGGGTGAGCGAGCCGGCGTGCGCCTCGACGATGGTATCGGTGACCATTCGTCCGATCCCGATGTCATCGAACTCGTCATAGAGCGTGCTGGCGGCCCCCCAGCCGTCCATCGGCTCATAGCTCACCTCCACGGTCACGTGGCTCCTCTCGGTACCCGCCGAAATCTTGATCGACGACTCGGCAGGGGAGAGGCGGGACGCCTCATAGACCAGGTTGCGGATCGCCAGCGACAGCCGCTCCGGATCGGCGTAGGCCCGGGGTGCACCGGCGACCTCGGCGCGGACCTCGTGGTGGTGCGACCAGACGGGCTCGGTGGCGATGCGCTCGATCATCGGACCCACTTCGAGCGCCGTCGGGTGGAGCTCGAGGGTCTCCGAGCGTTCCCGGGCGAGCACCAGCAGATTCTGCACCAGACGATCGATGCGGTCGCACTGCCGCTCGATCGCGACCACCGCTTTCCGATGGTCCGGGGGCAGCTTTCGGATCAACACCTGGGCATGGGCTTTGATGGTGGTCACGGGGGTCTTGAGGGAGTGGGCCGCGGCGGCAAAGAACCGGTTCCGGAGCTGATCGAGCTGGTCCGAGGTGGTGATGTCATGCAGGACGGTGACCACCCAGTCCGCCGGCTGGTCCGGCTTGGAGCGCACGCCGGCCGCATTGGCCAACACGATCCGATCGCGGTCCTCGTCGACGCGGAGGACTGCTTTGTAGCGGAGAGGATCGGGCTCCTCGAACACCCGTTGCGAGACGAAATGGTCCGGTGGGACCAGGGCGCCACTCGGGTAAGCGACCCGGAAACGCTGAGCGAATGCCCGAGCATCCATTCCGACCAGATCCCCGAGCTCGCTGTTCAAGATGCGCAGGGCGGCAGGGTTCGCGTGCGCGACCGTTCGGTTCGGCCCGAGCAGCAGAATGCCGTCGCCGATCGACTCGATCACCGTCGAGGCCAGGCGCTGCGCTCGCGCGAGCTCCAAGGAGGTCGCGAACGTGACCCCAAGGATGAGGACGCCGCTGACGAGCACGAAGATCCAGCCTTTTGCGGTCTCGAAGCGGGAGACGAGCGCGGGGTGGTCGACCCACCGATACAGGGCGATGTCCGATACGAACACCCAAAGCAGACCGGTGACGACGTAGGCAACGGTCACCATCGCCGCGGTCCGCTTTGCCGAAATCCCGGGCCTCAGGAACGGAGCTCCACTGACGCCCGGTTGCCGTCGCGCTCCCATCACGCCGAGGGGCCACGCAAGAACTTTGCCAGACCCGAACCCCCGAGCGCCTGGCGCGCGAGCCCGAGATCACCGATCGCCAGGGCCCGCCGCGTCGATCGCCCGCTGCAGGGTCGCGAAGGGGCTGTCGATCGTGCCGGGGTTCGCGTCGTCGCCGTCGGTCGCGACGTAGTAGTCGCCCCCTTCGCAGCCGCTTGGCTGGCCGCCGGCCCCTGCGGCGCCTCCGCTCGACGCGCCGCCCGTCGCTGCGCCCCCGGTCCCGCCAGTTGGAGCTCCGCCGCCTCCGGCCATGCCGCCGCTCGACATGCCCCCGGTCGCGCTCGCGCCGCCGACGCCGCTTGGAGCTCCGCCGGTC